>JAUNLI010000004.1:0-31505 GCA_030532315.1 Slackia sp.
AAAAAGAGCCGTTGGCAGGAAGAAACAGCCGCTCAGATCGAAACGGTGCGCGCCGAAATGCTCGAGCGCATCGAGGAGGAGCGTGCGAAGGCCGCCGAATCGAACAATACCGCCCAAGGCTCTACCACCACTCAGGCAACCCCGATCTTTATCGGCGGTAACGTCTACATCATGGCGCCCGTCGACGGCGAGGACGCCAAGACGTTTCGCGAGCAAGTGCTTGCCAGCGCGACGGCGCAGCATGCGTTGAACAAGCCGATCGAAATCGAATACGAAACGGTCGAGGAAGACGCTTCGTCCGATTCAAAGAACTAATCGCCCCCGAATTGCAAACGGCGCCCGATTCCTTCGGGCGCCGTTTTTTGTGGATAGACGGAAAATGTAAGTGATGGTACCGACTATTTGAACAGCTCGTATGCTTCGTCCGATACGATTAGGCGCGCCGTTTGCGGCAGGGCGCGCGCGACGAAAGGCGTTTTCTTGCCCGTAGGCTCGCCGTCGTATTGGATTTCGAATGCAGGGTCGGCGAAGATTTCGATGCGGCTGCCCGAGTAGATTTCAAGGGCATCGCCGCGATCGGGGAAGTGTCCGTCGCGATCGAGCATGGCTGCAAACACGCTTGGCAGCAATTCCACGGCGTTTTTGGCCTTCAGCACCACCACGCCGAGTTTTCCATCGCGCGGCTGGTTACAATGCGTGACGGAGATGCCGAACTGAATCTGGGAAAAATTAACGAGCAGCACGCCAAGGCCTTCGGTTTCCACCTTCGTGCCGTCGACGTCGATTGCGATTTTCGAATGCTGCGGTGCAATGTTGGAGCCCGCTGCAAGAAAATACGCCACAGGGCCGAGAAGCTTCTTATTCGGCGCCGCGCTTTCCATAATCGTGGCGTCGTAGCCTGCCCCCGCCATGATCATGAAGCCGAACGTCTGTCCATCGCGCTCGATTTCCCCCATATCGAAATCGAGCGTCTTGCCCGATCGGGCAAGTTTGGCAAGCGCATGCGGCTCGTTGGGCTCGAGCAGGTTGAGCGAAAGCAGGTTCGCCGTGCCGGCAGGGTAGGGAAGCACGGGTACGCCGGTGTTGCGCAGCCGATAGGCGACGCTTGCGATGGTGCCATCGCCGCCCGAGGCGACAACGACGTCGAAATCTTCCGCATCGTCGAGCAGGCGGTTGATCGAGGTTGTTCCGTCCGATGAACGCAGGCAAACCTCGTCCCCGTCTTCGACGAAGGAACGCATGAAGTCATATACGGAGCCCTCGCGATATCCAGATGCGAGATTGTTGATGATAAGCACTTTCACAGCGGCCGCCCTCCTTTCTTTCGCTACCATATTATAATTCCAGCCGCATATTGTTACCCATCTACCGTGATTCAAAGGAAAAGCGTTGTACATAACCGATCAGAGGCAGTTGAAAGAGTTCGTATCCCGTGCGAAAACATCACCCATTCTTGCCGTCGACACCGAGTTTCTGAGAGAAAAAACATATTGGCCCAAGCTGTGCCTGATTCAGCTTGCGACGGAAGAAGAAAGCGTGGCGGTCGATCCGTTCAGGGTGAAAGACCTCTCTGCTCTGGCCGACCTGTTCGTCGACGAGAAGATCGTCAAGCTGTTCCATGCAGCCGGTCAGGACATGGAACTGATCGCGCATGAAATGGGCGTGATTCCCCGACCGGTTTTCGATACGCAAATCGCAGCCTCGCTTCTTGGCGATACGCTGCAGATCGGCTACGGTTCGCTTGTTATGAACGAATGCAACGTGAAGCTGAAGAAGGCCGATTCGTTTACCGACTGGAGCCGTAGGCCCCTGACCGACTCGCAGCTCGAATACGCGCTCGATGACGTCATTTATCTTCCGCGCATCTACCATTCCATGAAAGCGCGCCTTGAGCAGCTCGGGCGTCTTTCGTGGCTTGACCCCGATTTCGAAGAACTGTGTGATCCTGAGCGCTATAGGGTCGATCCCTACGAGCGATTCAAGCGTCTCAAACGCGTCAACCAGCTTACGCCTCGACAGCTTTCGGCCGCGCGCGAGGTTGCGGCATGGCGCGAAGAGGCGGCTATGAAGCGCAACGTTCCGAGGAAATGGATCCTCACCGACGAGCAGATCGTCGAGGTGTGCAAGCGCGAACCGCGCTCTCTTGATGAGCTCTTCATGGTGCGCGGCGTTTCCAATGCGCTCAAGACCGACGACGCCCGTCGTGTGCTTGCCGCATGCAAGCAAGGTCTCGATGCGCCTGAAGAGGCGTGGCCTGAATTGAACAAGGCGTTCAAAAGCGAACCGAATGTCGACCCTCAAGTCGATTTGCTTTACTCCCTCGTTAAGGTGCGCGCGAAAGAAGCGGGTGTAGCATTCGGGGTTTTGGCCTCCCATGCCGATTTGGCGAAGCTCGTGCGCGGCCATTACGACGAGGTGGATATTCTCAAGGGATGGCGCCGCCATCTTGTAGGCGAGGAGCTTCTTCGTCTGATGCGTGGCGAAATCGTGCTCGGGATCGAAGAGGGCGTGTTGAAAGTTACGGATCGGACACGCTAGCTTTACGGGTACTTATGTTCGATTAGAATACCCACCATTGCAGATAACGGTCTGTTTGATTTTGAAAAGGAGCATTCGATGCCCATAGTTTCAGGAGGCATGGGCCTCTACTTCGCCGTCATGATTCTTACGCTGCTCATCGGCGGCGGCGCCCAGCTTTATGTTTCCAGGCAACTGAAGAAATACAGCCACGTACCCAGTTCGTATGGCATTACCGGTGCGGAAATGGCACGTCGCATGTCGATTGACAAGGGCATTTCCAACGTGGCGGTCCATCGCGGAGGTCCGAACCAGGACTTTTTCGACCCCCGTTCGAACTCGGTCACGCTCGGCCCCGATTCTTACGGTCAGTACAGCATCACGGCCATCGCCACTGCTGTTCATGAAATGGGCCATGCTCAGCAGTATGCCGAAGGCTATGCGTTCATGAAGTTTCGAAGCGCGCTCGTTCCCGTAGTGAATTTCTGCTCGAACGCTTGGATGATCATCTTCATGATCGGCCTTGTCATGGGCGCAGCGGGCGGTGCGACCATGATGAAAATCGGCATCATCATGTTCGCGGCGGTTTTGGTCTTTCAGCTGGTCACCCTTCCTGTCGAGTTCGACGCTTCGCGTCGCGGTTTGGCATACTTGCAGGCAACGGGCATGAATCAGGCCGAGGTTTCGGGCGCTTACTCCGTCTTGCGCGCGTGTGCCCTGACCTATGTGGCGGCAGCGCTTACTGCCTTGCTGCAACTTCTCTATCTGGTTCTTTCTGCGCGTTCGGAAGACTAGCCATGCTGCTTTCCCAAGCATCCAGCCAAGGTTTCGCTCGAAAAGAGGCCGCCTCGTCGCGGCCTCTGAGCGTTTCAGAAGCTATGCACCTTGCCAAGCATGCACTTGAATCGCTCACAATCACGTTGATCGGCGAAGTGTCCGAGGTCAATGCGAAGCCGGGCTATAAGGCGGTCTATTTCACCGTCAAAGACGCGGGCGCATCCCTCCCATGCATGATGTGGCTCAATCGATACAGCCAATCGGGCGTGCGCCTCAGCGTGGGGCAGCGTGTCGAGCTTACGGGTCGGTTCACTTTGTATGCGCCGAAAGGCCGCATGAATTTCGACGTTTCTTCGGTGTCCATTGCAGGCGAGGGCGATTTGCGTCGCCGCGTTGCCGAGCTTGCCAAAAGCCTTGAAAAAGAAGGCCTGATGAGCCCTGCACGCAAGCGACCTGTTGGCCGCATCTATGAGCATGTCGGCTTGGTCACGTCCCCGCGCGGCGATGCCGTTCATGACGTCATGCGCACCATGCGCAGGCGTTTTCCTGTAACACGCATCTCCTTGGCAGGAGTTGCCGTCGAAGGGGATCGAGCGCCGGCAGGCATGATAGAAGCTATCGACGCGTGCATCCGTGCCGGGTGTGAGGTTGTTTTGCTCGTACGCGGCGGCGGAAGCTTTGAAGACCTGATGCCTTTCAACGACGAGGCGCTCGCGCGAGCCATCGCGGCATGTCCCGTGCCCATTGTCACCGGCATCGGCCATGAGCCTGACACTTCGATCGCGGATATGGTGGCAGATGTTCGCGCTTCTACGCCGACGGCCGCGGCCGAACGCGTCACCCCCGATGTCGATGCGCTTGTGCGCGACATCGCGTCTCGTCGAACCGCTATGGAAAAAGCTGTCGAACGGTGCCTGGCTCAGGCGGAAACCTCGCTCGGCCACTACGCGTCGCGGCCCGTCTTCAAAGATCCTGGGCTTTTGTTCGCAACCGACTTTATGACGGTCGACATGCTGCATGAGCGTCTTTCTCGGGCTTTGCCTGCGAGCCTCGAGAAAGACAAGTCGGCTCTCGAGACGTCTGCCATGCGACTGAAGCATTGCGGCCAGAGCATGGTCGGCGTTTTTGACCACGCTTTGGCCCTTCGCGCCGCACGATTGCACGACCTGTCTCCTTTGGCAGTGCTTTCTCGCGGCTATGCGATGGCTTCCGATACCGCCGGGCGCGTGGTGTCGAGCGTCGGCGCGGTTTCGCCTGGCGAGCGAATCGACGTATCCCTCTCGGACGGCGTGCTTCGTTGCACGATCGATGACATTGCCGCAACACGCGCGGCGGAATAGGACGCATCATGACCGAAACAACCCAGCAACCGGCAGACCAAATGAGCTTTCGCGAGGCTATGGCAGAGCTCGACCGCACGGTTTCTATCCTCGAGAGCAATACGCTTGAGCTTGAGGAAAGCCTCGAATCGTACGAATACGGCGTTGCGCTGCTTTCCAATCTAAAGAAGCGCCTCGCAACGGCTCAGCAGAAAGTCGACGTGCTTATGGGGCAGCTCGACGCTCCCGCCGACGATGCAACCACTGACACGACTCTTTCCTAAGCTCCTTGTTTTTTCGAGTAGACTATCACCCGTTATGCGTGGTAGGAACATTCAAAGAAAGGCGGTATGCACACTATGACAGACTGTATTTTTTGCAAAATCGCCGCTGGAGAAATTCCCGCAACCGTGGTTTATGAAGACGATCTTGTCATTGCGTTTGACGATTTGTCTCCCCAGATGCCCGTTCATACGCTGATTATTCCCAAAGAGCATTATGCCCATATCGGCGACGGCATCCCCGATGCCCTCATGGGACATTTGTTCAATACGGTCAAAAAGGTCGCAGAGCTCAAGGGCATCGCATCGTCAGGTTATCGCGTTATCGTGAACACCGGCGACGACGCCCAGCAAAGCGTCCATCATATCCACGTCCATGTTCTCGGCGGTGCGCCGATGAATTCTGGATCTCCTGCCCTTTAAGCTCGAACACAGGAGCATTACGTGAAAATTCTCGTTATCAATGCAGGTTCTTCTTCGCTGAAGTACCAGCTCGTCGACACCGAACAAGATAAGATGCTCGCCAAGGGCCTGTGCGAACGCGTAGGAAGCAAAGACTCCTACATCAAGCACGGCGCCGACAAGGACGAGCGTATTTTCGCGCAGTATATGGCCGATCACGAAGAAGCATTGCGAATCGTTTTCGAAGCCCTTATCCACAGCGAACGCTCGACCATCACGTCAATCGACCAGATCGACGCTATCGGCCATCGCATCGTGCACGGCGGAAACTATTTCGATTCGTCGGCTTTGATTACGCCCGACGTCATCGAGAAGATCGAAAGCCTTTGCACGCTTGCGCCGCTGCATAACCCGCCTGCCCTGAAGTGCATCCAGGTCTGCCAGCGCCTTGCGCCCAATCTGCCTCAGGTCGCCGTTTTCGACACGGCGTTTTTCCAGTCGCTTCCGCCTGCGGCGTACATGTATCCGTTGCCGTATGAGCTGTGCGAAAAGCACCAGATTCGCAAATACGGCGCCCACGGCACGTCCCATCGCTATATCGCGCAACGTTGCGCTGCATTGATGGAGCGTCCTCTCGAAGACTTGAAAATCATTACATGCCATCTGGGCAACGGCTGCTCCATTTCCGCTGTCGACCATGGCATTGCCGTCGACACGTCTATGGGCTTCACGCCTTTGGACGGTTTGATGATGGGAACGCGCTGCGGTGCAATCGACCCTGCAATCATTCCGTTCCTTGAAGAGGCGGAAGAACTGACGCCGCCGCAGATTAACGACATCATGAACAAGAAATCGGGCCTGCTTGGTGTTTCGGGCATCAGCAACGATATGCGCGACGTGCGCAAGGGTGCTGAAGAAGGCGATGAGCGCGCGATTCTTGCCTACGAGATGTACGCTCACTCCATTCGCAAATATCTTGGTCAGTATATGATTGAGATGGCGGGTGTCGACGCAATCGTTCTGACGGCGGGCGTGGGTGAGAACTGCGACCGCATGCGTCGTTTGGCGTTCGCTGGCCTGCAGCCGCTCGGCATCATCCTCGATCAGGAAAAGAACCGTCGCGATTACCACGGTAAAGAGCGCTTTATCTCGCACGATAACTCGCCGGTGAAAATCATCGTCATTCCTACGAATGAAGAGCTGATGATTGCGCAGGATACTTACGAGATCGTTTCGAAGCTTTAGAAACGCCGAGAGTTCGAAATCATATACACGCATTTAAGCGGGCTTCGGTCCGCTTTTTGCGTTTTGGAAGAGATTTGCGGACCCGTGCAAAAGAATGGAAGGTGAATGAGACGAACGCGATTCATCTCGGGCATTGGTGAAAGTCGAAGCTCTTTTCAAGCCTGAAAGCTTGCGACGTTCGTTTCCGTCCGAAAAACGAAGGCAGGCACACTAGAATGTACCTGCCTTCGTTGTGTTGCTGAGAACGATTTTAGAACGAAACGTTCTGTTTCGAGTACTTTACGCCTCCTGCGCCTGGACTGCGGTGATGGCGGCAACGCCGACGATATCGTCGGCCGAGCATCCGCGGGAAAGGTCGTTCATCGGCGCGCCGAGACCTTGCAGAATGGGGCCATACGCTTCGGCCTTTGCCAAGCGCTGCACCAGCTTATATCCGATGTTGGCTGCATCGAGGTCGGGGAAAACGAGCACGTTAGCCTTGCCGGCGACGGGGGAGTCAGGAGCTTTCGAGGCGGCAACGCTCGGGACGAGCGCAGCATCAGCCTGCAGTTCGCCATCGATGGCGAACTCGGGCGCCTTCTGCTTAGCCAATGCAAGCGCTTCGGTCACCTTGTCCGTGTCGGCGTCTTTGACCGATCCGTAACTGGAATGCGAAAGCATGGCAACGCGCGCCTGGCTGCCAAAGATTTTCTCGTACGATTTCGCCGTGGCCACGGCAATCTCGGAAAGCTCTTCGGCGTTAGGCTGGATGCAGACGGCACAGTCGGCGAACATGAACGTGCCTGCGTCGCCGAAAGCGCAGTCGGGAACTTCCATGACGAAAAACGAGCTGACAAGTTTACTGCCCGGCGCGGTCTTGATAATGCGCAGTGCGGGATGCAAGACGTCTTTCGTCGCATGGCATGCGCCACCCACCAGACCGTCGGCACGGCCGGTCTTAAGCAGCATCGTTGCAAAATACATAACGTCGTCCATGAGCTTGTCGGCTTCTTCTTCGGTCATGCCTTTTGCCTTGCGCAGTTCATAGAGACCTTGTGCCAATTCCTGGCGAAGCGGATCGGTCGTATTGTCGATGACGCGAACGCCTTCGAGTGCGAAACCTTTGCTCGCCATTTCTTCGGCATTGCCCACAACGATAACGTCAGCAATGCCCTGATCGACGATCTTCTGGGCCGCTTCGAGCACGCGTTCGTCATTTCCCTCGGGAAGCACGATGGTCTTTTTGTCCGCCTTCGCACGCTCGATCATGGTATTAAGAAACGTTGCCATGCCGGATTCCTTTCTTTTGCTGCTTGCATCGCGTGCAATCATAATGCAAGCATTCGCTGTTCGTTTCCGACCAACAGGGGAGCGCCGTTCATTTTCGGTTATGCGGTGGTTGCAGACACTGAAAACCGATGACGGAAAGGGCGTTCGCTTAGTGTTAACGGGAGGGAACCGCGTTGTCGCAATGCATATTCTTTTATCGAATGCTGAATTTCGTATGGTGTCGACACCTGCATTAAAAGGCAGTATACAAACCAGCGTATAATAAATAGATTGTGTTTCCGTTTAGTCGACGGCTGTGCCGTCCTAAAGCGTTTATAAAGGGGCTCATAGGCATGAAAACCGTTTCATTCGCCATTCCGTGCTACAACTCTGCGGACTATATGGACAAATGCATCGAATCAATTCTCGCATGCGACGAAGACGGGCGTGGCGATATTGAAATTCTTATTGTCGACGACGGTTCCACCAAAGACAATACTGCAGAAAAAGCCGATGAATGGCAGCGCCGTTACCCTGAGATTATCCGTGCCATTCATCAGGAAAACGGAGGGCATGGCGCAGCGGTGAATGCGGGCCTTGCGAATGCAACAGGTCGCTATTTCAAGGTGGTCGATTCCGACGACTGGCTCGACAAAGATGCTATGCGCGATGTGATGACATATTTACGTAGGCAATGCGAACTGAAAGATTCTACTGATCTGGTAATTGCGAACTATGTGTATGAAAAAGTGCATGAAGGTGCGCAGATTGTGATGCATTATCGCAACGTGTTCCCTCGGAACCGCGAATTCACCTGGGATGAAACAGGACATTTCAACCAGTCGCAATATCTGCTCATGCATTCGGTGATTTATCGTACCGAGCTTCTGCGCGATTGCGGCCTGCAGCTTCCCGAACATACGTTCTATGTTGATAACATCTTTGTTTATGTGCCGCTGCCTTACGTCAAGTCGATTTACTACCTCGATGTCGATATGTACCGCTACTTCATCGGCCGCGAAGACCAGAGCGTAAACGAGAAAATCATGTACTCACGTCGT
Organism: Slackia sp.; assembly: GCA_030532315.1. Classification (GTDB taxonomy): domain Bacteria; phylum Actinomycetota; class Coriobacteriia; order Coriobacteriales; family Eggerthellaceae; genus Slackia. The sequence goes on from JAUNLI010000004.1 coordinate 8,851, forward strand.
GACCAGCAGCTTCGTGTAACGCGCATCATGATTGACGCAGTTCGTCTTCCTGACGACGTCGAATCGAAGAAGCTCGAACGCTATATGGAGAATTACCTTTCCATGATGATGTGCATATGCTCGATCTTCCTTCGTCTAGAAAAGACCGACGAGAACGAGCGCGATCGTGCGGCAATTTGGAGCTATCTGGAAGCGCAAAACCCCGTGTTGTACAAGCGAATTCGTCATACCGTGTTGAACTGGGGAAGCAACATCCCCACCGAGATGGGTCGTCGTTTTGCACTTTCGGCTTATCATATTGCGCAGCGCGTATTCAAATTCAATTAAAGCCTCGACGACAATCTTGCTATTTCAGATAGTCGGCTGGGTTTTTCGCGGCCGACCCTGTTGTATTGTCTCGAACCTGCAGTTCGCGCCCATAGAAAACCGCAGATTCGCCGAATCTGTCTTTGACAATATCGGTGGCACGGGAAAGTTTGCGGCCGTTTTCCGCATCAATTGACTGGCGCCTTGCATGAGCATGCGGATGACGTTGTGCATCTTCGGCTGCAAAAAGCTTACTGTCGAAAAGCGATTCCTGCAGCGACTCGTCTTCCCGAAAGCCCGTCACGGCCACGCCCACAAGCCGCACTGCCATGCCCGGTTTCCAGAGCTCGTCGATCATTTCATGCAAAAGCGGAATGAAGGCGTATTCGTTATCTTCGGGCTGGAGAAGCCTGCGCTGGACGCTGCGCGTGCTGCGGTCGGAATAACGCAAACGTAAGGCGACAGTGCGACCCATCAGGCCTTTTTTACGCATGCGTCGTGCAACTTTAGAAGCCATCGTATCGACGACCGCCGCAATGGAATCGAAGCTGCGTAGGTCTTGAGCGGCGGTTATTTCGCTTGAGACCGACTTCACTTCGTCATCTGCCGCCACGGGCGTATCGTCTAATCCAAGACAACGACGGCGCATCATGTCGGCATTTTTGCCCCAGATCGAAACAAGAAGGCTTTCAGGTGCTGCTGCCATCTGGCCAAGTGTTTCAATACCGCGTTTGCGAAGTGTCTCTTCGGCTTTTGCGCCGACGCCGGACATTGTTCTTACTGGAAGAGGGGAGAGAAAATCACGCTCTCTCCCCGGGAAAACAACGGTGAGTCCTCGAGGTTTGTCTATATCTGACGCAATTTTAGCGATGGTTTTACTAGTGCCGATGCCGATCGAACACGTGACGCCAAGTTTTGCAACGCGTGATTGAATGCGCCGGGCGATTGAGACGGGATGTTCCGTATTGATTGCGCTCGGTGAAACGTCGAGGAAAGCTTCATCAATGCTGACCTGCTGCAACAAGGGGCTTTCGTCAAGAAGGATGTTCATGACGGCATGCGACATTGCTTTGTAGCGATCGAAGTGCCCATGGGTCCAAATTGCATCGGGACAAAGCTGCCGAGCAATAGATGCCGGCATGGCGCTTCGAACGCCGAACGATCGTGCTTCATAGCTTGCCGTAGAAACGACGCCATGTTTATCGGGATCGCCGCCGACGATGACGGGTTTCCCACGCCATGCGGGGTGATCGAGCTGTTCGACCGAGGCAAAGAATGCATCGAGGTCTACGAGCAGCACGGCAGAGCCATTCCAGGGCTGATATTGTTGTTTGTCGAAAAGGCTCGATTCCATGCTTTTCCTTGAATAACGAATATCTGTTCGTTTTTATCAGTATAGTAGAAACAACAGAGGATTCAACCGCGATATTGCGTTTTGTAACGGATGATGAACGTTTTTGACTTCAATCGGCGTTTCTTTGCAATGTGGATATTATATAGTGGCTTTGTCATGCACGAGCGCGCATGGTGTGCGCACAATGTTTGGGAGGAAATTCAATGGATGCAAAGAAATGCCGCACGCTCGGCATCGTCAGCATCGTCTGCGCAGGTGTGAGCCTGATTATGTTCGGAGCGCTGCTTGATGTCGTAGCGTTCATCATTGGCATGATCGCCATGGTCAATGCGCGTAAGCTCACCGTTAATTCAACTGATCCGTACGCACATGACGCCGTCAAGCTTGCTAAGATCGGTGTCGTCTTAAGCCTTGTTGCGTTCATTGCCAATATGCTGACGGCAGTGTTCTTGGCTCCGGCGCTTCTGGAAGGAACCGTCAGCATGTCGGGTGCCATGTTCTAAGCCTCAGGAAGAATCGCATCGTTGCTTCCTTAATATGCCGTCGTTTATTGATTTCGATGGCGGCCATACGTTGTTGCTTATCAAGGGAATTAACGGGTTTTGAATTATGCGGCAGTGCCGTCTTTCAAGGATGGAAATCCAAACGAAAGGCGGCGCTTTTGTTCGATGGAGCATGATGAAGCGCTTTTGGCCCGATTTTCCACGACACTTTACCCATGAAGATCCTGAATAGGGCCTTAGAACGGCTCTCATGGCCTCGTTCATAAAATACCAGGTCAAAAGCGGTATTTAATCTCATCGGCTATGAAGATTAGGTTTCTGTGACTGAAATACGAACGGTTCTGAAGGAAAATCGAACAAACGATCTTGTCGAGGCGCTTGTCGACGTATGGAAGAGTTCGGTTGTCGCTACGCACAATTTCCTGTCGCAATCCGACATCGTCGGCATTGAGCCAGAAGTACGTGTCGGAATAGCTGCTATTGAAACGCTTCACGTTGCATATCGTGGCTATGATGACATTTTGCCCGTAGCGTTTGCGGGCATAAAAGACGATGTGCTCGAGATGTTGTTTGTCGACGCTGGTTTTCGCGGCAAAGGCTACGGAAGTTTACTTTTGAAAAAGCACTCGTTGAAAACAAGGTTTGTCGAGTCGATGTCAACGAAGACAATCCGCAAGCTCTCGGATTTTATGAGTCGCAAGGCTTCGTCGTGAAAAGTCGTTCAGAGCTCGATTCCGCAGGAAGACCGTTCCCGATACTTCATATGGAAACACTTGATTCTGCAGGAGAATAAAGCCAATCCAATACACGGGTTTGCTTCCTGTGTCCGTCTTTCTTTTTATAACGTTGATAATATATCTTATGTAAAGCTGCTGAATAAAACGTCATGCAGCGGCATAAAACGCAATACAACATATTTCCCGCTACGACCTGCGGTTATTGTTGTATGGTGTTGCATGCTGCCGTACGATGGTTTGTTAAAAAGCTGAAATTTTTTCCAAAATCGTTCCACTTCTGCTCGGTTTTTTCAGGCAGGTTCTGGTCGTTTCGGGGCATGAAAAAGCACAGGGCGCCGAAGCGCCTAAGGGCAGAATCAAAATCTCCTTGGGAGAAGCTTCAAAGACGCTCCAGACTATTCGCTCGAAATGGTCTCCCCTGTCCAGGAATTGATTTCGGGTGTTCGTCGAAATTGTCGGCTGCGGTTCAATCTCGAATTGCGGCCGATCCGATAACGGTGCGAATCATGCGTTATCCTGAAATCGACACGCGAACGTTGTTCGCACATTTCTACGAATGGAGGATTCGCATGTTCAATAAGCTGCTTCAATCGATCGGCATCGGCAGCGCACGTGTCGATACCATCTTGTCCGATACGGTATGTGTGCCTGGCGGTTCGATTTCCGGCGAAGTGCGTATTTACGGCGGTAATTCGCCTCAGGAAATCGAAACAATTTATCTGTCGCTCATGGCAAGCTATGAGGTCGAGGTCGATGATTCCAGGGTCAAGTATGCCGCCGACCTCAATTGCGTCCGTCTGACCGATAGGTTTTCCGTGCAGGCGAACCAAGAACTTGTCATGCCGTTTTCGATTTCTGTACCGCTTAATACGCCGGCATCCATCGGAAAAGGTCAGGTATGGGTGGAGACGGGTCTCGACATCAAGTCGGCCATCGACCCTCAGGACCGCGATCCGCTTGAAGTGAGAGTGCATCCCCTGATCGAAGCGTTCATTGCCGCTGCCGAACGTGTCGGGTTGCGCCTCTATAAAGTTGATTGCGAGAAGGCGAATCGCCATAACGCGGGTAACGGGTTGCCTTTTGTCCAGGAGTTCGAATTCAAAACTTTCGGTGGCGAATTCCACGGTAGGCTCGATGAAATCGAGGCGGTTTTTCTTTTGGGCGATACGAACGCCCGCGTTACGCTGCAGATCGATCGCCGCGCGCGCGGACTGGCCAGCATGCTTTCGGAATCCATGGGCACGGACGAATCCTACACGTCCATTTCGTACAGTCAAGCCGATATAGCGCGCCTCGACGTTCTTCTCGCCGATGCCATCAGGCGCTACTGTTAGCTTTTCTTGTTCGATCGCCTGTGTTTCGAAGCTGATTGATCGTTTTTTGATTTCCCCGCTCGCCCGTTCGTCTGGCCTGTTTCTCATATTGCAATGATTCATTGCTCGATACGACGCTTGCAACTCGTCTTCGCTGTTGCAATAATCCATGAAGCCCTCGTTTAACGGGGGCTTCCCTGTGTTCCATCTTGTTGAAAGGCTTCGTGCTATGACGACATCGAATGCCCCGAAAAACCATGTAGCTCGCGGAATCCTTCTTACCGCCATAGGCGCGTGCTGCTGGGGCTTTTCGGGAACATGTGCGCAGCTGCTTACGAGCGAATACGGCATTCCCGTCGCATGGCTGATTACGGTGCGCATGTGCGCCGGAGCCCTGTTGTTTTTGGCCGTGTGCCTTGGCAAGAATTGGCGGAGCTTTCGGGCCGCCTTGCGCGACACGCGTTCGCTGGTCCATATCGTCATATTCGGTCTGTTCGGCGTGCTGCTCACACAGTTCAGCTACATCACGTGCATTTCCTACACCAATGCGGGAACAGGCACAGTGCTTGAGAGGCTTGGCCTGGTCATCATCCTGTTCTATATCTGCGTGACTGTTCGTAGGCTGCCGCACCTGCGCGAGGCCGTGGGAGTTGTTCTTGCGCTTGCCGGCGTATTCCTTATTGCCACGCACGGAAACGTCGGTGCGCTCGCCATTCCTCCCCAGGGTCTGTTCTGGGGTCTTATGACGGCCGTTGCCATGGCATGCTATACGCTCATGCCGGTGAAGCCGCTTGCGAAATGGGGCAGCTTTATCGTGACAGGCATTGCAATGTCTACCGCCGCGGTTTCATCAGCCGTGATTCTGCAGCCTTGGAAGCTCGACGTGGCGGTTACTCCCGCGGTCGTTGCGATTGTTGCGGTCATGGTGGTCGTCGGAACGTTCGCTGCGTATCTGTTCTATCTGCAAGGCGTCAACGACGCCGGATCGATGCGCGCCGGATTGGTAGGATGCCTCGAACCCGTGTCGGCCATCGTCATTTCCGCGGTTTGGCTCCATACGCCGATCAGCGTTTTCGACATTGTGGGTGCTGTGTTGATTCTTGCGATGGTCGTCTTGACCACGCAGAAGGAAGAAGCTGCAGAGCACGACAAATTCTCGGGGTCGCTGCGCGATGTCCCTCTTTTCCAAGGAAGCGCCTCGCGTCTTGGCTATTACGAATCGCGTAAAGCCACCGCCCATGATTTCAATGCGTTTTCCGCCGTGCTGGAAACAGGGCATGCCACCATGGCCGAACTGGGCGTTTCCGAGCAGGGCGATAAGAAATACCCGTCCGAGCGCCGTGTGATGCGCGCCATCGACCACGGTGACGCCTACGTGGTAACTATGGATGCCGAAGCGGCGAAGGCCGCCGCCTCGTCCGACGACGCCTCCGTCATTGACGCCGTAGCGCTCGATGCTCAGGGCAGACGCATTATCGGCGTGTTTTCGCTTGATATGCAAGGCGACGCCTCATATGCGCGTGCTACTGGTGCCACCTGGACCGATTTCAGCGATATGCGCAAGCGCGGAGAAAGCGAATATGCCGCCCTTCATTGGGTGACGGTAGACCCGATCGCTCGCCGCAGCGGTGTCGGCATGTTCATTTTGGGCGAAGCGGAGCGCATGGCGAAAATCGCAGGCAAAGCATGCATTCGCGCCGACGTTTACGAAGACAACGCCCCCACCCGTCGTCTGTTCGAGCACTACGGGTTCCACCCGTGCGGAACTATCGTTTTGAAAAACAGCCTTGGACGCAAGCGGCGCCGCGCCGCATATGAATTGATTCTCTAATCCCGACGCCGCGCCGATCGATCAGACCCAAGCGCTCAAATGCGGTTGTGAAACCACGTCAGTGCGCGGCAAAATGCGATTTCTGCACGAAAAATGCCGTAGGCGGTCTTTTTCCTTGCGACAGGCGCTGTTTTTCGCGACATTTGCTTCCTGAGTGTCGGCACTGAATGTCGCGATCGGGCTTTTCGGTGCGCATGAAAGGTGTTTACGCGCACCAGAAGACCGCCTACGGCAAAAAAGATGCAGCGATTTCCTTTTCTGCAGCATTCATGCCGTTTCAGGAACAGCACAGTATCGTCATGCGGTAGCGTGCCGTTCCTGTGAAGCCTTACCCGCTTTGGTTGACCGAAAAATATCGCGCGGTTATGGTATCCATCATGTTTTCTTCTGTGGCGAAAATCTATCGACATGCGCGTCTTCTGAACGACTTCGCATCAAGCGAAGCCGTTTTCGTCATGTCTGACGTCACGAGTCTTTCGGCCATGCTCATCTAGGCCGCTTTCCGAAATTCGATTTCATACAGCACAAACTACACGAGTCGCTTTGCAGCCGCTCCTGAGCTCGTGCGCGCATCGAGTGCAACGTGTTCAGAGAAGGTGCGGCTCTCCCCTCTTTTCGGAAAGGACTTTTTCTTGAGCTCTTCTTCTCCATCGAACAATGTACGCAAGGCCACGCGTCATGAAATTATGGTGGTCGGCGTCGTCATCGCAGGTGCCTTCCTTGCCATTCTTAACCAGACCGTCCTCGCCCCCGCCCTGCCGGGACTGATGGAAACATTCCAGGTCAACGCAGGCACTGCGCAATGGGTTACCAGCATTTACATGCTGGTCAACGGCATTATGGTTCCCATCTCGGCCTATCTGATCGATAAATTTCCCACACGCAAGCTGTTCTTCGCATCGATGGGCGTGTTCATCGCAGGAACCGTACTGTGTGCGATGGCGCCGAACTTCGAATTGCTGATCTTGGGCCGTATCCTGCAGGCAGCAGGCGCGGGCGTGCAGATGCCGCTGGTGGCCGTGGTTCCTATGCTGATCTTCCCGCCCGAAAAGCGCGGCACCGCCATGGGTATGGCGGGCATCGTCATGTCGGTCGCCCCTGCTGCAGGCCCCGTTGTCGCCGGCATGATCATCGACTCTATGGGCTGGCGTGCTATGTTCTGGTCGATTGCTCCGCTGGGCGTGATTGTGCTGGTCGCAAGCGTCTTTTTGCTTAGCAACGTGGGCGAATTGAAAAACCCTCGTCTCGATATGCCCTCTGTCCTGCTTTCTACGGTGGCCTTCGGCGGTCTGCTCTATGGTTTCTCGAGCGCATCGAGCCTGGGCTGGACCAACCCCATCGTTATCGCAGTCATCGTCGTTGGCGCGGTATGCTTGGTGCTTTTCGTTCGTCGCCAGAAAACGCTCGACGAACCCCTGTTGCAGCTCGCCACGCTGAAATCCGACGTCTTCGCGTCTTCGGCCATCATTGTCACTCTGATCAACTGCGCAGCTGCGGTGACCAACGTCACGCTGCCTATCTTCCTGCAGAATGTTCTCGGCGCCTCCGCGCTTGAGACGGGCATGGTCATGATGCCGGCCGCGGCTGTCGGCATCATTATCAGCCCGCTTTCCGGCGTGATTTTCGATAAATTCGGACCGCGCTGGATTACTGTAGGCGGATTGGCTCTGATGAGCGCGGCGCTCTTCGGATTCTCGCGTATCGGCTCCGGCACCACTCTGCTTGTTGCCGCAGTGCTTTGCACGTGCATGGCCGCAGGTCAGACTATGGCGAATATGCCCGCTAATACCTGGGGCATCAACGCGCTTTCCAACGACATGATTGCGCACGGTAACGCCATCAGCAATACCGGTCGCCAGGTGGGAGGTGCGATCAGCACCGCGCTTATCGTGACGGTGATGACTATGGTAACCTCGGCGAACGCGTCGAGCGGTTTGGTGGAATCGACGGCGTTGGGCGTTCAGGCGGCGTATGGCGTATGCGCGCTTGTAGGCGCGGCAACGCTCGTCTTCGCTATCGTGAAGGTTCGCTCGAAGAAAAAGGAGGCATAAGCCATGCAGACGGTAACGGTCGGATCGGTCATGGAGCACGACGCCTATTCGTGCTCGGCTCAGGCAACGCTCAAAGACGTGACGAAAAGCCTCATCGACCTTGGCGTAAGCAGCCTGCCGGTTGTTGACGACGACAACCATGTGGTCGGATTCATCAGCGACGGCGACATTATGCGTGCGATTGCCGAGCACAAAACGCGTTCAATTTTTTCAGGCGGCGCTCCCACCATGTTGTACTATGACGACGAGACGATCGAGCAGAAGGTGCTTTCGCTCAAGAACCGCAACGTGATGGAACTTGCCACGCGTAAAGTGCTGTGCGTGACCGAGAATCAAAGCGTCGGCCGTGTGGCCGATACGTTGGCGAAAAAGAAGTTCAAGAAGCTTCCTGTGATTGACGAGCACGGGCGACTTGTAGGCGTCATTCGCCGTTCGAGCATCATGCGCTATGCCTTCGACCTGCTTTTCCACGATGACGAAACGCAGAAGCAGGCCGAATAGAGGCTTTATTCGCGCCGGCAATTTTTGAGCCATCGAAACAAACGGCCCCGATATATCGGGGCCGTTTTGCGTATCGGGGATTGCGCGGGTCAAACGGCGCAGAATCGAACACACTTCCGCCGTAATGCCGACCGGCCACTCTCATTGGCAGCCGACGAGCGCAAAACCACGCGAATCCACGCTCTCGATTCGCTCGACAGAAGTCGTGAGGAAACCGCGCACGTCGCCTTGTTTACGAAAAGCCCGATAAGCCCTTCGCATTTTCGTTCATCTTTCACGTTTCTTTAGAAACGTCGCCCATGCTGAATACAGCAAAGAAACGCTCTAGAGCGAAAAAGGAAACGAAAAGCGAAGGGAGCATCGCATGGATTGCCTTTTGGAAACGCATGCGCTGACCAAAACATTCGGACGCGGCGCACAAGAGCAGACAGCGGTTGCCGCCGTTGACATGCATGTGGAAGCAGGGCGTGTCTATGGCTTGCTTGGGCCGAACGGCGCAGGCAAATCGACCCTGCTCAAAATGATTACCGGCATGCTGCATCCAACTTCAGGCGAAATCATATTCAACGGCCACCCCTGGCGTCGCGACGACCTTTACGATATTGGATCGCTCATTGAAACGCCCCCGCTCTACCCCAACCTGACTGCGCGCGAAAACCTTCGCGTGCGCACCACGATGCTTGGCATCGATGATGCGCGTATCGACGAAGTGCTGGAAACGGTGCATCTTGCCGACACCGGAGCAAAGCGCGCGGGAAGCTTCTCGCTTGGCATGAAGCAGCGTCTGGGAATTGCACTTGCTCTGACGGCGAAACCGAAACTGCTCGTGCTCGACGAACCTGCTAACGGCCTCGACCCCATCGGCATCGAGGATTTACGAGCGCAGATCCGCTCGTTTGCCCAGGCTGGCATCACCGTTATCGTGTCGAGTCACATTCTCACCGAAGTTGCTCACGTGGCCGATCGCGTCGGCATCATTGTGGAGGGCAAGCTTGCCTTCGAATCCGATTTCACCGACGACATCGACCTCGAAACGCTTTTCATGGACGTGTGTCGCAACGAAACGCAGGCGAACAGGATGCAGAAAGGCGGCATCCGATGAAGAGGAGCATACTGAACGGAAATCAACACATCGCATCTTGCGGTGAAACCGAAACATTGTCTGGCTGCGCACCGTCCGCCGAGCTGGCGGCATGCATCACGAATGGCCAGGATCGCGCCACGAATCCTCTTGCCCAAACATGCCTTTCCAATGCACCGAAGGAGAAATTGCAGCCACGATGTGACGCCGTGCAGAGGCCTTTGGGCGGTTTTCGAGAAGCTTTCGCGGCGGAGACGATGAAAGGCGCTCGAACGGCAGCACGCAAAACGGCGCTTCTCGCCCCGCTGCCCTTGTGCTTGCTGGGCCTGATGAGCTCAGGCCTTGTCACCGGCGGCCACGGACCGGGAGGCGTGGGTTTTAACACCTACGGCTGGTGCTGGTGGTATACCCTTCTGCTGCCCGTTGCCATCGCCCTTATTTCGGCTGGCGTGGCGAACATCGATGCACGACAGAAATTCCACGGCATCATGAGCGCGCCCATGCGGCCTAGAAGCGTCTGGAACGCAAAGGCGGCTTATGCGTTCGCGCTCATCGTCGCTTCGAATTTGATAGTCGCTCTTGTTTCGAGCACAATCTGGCTGCTTGGCGGAAGCGCAGCAGGCCCGGCTGCAAGCGTATGCATGACGGTGCTTCTCAGCGCCGCGTCGTTGTGGACGATTCCCGCGGGGCTTTTCCTTACTACGCGCTTCGGCAAGCTGTGCGGTATTGCCGTTCCGCTTCTCGTGCAGCTTGCAGGCGGTATCGCATGCTATTCGAACAGCTTGTGGTGGCTGCTGCCGCCCGCCGCGGCTATGCGGCTGTGCTCTCCTTTCGCAGGCGTCGCCCCCTCGGGCGTGCCGCTTGTTCCAGGAGAAGCGTTCGGCGTGATCGATGTCTCGTGGTTTGCCGCGTTGTTCATTGCGATTGCAATAGGGGCGCTGCTCGTTGCTTTCGGCAGCGCATGGTTTGAGAAACAGGAGGTGCGATAACGATGAAGGACTGCTTCGCTTTCACGGAAACAGGTTTCGGCCCGCGTCGGAGCGCCTTTTTTGCCATGATGCGCTCTGAGCTGGTGCGTTTGCGTCGCTCTTCCTTGATAGCGCTTCATGTCACGCTTGCTGCAGCGATCGGCCTTGCCGCCGGATGGTACTTCGCTGTCACGCCATGGGACGCCCTGCTTGCCTACGACGCCTTCGTGCAGCTTCTGGGTGCGGGTGCCGCGCTCCTTGCCGGCATCTCCTGCGGTCTGTCGATCGACGCCGAACGCGATGCAGGTGACTATGCCAATCTCTTGGGGCACCCGGCTCGCCGCCGCGCATTCGCAGCGAAGGCCACGGTGCTGCTGGGGTTAGGAGCGCTTGCCTGTCTTGACGCATTGTTGCTGTTTGTGGGTGTGCTGGCGGCAGCTGGCAAGCCGACGCCTTCGACGGCAACCGTGGCGCTGTCGTTTCTTGCCTTGACGACGGGGGCGGCCGCCCTTTATGCCATTGCCCTTGCGGCTGCGCTTGCGAGAGGTCGCAATGCCTCCATCGCCGTCGGAGCGCTCGGTTTCATGATTGCCCTGGCGTCGCTCGGCGGACTCGGAAACGGCCTGGTGACAGGAACACTCAGCGCCTCGATAGCACCGCTTTTCCTTATCGCATTCCCATTCACCTGGCCGGCGCGCCTGGCTGCGCTCAGCATCGAGGTGCCTTTGGCTGCAAAGGGGGCCGTATCGACCCCTACCGCACTTGAGGCGCTTGTTGCCAATGCCCAGATAAGCATCGCGGTGTGCGTCGTTGGAAGCATATTAATCGCAATTATGTGGTTGGCCTGGGTCAATCGCTTCGAAGACCACCACCGTGCGCAGGAATAGGAGCCTCACGTGTCTCGGAATAAAACTCTTGGTGTAGTCGCCGCTGTGCTTGCCGCTGCTGTGGTGTTCGTTGCGGCCGTCGCCTGGATCGTCCAGGATCGCGACGCATGGCTTGCAAAAAGCATGCTCGACCGCATGGCACCCTGGGAGCAACCGGCCGTCTGTTATGCACAAACGCCCGATAGTGAATCGTATTTCGAAACGTACGACGATGCGACGGGCGCCTATAAAAACTATGTCTACGAAATCCATGCCATAGATGCCGACGGCACCGAACGAAATGCAGTGCTGGTGTCTTTCGGTACAATGCTCGACGAAAACGAGCCCTTCATCAAAATGGACGTGAAAGGCACAAGCGTTCAAGCGTGGGAGTATGCCGAAGCGCCCGACGCGTGAGGCGAACGGGCGCAGTGCAGCTCATGCGCCAAGCTTAGCCGCATGCGCTTGCATTGCGCCACGAATAGAAAGGAGTATGCGCTATGGCGAATATCCTCGCGATCGACGACGAACCGGCAATTCGTTCGCTGCTCTCCGCCATTCTGGAGAAAGACGGCCACAGCGTTTGCACCGCCGAAAGCGCCGATGAAGCGCTCAAACTCGATCTTTCCCGCTTCGATTTGGTGCTGTGCGACGTCATGATGCCAGGCACCGACGGCTTCGCATTCGTGGCTTCGGTGCGCGACAACATCGACTGCCCCATCGTGTTCCTTACGGCGAAAAGTGAGGAAAACGATGCGGTGACGGGCCTTTCCGTCGGAGGCGACGACTATATACGAAAGCCTTTCGGGGCTGCAGAGCTTCGTGCCAAAGTCGCCGCGCACCTGCGCCGCGAGCGGCGCGAACACCATGCCGCGCTTTCTTTCGAGAGCATACGAATCGACCTTGCGGCGAAGCAGCTTTACGTACAAGACGTGGCCGTGAAACTGACGAAATTCGAATACGAAATCTGCGAACACTTGGCAAAACACCCTGGACAGGTGTTTTCGAAGGCGCAGATTCTTGAGGCGGTTGCCGGCTGGGATACGCAAAGCGACGCAGCCACGGTTGCCGTACATGTGGGCAACGCCCGCGCAAAGCTCAAGGCGGCGGGCGCATCACCGATCGAAACCGTTTGGGGGATAGGATACAAATGGACACGCTGAGAACCTTGTGCAACCTTCAGCTCGAAAAGAAACCTTCGCACGCGAAACGCGCGCCTGAAGCAGAAGGCCGGCGCGACAAACGAGGGCGTGGCATTCCGTTCTCGCTGTTCATCGTGAGATATTTCATGTACGTGCTGGTCGGGGCGTTCCTTGTCGCGGGCATCGTGGTCTCGCTGCTTATCACGGCCGTCGACTCAGGCATGCTCTATCCCGGCAACTATGCAAGCATCAATCACGAATCGATGGTTGGCGAAATCGAAGCACGTGGCACGGTTACCGCCGACGATGTGCCGTCGTGCTATCGCTGGGGAGTCTTCGATGGAGAGAACCGCCTGATAGAAGGAGATTTCGATGCGCGCACGCTTGAGCTTGCGCAAGGTTTTCTGCGCGAAGACGCTCTTGACCAGGAGGTCTATTCCTCGCTTTTGAGCTCGCCCATCTATGCGACGAGTGCATCGCTTGCAAACGGAAACACCTGCGTGCTCGTGTACGATTTCAACCCCGATTTCGCCTCGAAGACGTTGCGCGACTCCCTCCCCGATCCGCAAGGAACCATGCTTGCGATTGGAGTCGTGCTGTTCGCAGGCATGGTGGCGGCCGTTGCCATGCGCGCATCCCACATGCTGCGGCGCAAGCTCTCCCCCCTTGTCGACGCGGCCGAACGTATCGGCGAGCGCGAACTCGATTTCGCTATCGCTTACGGCAACGTCCGCGAAACCAACGAGGTTTTAGCGGCATTCGACGCCATGCGCACATCGCTCAAAACGTCGCTTGAAGAGCAATGGGCGGCTGAAGCGGCGCAGCACGAAGCCCTTTCCGCGCTTGCGCACGATCTGAAAACGCCGCTGACCATCGTACGCGGCAATGCCGATCTGCTTGCCGAAACGAAGCTCAATGACGAACAGACGGGCTATGCACGTTTCATTCAAGAAGCAACGGACGATATGGAAGATTTCATCGGCCGCATTATCGACGTGACGCGCTTTTCGACCGAGTCGAAAACAGATGCCGGCAAACCGGTTTCGGCACATGCGATATGCAATCAAGTGACGCGCGAGGCCAAGGCACTTGCCAACGCACACGCGGGCGTGCTTGCCGTGCATGTCGGCCACATTCCTTCGCAAGCCTGTGTGCGCGGCAACGGCATTGCAGAAGCTGTGTTGAACCTCGTGGACAACGCATTCGAATACGGAAATCCGCCTGTCACATTGACCTGCGATTTTCGTAAGGAAAAACAGGAAGAGGAACGCGAAGTCGAAGCCTCCGATTGCATCGGGTGGCTGGAAATCATCGTGCAAGACGAAGGCGATGGGTTCTCGAAGGCCGCGCTTGCGCGTGCAACCGAGCGGTTCTACCGCGACGACGCCGCCCGAACGCACGATGGCCACCACGGGTTGGGGCTTGCCATCGCACAAGAGCGCACCCGCGCATGCGGCGGCGAGCTGCTGCTGGATAATACAGATCAGGGCGCGCGTGCGACATTGCGCCTGCCTTGTACGAAAGCAAGCATCTGAGGCTCCAAAACCCAATGCGAAATGCACGAAGATTGTAAGGGGGCTTATTTGCGATTGTAAACTTCCTTCACGGGAAGCCCCTTCTTTTCCAATAGCTTTCTGCGAGCATGAAAGCAATCGAGCCGCAAGAGCGCGTATCTTGCCGGTAGAGATAGCTCAAGAACGCAGTTGTTGAGGGATGCGTAATATCCTCCGCCCTGACACATCAAGACCGCAATTACGGGCGAAAACGACGGGGACGGCGATCGGTTCCGCTGCGCATACCACCGAGGTCTTGCGTTTCGCCGCGCAAAACGTCGCGCTCCTGCTCGAGCCGTTTGCGTTCTTTCGCCTGACGCACCAGTTCGTCACGCTGAGCCGCCTTGCGCTCGCGCTCTTTCTGCATACGTTCCATATCGCGTGCATCTTGTGCGGCGCGTTTGCGTTCGATTTCTTCCCAATGAGCGCGCTCCATGCGCGTCATCGAACGCGCGGCGGCCTGGCGCGAATCGGAAAGCTTTGCAACAGGCTTTCCATCTACGGGGGTAACCGCCTTCATGCGCGTCGTCGCATGCGCAGGCGCTGCGCTGGAAGTACGGCGCGAAATTGTGCGGGCGGTATCCGAAAACGGTACGGTCGATGACGCGGCCGCATGCCTGCCCGATATCGAAGCGACATCATCGGTCGAGCCACGATGCAGCGCGATCGTCGGCTGCGCTTCCTCCGCAAGAATTCCGTCCTGTTCGCATTCTTGACGTAAAGCCACGGTTTTTGCCGCAGTGCTGTCGCACACACGGCTTTCTTCGTCGATACGCTGTGTCTCGTTCGTGCGTGCAGTTCCCTGCCCATACATTTCAAGGAAGCGGCGACGCAGGTCCATGCGGATGGACACATATTCCATCACCAAAAGCGAAAGCAGGATGCACATCACGATCAGATACGACAGCACCGCGCCGGAAAGCCCGGTGAAACCGATCAGGAGCATGGGTACGAAAACCGAGAACGCGAACGTGAGCAGATACAGCTTGGTCACCTCGCGTTGACGGCGCAGCACGGTGATCGCTTGGTAAAGGAAATCGATCACGGCCGTAACGCCGCCGGCGGCGATCATGACAAAGGCAAGGCCTCTGAACGGTTCGAAATCGATGCCGTAAAGGAAGCTCATGATGGGAATGCCGATCCATCCCATGACCGCCATGACGGCACCCGTCAACACCACGGTAATACCTACGATAGCAAGGATGGCCAAATCGAAGCGCTTACGCCGTTTGGGATCTGCCCAGACCTCAGCCAAACGCACGAGCAGCGGTTTGTACAGGATGCTTACCGTAAGCAAGATGCCTTGCGCAGGGAAATACAGCGCATTGAAATACAACTGATTCTCGTAGGCGAGCATGCCTTCCATGACGAATTTGGGCATGTTCTCGATCAGATTGAACAAGAACAAGGCGACGAACAGCGGGAAGCACTGTTTGAGCAGCTCGATTACACCCGAAGCGCTCCAGCGGCGCGATTTCGGCGTTTCGAAAAGGGCCAGCGGAAACGTCAGCACGAAGAATGTCAGCAAGGCCGTAACGGCCATCGCGATCGAAGCGATGACAAGACTGCGCGTAATGAGCAGCAGAAGCGAGAACACGATCACGACTGCGACGGAACGTACGGCTTGCGAAAGGCCGGCAAGATACATTTTATCGCCCTGTTGCAGACGGCCCTCATAGACGTCTGCAAGCGCGTCGACCATCTTGTAGAAATACACGCCCATGCAAATGGCGAACATCTGGCCGTCATAACCGCGCATAAAGCAGTATGCCGCACCAACAAGCATCATGACGATGCAGGTTATTACGCGGTTCACCTGGTAATCGGAAAACGAATAACGTTCATCGAGGTCGGACACCTGAAACGTGCGTACGCCGTAGTTGCCCATGAACATGAGCACGAGACCTGTGATGAAGGCCATCGAGAACATGCCTGCCTGCTCAGCGCCGACAAGCTGCGTGACCACGATGGTGAGCAGCGGAAACACCATGCCCCAAGCGCCAACTCCCAATGTTGTGCATACGAAATCGCGGCGTGTGCGATGCGAGGCGTACTGCTCTTCCTGATCGCTCAGCGAGCCTTCGGAAACAGCGCCCAAAAGGCGATTCCACCATTCATTGGTGATGCGCATGATGAAATTCTGCTTGCGCGCCATATGGCGAATGCCTCCTTAGGGCCGGTTCGGTAAACGTCGAAAATTATAGGCCATGCGGCAAACATGCACGAAAATGCAACCGGTTCTTCACGCCGCCCCCACGGTTGAGCTCGTAACGATTCCGCTTTCCGAGCATGGCGGCACCTCGTCTGCGTTCGATGCCGTATTGCACGCCTTCGTGTAGAACACTGAAACGGCAACGGAACAGCCGTCGTCACGTACGAGCAGGAATAGCAAGCCGCACGTGTATCGCTTCAAGCGCGCGTTCGCTAGTTCATCGAATGCGTGGAAAACACCGGGTCGTCATTCCAGAGAACGACGCTTCCTGCCGTGCGCGTGGCGGGAAGGTCGATAATACGCTGATTCGAAGACCCGCGGAAACGCAGCGTGATATCTTTCAGTTCCTGCACGAACGGCCCGTCCACCAGGATGTCGATGCAGGAAAGCACACGATCGGTGTCTTCGGTATGCTTCGAACCACAGGTCAGTTCTTCGTACGTATCGCCCGTATAGCACCAGATACTTTTTTCGGGATAACGTGCCTTGACGACCTCGAGAAACGGTGCAAGGCCGCGCTGGTTTTCGGGCTCCATCGGCTCGCCTCCCAACACGGAAAGCCCGTCGATATACGACGGAGCCAAGCTCTCGAGAATGGCCGCCTGCGTCTCTTCATCGAAGGGCTTGCCCGCGGTAAAGCTCCATGCCTCTTCATTGAAGCAGAACGGACAGCGCCTGCGGCACCCGGAGACGAAGAGCGTTGTGCGTACTCCTTCCCCATTGGCGATGTCGCAGTACTTGATCGCGGAATAGTTCATTTCAAAACCTCTTTCGAGCAAATGCCCACTTGGATAGCGAAGAGCACCTAAGTCATGCCGGCCAAAGGGCAAAAGTCTCCGCCGGAAGACCTGGAAAACGAGTCCGCAAAAACCAATCGATCGTCGATTGAGCCTACACACGGTTCATATGCGCATGCTCCATAGGCCTCGCATAGATAGACTGCGGTGGGCAGAACAAACCGAAAGCCACTGAACGTGGCTTTCGTGCGGTTTTGCAATGCGCGATTCGCAGCCTTTCGCAAGCGGCGCAACGCCGTCGTTACAGATGCAGCACGCGGTCGCGAATCTCTTCGGTGCGGCCCTGGTTCCAGAACTGCGTTCCGATGTATCCACAGGTGCGGCGGGCGACATTGAGCGTATCCTGGTCGCGGTTGCCGCAGTGCGGGCACTCCCACACCAGTTTGTTGTCGTCTTCGACGATGGCGATTTCGCCATCGAAGCCGCACTTCTGGCAATAGTCGCTCTTGGTGTTGAGCTCGGCATACATGATGTTGTCATAAATGTATTGCAACACGCGAATGACGGCCTGCAGGTTATCCTGCATATCGGGCACTTCGACATACGAGATGGCACCGCCCGGAGACAGGCGCTGGAACTCGCTTTCGAACTTCAGCTTGGTGAACGCGTCGATTTCCTCGCCTACATGCACGTGATAGCTGTTGGTGATATAGCCCTTGTCGGTAATGCCCTCGATCAGGCCGAAGCGGCGCTGCAGCGCCTTCGAGAACTTATACGTGGTGGACTCGAGTGGCGTGCCGTAGAGCGAAAAGTCGATGTCGCTTTCCGCCTTCCATTCGGCGCACTTGTCGTTCATGTGTTGCATGACCTGCATGGCGAACGGGGTCGCCGCGGCGTCGGTGTGGCTTTTGCCCGTCATGTACTTGACGCACTCGTACAGGCCTGCATAGCCGAGCGAGATGGTGGAGTAACCGCCGTAGAGCAGCTTGTCGATCGGCTCGCCCTTTTCGAGGCGCGCCAGCGCGCCGTACTGCCACAAGATGGGCGCAGCATCGGACAAGGTGCCCTTCAGGCGATCGTGGCGACACATCAGGGCCTTATGGCACAGCTCGAGGCGCTCGTCGAAGATCTGCCAGAACTTCTCTTCGTCCTTTCCGGACGAGCATGCCACGTCCACCAGGTTGATGGTCACGACGCCCTGGTTGAATCGACCGTAATATTTCGGCTTGCCGGGTTCGTAGTTGCCCGCATTGGCCACGTTGTCAAAGCCGTTGCCGGAACGGTCGGGCGTCAAAAAGCTGCGGCAGCCCATGCAGGTGTAGCAATCGCCCTGACCGGGTTCTTCACCTTTGGAGAGCTTGAGCTCGCGCATCTTCTTTTCGGAGATGTAATCGGGCACCATACGCTTGGCCGTGCATTTCGCGGCGAGCTTAGTGAGGTAATAATACGGCGCATCTTCATGCACGTTGTCTTCTTCAAGCACATAGATCAGCTTCGGGAACGCCGGCGTGATCCAGACGCCCGCTTCGTTTTTCACGCCTTCATGACGCTGGCGCAGCACTTCTTCGACCACCATGGCAAGATCGTGCTTTTCGGCTTCGGAGCGCGCCTCGTTGAGATACATGAACACCGTGACGAAGGGGGCCTGGCCGTTCGTGGTCATGAGCGTAACCACCTGATATTGAATGGTCTGCACGCCACGGCGAATTTCGTCGCGCAGACGGTTCTCGACGATTTCGCAGAGTTGCTCGGCGGAAGGCTCCACGCCCACGGCGTTGAGCTCCGCAATCACCTGACGACGGATTTTCTGACGGCTGACGTCGACGAACGGCGCCAGATGCGTGAGCGAGATGGACTGGCCGCCATATTGGCACGATGCCACCTGGGCAATGATCTGCGTAGCGATGTTGCATGCAGTGGAAAAACTATGCGGACGCTCGATCAGCGTGCCGGAAATGACGGTGCCGTTTTGCAGCATGTCCTCAAGATTCACCAAATCGCAGTTGTGCATGTGCTGTGCGAAATAATCGGAGTCGTGGAAGTGGATGATGCCCTCTTCGTGCGCCTTCACCACGTCTTGCGGCAAAAGGATGCGCATGGCGAGGTCTTTGGACACTTCGCCCGCCATGTAATCGCGCTGCACGGAGTTTACCGTGGGGTTTTTGTTGGAGTTCTCCTGCTTGACTTCTTCGTTGTTGCATTCGATCAGCGACAAGATCTTATCGTCGGTGGTATTGGCCACGCGTTTGAGGCTTTGGACATAACGATAGATGATGTAAGCGCGCGCAAGCGAGAAGCGACCGAGCGCCATGATTTCGTTTTCCACCATGTCCTGGATTTCTTCCACCGACACGGCATGGCCGGCCGATTCGCACTGCTCTTCGACGCGTGCGGCGGCTTCGGCGATTTCGGCGTCGCTCATGCGTTCGCTTTCAGCGACATCGCCGTTGGCGCCCCTGATCGCGTTGATGATCTTCTCGATATCGAAGACCGTTTCAGATCCGCTGCGCTTGATGATTTTCATCGTGATCGTCCTTGTCCTTTTACGGTGGTCTGCTTTTCGGCGTTTCTTGTTCGTACTGTTCAACTATGCATTTCGGCGGCTTCTCAAAGGACACCGACGCAATTCGTGCTTGTATTGCGAAGGCATATGATACGCCATTTAGGCACAATATATTGTGAATTCTTATTGAATGAAACTAGAAATGGTATTTGTGCAGGTCAGCACGAACAGGCCTGGTTTTTTCTTTTTCAAGCCTTGATTGAGGTTGGCAAAAGAGGTAAGAAGACCAATCGCCCATGGCGTATTCGCCATAGCGAAGGCGTTACTCCAGGTGGCGCTTCGACGCCTTGAAGAAACGCCGGTATTTACAGATAGGGATCGCCCAGACGTTCGTCAGCAAGACTTCACAACAAACCCAAAGACCGCAAGACGAAGAACCATGCCGTCAACGTGAAAGCACTGCCCAGGGTGGTCGCCATGACCACCGTAGAAGAAAGCATGCCGTCATGGCCCATAGCCCGCGCCATGACAAAACAGCTTACCGTTGTGGGAGAGGCAAGCATCACGGCTATCGCGGCAAGCTCCTCCCCTCTTGCCCCAAGCGCCACGGACACAGGAAGCAGTGCGGCAGCAAGCCCTACAAGCTTGACGGCACTCGCACCCAGCGCTGGGGCAAGATGGCCCGAAGCACGACGAATGTCGAACATCGCCCCCATGGCCATAAGCCCGAGCGGCGTGGCCAGCCCTCCAATACTCTCTATGAGCGCTGCGGCGATTTCGGGCATGGGCAATCGCAAGGCAGCATAGGCGAAACCTGCGACAATGCCGATGATGATGGGATTGAAGACGATGCCGCGCCGCGATTCTTTCACACGTGTTCGAAGCGTCGAAGGCCGCTTCGACGTATCCGGCGCCGCAAACGCAAGCGCGATAACGGCCGCCACGTTATACAAAGGAACGGCGCCGACAATCATAAGCGCCGCAGCCTGCGACGATCCGTACATATTCTGCAGCAGCGCCACGCCGAGCAGTGCGGCGCTGCTGCGATACGACGCCTGGATGAATTCGCCGCGTTCGGATGGGCGGCGCAAAAATGCCGAAAGCAGCACCGAAATGGCAATGCAGCCGAGCGTGAGCGCAAAACATTGCGCTACAAACGACGCATCGAAGCCTGCCGCGAAATCAATCGCGGCCATGTCGCCGAACAAAAGCACGGGGAGCGCCACATGAAAGACGAACGAATTCAGCCGTGCCGCAAAAGCGTCGTCGATTACACGAAAACGTCGCAGCACCATACCGACGAGCATGAGCAGAAAGACGGGCATCGTCGCATTCAGGCTGAATGCCAAATCCTGCACGCCGCACCTCCCTGCTTCGACAACCTTCGACCGCTCGACAAGCGGCGCGGGTATGATAGCACCGTTCGGCCCTCATCCGGCAAGACGACATGGCTTTCATTGGCTTGTAACGAAGTCCGCAACAGGCGGCCTTACATCTATCGTTCTGATTTGCATTGGTCGTACCGGTATCGATTCCAACGGCAAACGCATCCCGCCAATCTTTGAGGCATTTCTTACATCAAGTTGATATTCCGCCATTGATCTGCAGGTATGGCGAACATTGGCAAAACTCACAATTAGATACAAGAATGCTGGGGCATGCGCCACAAGGTCGCATACCCCAGATCGAAAGGGGCTTGTTTAGAAAATGATTATTCACCCGAAGCGGCAACGCGACCAGCTAGGCGGCCAAAGCTCATCGCCATCGAATGGCTTGCGCCCGCAACGGTAACAGGGTAGTCGACCAAAAAACGTCCGCCCATGGTATTGCCTGCGACATACAAGCCCTCAATGACGTTTTTCTCGGCATCAAGAGCATGGCAGCATTCGTCGCAATCAATGCCGCCAATCAAGACCAACATGCCTGAATCGCCGAAAGGTACAGCATAATACGGCGGATTCTCCACAGGGAACAACCTGGTCGCCACTTTGGAAAAGTCGACATCCTCTCCCGCATGCGCAAGCTCGTTATAGCGATCGATTGCTTCCCGCAACGCTTCGAAAGGCACCTCGATTGCAGCAGCGAGCTGTTCAATGCTGTCTTTTTCGATAATCGAACCCGCTTCTATCTCGCTTTGGAAATACGTATCGCTTGCATACCCAGCAGCAAAATGATTGATCGCATGAGCGTATTGCTCTTCCTGTTCAGGTGGAATGTAATGAGTCACGCCTCCGAAGCACTGAGGCATGAACTGGAGTTGCTCTTTCCATTTGCTATCGAAAATTTGATATGACACGCCGCCCTTCTGGCGCTTGATTTGATTTTGCAGTTCCTGGGCACCCACATCTTCATTCGCGAAACGCTTACCGTCCTTGTTAACCATCAGGTATGGGTCGATGCCGATGGAGTTCGTCCCCAGGCTGTGCGTCATCGGGGCATAGGGGCCCTCTTCCATAGCCGCACCGGCCCACATCGCCATTTTGTGGCCGTCGCCGGTGTTGGCAAGGTTTCCATCGCGATCGACTGTGGTGAACACGGCTGCATAGCGAAGCGCCTGAGGCGCATAGTAGGTTAACATCTCTTTGTCACTCGAAATATCACCCGTGCACAAGATCACGCCGTTGGCAGCATTGATGCGAACGATATCGCCTTTTTCGTCCGATGCATAGATGCCGACGACAGCATCGCCCTTCTTGATTAGCTGCTCGCCCTTCATTTTGAAGCGCACCTCGGCGCCCGCCTCTTGGGCGGCGTCGAGCGTGGCATGCATCGCCCATCCATGATCGGGAAGCAAATGCACCATGCCGGGAAAACACGGGTAGTTCTCTTTGCGCCAATCGTATTCGGCGCTGACCGGGCAGCGCTCGGGCAGAATATAAGGAGCTTCGGGGTCGCTTGGTGCAGCATGATCGTTTTCCAAAAGCTCATAGCTTGCGGGAGCTATATACCAGTCAAGATCGGGCCCGGAATTCGCAATCCAGTAGTTGAGAAGGCGAG
>JAUNLI010000004.1:31558-36383 GCA_030532315.1 Slackia sp.
TGTTGCCCATCACGCGCATAAGCTCGTTGACTACCTCCTGAGTTGGAGGCTGCTCGATGCCCAGCTGTTCGTGAATCTTGCTGCCGAACGTGCCGAATTCGCCCGAACGATACCCCACATCAGCACCTTTGTCGATTCCGATGACCTTCGCGCCTGCTTCGGCAGCTTCGCGCAGCGCGCATACGCCTGCAAGCCCCAAACCAACCACACACACGTCGACATCCACCGTCTCGACGATGCTCGATTCCTCGATTGCTTCGGGCGCGGTAAGAAACGAGGGCTTGTACTCGCTCGGATTAACTTGGGCCGGCGTCTCAACGCCCACCTCCTGTTCCACGGGCTTTTGCGGAGCGCATCCGGCAAGGCCTGCCCCAGCAAGTGCCGCGGCGCCGATTCCGAAAAATGTCCTTCTGCTCACGCCATTTGCTTCCATGATTCCCTCCTGTGTTCGATATGCCGATTCCCTTGTTCTGTTGTGATGCGTCGACACATCGAAGGCTATGCACGCGCCCCTACCCTCCGCCATCGCCTTTTCCTGCTCATTCGGCCATACCCTGTCACCCGAACCGGCCAATCGGACAAGGGTAGGCTTATCCCGCACGGGCAGTTGGGCAGCAAGCGGGTATAGTGGTCGAAGGAAATGGCTCAAAGGGAAGGAGGCGACATGGCGCCGTTTGTCTGCAGTGTGGGATTTTCGCTCTTCTTGCTCACTGATATTCTGTGCTTTCACGCCGATACGGCACTTGCTCCTTTCATGGCGTTAACGGGCGAAACCTATGTCGTGATATCGACGACGGCCCGCCTGGCGGCCTTTTGCATCCTTGCCCTTCTCTGCGCATCGCGTGCAAACCCCTCCTCCATCATGCGGAAGCTGCCGCTTTTCGCAGGCGTCCTTTTACGGGAGGAATCGTCATCATCGCCGTCAACCCCGCAGAAGCGATCGGCGATACCTGCGCGCTGGCGGCGATTGCGGCGGCGCAGGCGGCGCTCAGCCTTGCCTGGCTTTCCCATATCAGCTCGCTCTCTTACAAGAACGCGTATCTCTTCCTTTTGAGCGCCCATGCGCTCGCCACGATTTTGTGCGCCTTCCTCCTGAAAATCGCCGGCCCCTATCTGGCGGCGACGGCGGTTGCGGCGTTTCTTCTCTCGTGCTGGTGCGCGCGCCGCTTCGGCCCGAAAACCGATGCGCGCGATTACGCGTTTTCGTTCGAACAGGCACGGTGCACGCTGCCCGTTCTCGGCCGCGGCGTGTGCGCGGTGGGGCTGTTCGCCTTCGTCAGCGGTTTCATGGGCGCCATCGACCCTCCGGCCGACGACGTTTCGATCCAGTGGGCAACACTGGCGATATCGGCGACGGTCGTCGCCATCATGTCGGTGCCCGCCCTGCTGTTCAAGCAGCCTTTGAAGCTCGAGAACAGCTACCGGCTTGCGCTGCCTTTGTCAGCGCTGGGCTTTCTGGTTCTTCCAGGGCTTGCCGCCGATGCCCTCGCAGGCATCGCGGGCGTGCTTTCCACGACGGGATATATGGTATGCGGCATCGTGCTGTACTGCACAATCGCGGAAGTCTGCCGCGCGGCGAACATGCCTTCGAGCGTCTTGTACGCCGCAAGCGAGACCATCATGCTCACACTGCTTCTCGCAGGGCGTCTATGCGGCGGGATCGCCGCGATGGCCATGTCGCGCGATGCGGCGGGCTTCGTCGTGGTGGCGTTCGGCTGCTTCTATCTGAGCATTCTCGGGATGTCGTGGCTGCTCGGCCGCGGAAGCGCGCAGCGACGCAACGAGCCCGCGTCAAGCATGCGCCAAGCGAACGATATGCCGCAGCCCCGCCTTCGCGACGACTTGGCGTCGATGGCGGCTTTTTACGGCCTCGACGAGAGGGAGCGCGACATCTTCATGCGGCTGATCGAGGGGCGTTCCATTCCGCGCATAGCCCAAGATCTCTATCTTTCGTCGAGCGCGATCAAATACCACGTGCAGAAGATCTATCGCAAGCTCGATATCCATACCCGCGGCGAACTTGCCGCGCTTGTCAGACACCCGTTCCTCCCCGAGGCAATGCGATGCGAGGCCTCCGTTTCGCCGGTCGCCGCGCATGAGAGCCACGCGAGCGCGCTGCAGGACGAAACGCCCTCGCCTGCAGCGCCTACGCACCGCGTGTCGCAGGTTACGCCGACAACGGCCACGCACGACTGCGAGAGGGCGCTCGAGCGGCTCTCGCTTACCGAGCGGGAGCGCGAAGTGTTCGCGCTGCTTGCCCAAGCCCGTACGGTCGAAGACATCGCGCAGCATTTGGAAATCTCCGACAACACGGTGAAGACCCATATCAAGCGCATCTACAAAAAGATGGGCGTCCATTCCCGCCAAGACGTGATCGATTTCGCCCTGAATCACGGGATGCGCGTTTGACCTGCGGTTTGCAACCACAGGGCGCATCGAAGTTGCTTATAATGAAGCCTTTAGTTGGTGGATGGGAACCGCACGTTTGCCTATATTCGTGCTCACAAGACGTCTTGCAAAGTAGTTTTTCAATCCTTCCTGCGTCGACGCCGACACGGCGGCGGATCGGCAGGAAGGCACCCCAGGAAAGGCACTCTCATGAGCTTTCGCAACAACCTTTTGCATCTGCGCGCCTCGCGCAATATGACGCAGGAGCAGCTTGCCATGCTGCTCGGCGTATCGCGCCAATCCGTTACGAAATGGGAGGCGGAAAAAAGCTATCCCGAAATGGACAAGCTTTTGAAAATGTGCGCGCTGTTTGAATGCACGCTCGACGACCTGGTGCAGGGAGATTTGACGGCACGCCCCGTCTCCCAGGTCGAAAGCGCGTCCATGCCGAGCGGGCCTGCGACCGACGTCTGCGGCTACGACGAGCACATGCGCGATTTCGCGATAAAGATTCCCACGGGCATCGCCTGCATCGTGCTCGGCGTTGCATGGACCGTCTTTTTCTGCGGAGGACCCACGGGCATCCTGCACGATGGCGACGTGCTTGCGCTTGCGGGCCTGTTCGCCGGCATCTTGACGGGCCTGGCGTTTCTCGTTCCAGCGGGCATGCGCCATTCATCTTTTGTAAAAGCACACCCTTATATCGAAGATTTCTACACCGCCGAACAAAAGAGCAGCGCAGGTCGCCGCTGCGCGGCTGCAGTGGTGGCGGGCATCGGCATCATATTCCTTGGCGTGCTGATTGCGATTTCAACCGACAAGACGGGCTATGAAAATGTCGGAGCAGGCGCGCTCATCGTGCTAGTGGCAATCGCCGTTTGGCTCATCGTGAACACAGGCATGCTGTATTCACGCACCAATCTGACCGTATACAACCAAAGCGCAATCGACGAGCTGGAACTGGACGACATCGCGAAAGCCGCGATCGACGAAGAGCGAAGGAAGGCATTGCTTGCCGCACACGGCATCAAGACCCGCAAACAACGCCTCATCGGCAATCTGTGCGGCATCATCATGATCATCGCAAGCATTGCGGGCCTTGTGATGCTCTTCTGGCCGATTGCCCAAGGAATCGACCCCGATGACGTGAATTGGACCTCGAACTTCTTCTGGATGGCATGGGTTGTGGGCGGCCTGTGCTGCGGCATCGTGGCGCTTGCCGTCAATGCGTTCGTCGAAGACGAGTGATGCATGAAGGGACGCTTCAACGCGCCGCTTCAATCGTTGCGAAAAACCCGGCTTGTCACAACATCGCGAAAGCGCGCAGCGTCGCAAAGAACGCGCATGCTTTGTCCACGGCAGAACCAATTCGGATCGTGAGGGGAGGTGCGTGACAATTCATCCGCCTCAGAGCTGCGCGTTTCCCACAACGACGAACTCAAGGCACGCCATGAAACCGTAATCCAGGCATAAGAAAAGGGGCATGATGCCCCTTTTCTTATGCAATGCTATGTACGAAGCGAGCTTAGCCCACCACGAACATGACCAAAAACGCCGCGGCGGCAACCCACATGAGCGGTTTGACCTCGGTCGCTTTGCCCTGCACCACCTTGATGATGCAATACGAAATAAAGCCGAAACCGATACCGTTGGTAATCGAGTAGGTCATCGGAATACCCAAGATGGTAACGAACGCCGGGAAGGCGTGCTCGATTTTGGTCCAATCGATGCTCACCACATCGGAAAGCATCAGATAGCCAACGACTACGAGCGCACCGCACGTCGCCGATGCGGAAACCATGCCGATTACGGGAGCAAAGAACGCAAACACCACGAACAGCACGCCGACCACGACGTTGGAAAGACCGGTGCGAGCGCCTGCAGCAGCACCCGAGGTGCTTTCAACGAAGCTGGTGATAGAGCTGGCGCCGAAGAAGCCGCCTGCAGCAGCAGCTACGGAGTCGACAGCCAAAATGGGCTGGATGTCTTCGACGTTTCCGTCTTTATCGACGAATTTGCCCTGCTCGCCGACGGCCACCACGGTGCCCATGGTATCGAAAAAGTCGCTCATCAAAAGGGAGAACACGAACAGCAGCAAGGCAGGCTGCAAAAACACCTGAACGATTGCCAGCGTATCGGTGCCGGGAACGGTCTGGAAAGGCGCGGCAAACGCCGTGAAGTCAAGACCGAAGTTCCATTCGGTGGGAAGAGCCGTGACTCCCATGGGGATGCCGATGACCGTAGCCGCCACGATAGAAATAAGCAGGCCGCCTTTCACGTTGAGCACCTGCAACACAACGGCGATGAGAATGGAAACCAACGCGACAAGCGCGACAGGCGAAGACAAATCGCCCAAAGCGATCATGGTGGATTCGTTCGAAACGGGCTTAACGGACAAAACGTGTACCCCCGACTACCAGTCCGGCCCCCTCCATTC
>JAUNLI010000138.1 GCA_030532315.1 Slackia sp.
GAAAGGCTTTTCATGATCATTGCTATCGACGGCCCTTCGGGGGCGGGAAAATCGACGGTCGCCAAGGCCGTTGCTCAAAAGCTCGGGTTCAATTGCCTTGATACGGGGGCGATGTATCGCTGCGTGGCATGGTGTGCTCTTGAACAGGGGATTGAACTTTCCGACGAAGAGCGTCTTGCGGTCATCGCGCATGAGAAGGCCATTTCGTTCGGACATGTCGAAGGCGATCCTGTTCCCAAGCGTGTGTTCGTCGACGGCATCGAAGTGACCGATGCCATTCGCAGCGCACGAATCGACCGCAGCGTCAGCATTGTTTCGGCGCATCCGTCCGTCCGCGAGGCGATGGTCGAACAGCAGCGTAGGCTTGGGCGCGAGGGCGATTTCGTCATCGAGGGCCGCGATATCGGCACGGTTGTGTTCCCCCAGGCCGAGGTGAAAGTGTTTTTGACCGCCAGCAACGAGGAACGTGCTCGTCGGCGTGTGGTGCAAAACGAGCAGCGTGGTGTCGGCTCGACCGATTTCGACGAAGTGCTTGCCGATATCGTCCGTCGCGACGAGCTTGATTCGAGCCGCGAAACGGCGCCGCTTGTAGCGGCCGAAGATGCTGCCTTGATCGATTCCACCGGTCGTGCGATCGAGGATGTGATCGGCGAAATCTGCGAACGTGCGCACGCGGCGCGTGGTCTGTAGGAGGCTCGATGCTTGCCTATAAAGACATTTGGGACATGCCGATCGACGCCGCTTCGGCCGCGCGTGAAGGCAAGGGCGGCAAACCCATTCCGCACCTGGTCGGCAATATCGTCTATGCGGTTCTGTTTGCGGCGTTCAAGGTTGCCTTCCGTTTTTCGATCGAAGGCATCGAGCATGTGCGTTCGTTTCGCGACGGCAAAGGCTGCATCGTAGCCGGAAACCACGTATCGTATCTCGACCCGGTGTTTCTGTGGCTTGCTGCACGCCCTTCGCAATGGATTCGCTTCATGGCACGCGACAACATGTTCGCGAACGCCAAGGGGCTGGCGGGGCAGGTCATTTCTCGCGTCGGCGCATTTCCCATCAAGCGGTCGAGCGCCGATCGAACGGCCATCAAGCGTGCGGCCTCCATGCTCAAACGCGGCGAAGTCGTCGGCATCTTTCCCGAAGGAACGCGTCGCGGCCGCGGTACGGCAAAGCCCGAACTGCACGGCGGCGTTGCATTCATCGCGCGCATGGGCAAGGCCGCCATCGTGCCGTCGAGCGTGCGTAACGTGGAAAAGGTCAAGCCGAAAGGCAGCAGGTTCGTTCGCTTCCCCAAGGTTTCGGTCGTGTTCGGCGCGCCGCTGTTCTTGGAAGATTTCGACTTTCTTCCGAAAGAAGACAAGCTTGATGCCGTGGCGTGGTATGTCATGAGGGAATGTTATGCCCTTGCGCGCGATGTCGATCGCGAGCAGGTGGATATGGGGGAGCTGTTCCCCGAATCGAAGGATTTTGCGGCCGCGTTCGCGGGACGCGATATGTCACGAAAGGTTGCGTAGCCGATATGCGCGTTATCAGAGCGAAGCATGCAGGAGTATGCTACGGCGTCGAGCGTGCACTCGATATGGCCGTCGTCGCCATGATGGACGAAGAGGACACCTATACGCTTGGTCCGTTGATTCATAATCCCACGGTGGTCAAGCAGCTCGAAGAGCAGGGGGTCGTTGCGGCCGAAAGCGTCGACGACATCGACGGCGGCATCGTGGTCATTCGCAGCCACGGCGTTGAGCCGCATGTGATGCAGGAACTGAAGGACAAGGGTCTCACGGTGATCGATGCCACCTGCCCCCACGTGGCAAAGGCACAGCGCTCCGCAGGCGAGCTGCGCGATGCGGGCGGAACGGTGGTTGTTATCGGACGTGCCGAGCACCCTGAGGTCAAGGGCCTGTGCGGCCATGCGGGCGATCGTGCCGTCGTGGTGGCCGATGTCGACGAGCTTCCCGTCGATCTTATCGAGCCGGTGGGGGTTGTCGTTCAGACCACCGAAAGCAAAGAAAAGCTCGATGCGGTGGTCGATGCGATACGTGCGCGCGGAATCGAACCCGTAGTGAAGAACACGATTTGCTTCGCGACGCGCCAACGCCAGAATTCCGCGGCCGATTTGGCCGACGAGGTTGATGCGATCGTGGTGATCGGAGGAAAGAACTCGTCGAACACCACGCATCTCTACGATATTTGCAAAGCGCATTGCGAGCGCTCGTATTTCATCGAGTGTGTCGAGGAAATCGATTCCGCATGGTTTGCAGGATGCGAGACGGTGGGCGTGACCGCCGGCGCATCGACTCCCGATGACCAGATTTGCGCTGTGGTGGATTATCTGGAAACCTTGTAAAGGTTCTAAGAATCGTGTTGTTGCTGCTATCATCTAAGAGTTTCATAGACGTTGCGTTGCAATGTTCGACAGATCAGGAGCGACTACACCATGAACGAAACAAGCTCTCAATTGCACGGCTGGACGCGTCGTAATTTTCTCAAGGCGGCGGGTGCAGCCGGTGCTTTGATGCTGTTCCCTTGGCTTGCTTATGCGGCTGAATCGGACGAATTGAACGCCAAGGCCGACGATTTGGAAGCGTCGGCTGCCGAAAAGCAGGCGCAGGCCGACGAAGTAGCAGCTAAGCTCGAGGCTTTGCAAACGCAGTTCAACGAGGCCCTTGAGCGCTACAACACTGCAAATGACGCCCACGAAGCTGCGGTTGCGGCCATGAACGAAGCCCAGGACCGCATTGACGAGGCAACCGTGCGCATCTCGGAGCTTCAGGTGAAGCTGAGCGATCGTGCTGCGGCCATTTATCGCGAGGGCGAGCCCACGTTCATCGACGTGCTGTTCGGCTCTGAGTCTTTCGAAGACTTCGTCACCAATTGGGATTCCATGGAAAAGATCGGCGAGCAGGATGCCCGCCTTGTCCAGGAGAGCAAAGATGCCAAGGCCGAGGCCGAGGCTGCTCGCGAAGAATACGCCAAGCAGGAAGAAATCGCCGCAGAAGAGCTTTCCAAGGCACGTGCTGCCAAAGAAGAGCTGGAAAGCGCCCAGGCGTCGCTTCAGGCCGAATACGACCAGATGAACGAAGACATCATCGCCATTCATGCCGAAATCGAGCAGGTGCGTATGGATGCCGAAGCCGCCCGCGAGAAGGAAGAAGCCGCCAAGAAGGCTGCCGAAGAGGCAATCGCCCAACAGCAACAGGCTGCCTCGCCGTCTGCTCCTTCCGGGTCGGGCTCTACTTCTTCCACGCCCTCCACAGGCGTGTCGGGCTGGGTGAATCCTGCGCCCGGCAAGTACATCACCAGCGGTTTCGGCTGGCGTGCTTCGATCGGCGACTATCATCAGGGAGTCGATCTGAGCTGCAAGTACGAGCCGGTCTATTGCATGGCCGACGGCACGGTAACCACTTCCGGCTGGTTCGGCACGGGCGGCCAGGCCGTCACGGTCAACCACGGTGGCGGCATCGTGAGCTGGTATTTGCACGGAAGCCAGCTTCTGGTCAGCGTGGGCCAGAAGGTTTCTGCAGGTCAGCAGATTATGGTTTCCGGCAACACGGGCTTTTCCACCGGCGCCCATCTGCATTTCCAGATCAACGTGAACTCACCGAACGGCGTTACGGGCACGGCGGTCAATCCCACGGCTTATTTCGGCTGGTAGGACAACACCGAATCCAAACGGGCGGCCTGAATCGGGCCGCCTTTTTCGATAGGAGCATTATGGATTGCAAGGCTTGTGCCGCACTGAACGAATACCCGGGCGATTCGGCTCGTATGGCGGCCGTCATTCTGGAAGTGGAAGAGGGTTCGCCCGCTGACGATGCAGGCTTTGAGCCCGGGTGTAAAATCTGCGCTGTCGACGGTCATCCGTTGCGTGATGTCATCGACTGGCAATGGTATAGCGCCGACGACGGGATCGAGCTTTCCTACATCGATCTTGACGGAGAAAGCGGCACGGTGGCCCTCGAGCGCGAAGAAGGGGAGAGCTGGGGTATCACCTTCGATGGCGCTGTATTCGACGGCATTCGTACCTGTCGCAACGCCTGTGTTTTCTGCTTCATGCGACAGCTTCCTGAAGAATCGCGCAATACGCTCGTGTTGCGCGACGACGACTGGCGTCTGAGCTTTTTACAGGGCAATTTCGTCACGCTTACGAATTTGAGCGAGGAGGATGTCGAAATCATCATCGAGCGCCACGTGTCCCCTTTGCGCGTGTCGCTTCACGCCGTAACGCCCGAACTTCGCAAGAAGATGATCGGCAAGCATGCGCCGCATGGCATCGCGATGCTCGAGCGCTTGCTCGAAGGCGGTATCGAAGTGCATGCTCAGATCGTGCTCGTTCCCGGCCTCAACGACGGAGCCGAACTGAAAAAGACGCTTGCTTGGGCTTATATGCATGAGGGTATCGAAAACGTCGGCATCGTTCCGCTCGGCTTTACCAAGCATCAAAGCCGTTTTGAGAAAAGCTACAACGAGTCCGATGATGCACGCGAGGTGGTGGAGGCGGTGGAACCGTTCCAGAGCTACGCGATCGAAGAGCGGGGGCATCCGTGGGTGCATTTGGCCGACGAGTTCTATTGCAACGCTTATCCGGGCGATGTGCTGGCCCATATTCCGCCCGCAAGTCACTACGGCGACTTTTCTATGTTCGAAGACGGCATCGGCATCATTCGCAGCCAGATGATGGAATGGAACGATGCCCACGAGCAGATCGCGCATCTTGCACAAACGATCGACGATGCCGGCGTGCGCGTCTATTACGTGCTCGGCGAGGCTCAGCGCGATGCCATGGCGGCGATGATCGACGAAAGCCCGCTTGCAGGGCGATTGGTGCCGTTGCTGGTGAAAAACGAGTATTTCGGCGGCAACGTCGACGTGACCGGTCTTCTGTGCGGATGCGATGTGGCGCGCGCGATTCGTGGTGTATCGGCCCATGATTTCGTGGTCCTGCCGCGCATCATGTTCAATGCCGACGGGTTCACGCTCGATGATATGACCGTGGATGATATTCGCGATACCGCGGGCATTCCCGTGACCGTGGTATCCTGTAGCGTGCC
>JAUNLI010000139.1 GCA_030532315.1 Slackia sp.
ACGGGGGCTGCTAACAAAAAACGAATCCTAATGGCCTAGAGGGCCCGCTACATTGTGGGGGGCCTTCGACTTGCGAGACCGGTTGTAATACGAATGGTGCCGAGGCGACAGACTTTCGGCGGACAGCGCAGCACAGGCTATCGCAAAACGATCCAGAAGCGCCGCAGATACAATCGACGAAAACCCGCCTAGCGCCTGATCTGGGCGCGTACGAATGCACTCACCTCATCGGCGGCGCGGCCCGCCTGCGCAATCAGCGCGTCGGATTCCCTCTCCAACGCAAGTGCAGCCGCCTCGTCATCCATCAGGCTCGTGTTGATGTACACGTTGAGCGATGCAGCCTCGAGCGCCGCCTTCGCAAGCACGGCCGCCGCACCCGCATCGGACAGCGCAAGATGCGACCCGTTGTGCGCCACATACGCATCGACCTCGATAACACGCGCACAGGCGTGCATGATGCGCATAGGCACGTCGCACGCCGCAACAAGAGCGCGCTGTTCGGCCCCATGGCGCACGGCCTGCTGTTCCTCCGTTTCCTTCGGAAGCTTCCATGTCGCCGCCAGCTTCGCAAATGCTTCAGCATCGGCGTCGATCAAATCAAGCAGCTCGGCGCGACATGCGTCGAAATCGGCTAAGGCCTTCTTCAGCTCGGCATCGCGATCGAGGAATTTCTTTTTCCCGATGGTCAGATGAGCCACCATGGAGCCGAGCGCCGCGGCAAGAGCGCCGGCATATGCCGACGCACCGCCGCCACCGGGCACCGGGTCTTTACTGGCAAGTGCATCGGTAAATGTCGTATCGACCATAAAAAATCTCCTTAGACGTCGAAGGCCGTCTTTCTTTTCAAAAAACAAGGGGCCGCCGCAGCGAACCCCTTGCACACGATTGAAATGCCGTTCGCGACACCATCGAACATTACCGGATGCCGCTGAACGCCGCAGGGCGTTGTCGAATGCCACCGAACGAACGGCGCAATCGGCTCGACCCTTAGAACAGACCCGTGATGCGGCCCGTCTCGTCGACGTCGATATTCTCGGCAGCAGGCCTCTTCGGCAAGCCGGGCATGGTCATGATGTCGCCCGTAAGCGCCACCACGAATCCTGCACCTGCAGAAACCTTGACCTTGCGTACCGTGATGCGGAAGTCGCGCGGAGCACCGAGCTTGGTCTGGTCGTCGGAGAAGCTGTACTGCGTCTTGGCCATGCAGACGGGCATGGTGCCGAAGCCCAAATCTTCGAGCTGCTTGATTTCCTTTTTCGCGGCGGGCGTGAAATCCACACCGTCGGCGCGATACACACGCTTGGCGATCGCTTCGATCTTCTCCGCCAGACCAGCTTCGTCCTCATAGCAGAATTCGAACTCGTTGGGCTCTTCGCACAGGCGAACCACTTCTTCGGCCAAAGCCTTGCCGCCCTCACCGCCCTTGGCCCAGACCTCGGACAATGCGACATTCACGCCAAGTTCCTTGCACTTGGCCTCGACCAAGTCGAGCTCGGCCTTGGTGTCGGTCGGGAATGCATTGATGGCAACCACGCACGGCAGCTTGTAGACCTGCGTGATGTTTTCGACATGCTGCAACAAATTGGGCAGGCCAGCCTCGAGCGCCTCGAGGTTCTCTTCATTGAGTTCCGCCTTGGGCACGCCGCCGTGATTCTTAAGCGCACGAACCGTGGCCACCACGACGACGGCATCGGGCTTGAGGTTCGCCAGACGGCATTTGATGTCGAGGAACTTCTCTGCGCCGAGGTCTGCGCCGAATCCGGCCTCGGTGATGCAGTAATCGCCAAGCGCCATGGCCATGCGCGTAGCCATGATGGAGTTGCAGCCGTGGGCGATATTGGCGAAAGGACCGCCGTGCACGAATGCAGGCGTGCCTTCGAGCGTCTGCACCAAATTGGGCTTGAGGGCGTCTTTCAAAAGCGCGCACATGGCACCCTGAGCATTAAGCTGACCTGCAGTGATAGGCTGGTCGTCGCGCGTATAGCCCACCACGATGCGCGCAAGGCGCTCTTTAAGGTCGGTGATGCTGGTGGCCAGGCAGAAAATGGCCATGATCTCAGACGCCACGGTGATGTCGAAGCCGTCTTCGCGCGGCACGCCGCACACCTTGCCGCCGATGCCGCACACGATGTTGCGCAGCTGACGGTCGTTCATGTCGACCACGCGCTTCCAGGTAACGCGACGGACGTCGAAGCCGAGCGCGTTGCCCTGATGGATGTGGTTGTCGATCATGGCGGCCAGCAGATTGTTCGCCGCGCCGATGGCATGGAAGTCGCCCGTGAAATGCAGGTTGATATCTTCCATGGGAACGACCTGGGCATATCCGCCGCCGGCGGCACCGCCCTTGATGCCGAACACCGGGCCGAGCGACGGCTCGCGCAAAGCAACGACCACATTCTTGCCGATTTTGCGCATGCCGTCCGCCAAACCGACCGTCGTGGTGGTTTTGCCTTCGCCCGCGGGCGTGGGGTTGATGGCGGTCACCAGCACCAGCTTGCCAGGGGTATGCGGCTCATCGAGCAGCAGGTTGTAGTCGACTTTCGCTTTGTGGCTCCCGTAAAGCTCAAGATACTTCTCGGGAACTCCTGCACGCTCCGCGATCGCGGTGATGTGCTCGGGGGTGACGGACTGGGCAATTTCAATGTCTGACAACACGTCGGGCCCTTCCTTTCCTGCTCGATGGATTTCGGATAGCGCCATTCTAACCGCCCGGACGCGTGGAGCACCCTCATATTGACGAACGCCCCCATCCTTTCCGGCACCGGCATATTTTCGCGGGGGAAGGACGACTTCTCCAAGAAGACCCTTCCGACAAACCGGCGACGAGCGAAACCGTCGCGCGGAGACCCCGAATCAAGCGTAAGGAAACGTTTCGGAAAGACGGCGAAACGGCAACGCGCGTGCAACGTAAAAGCAACTCTTGAGCCATGGCGCGGCAGCGTTTCCCACGCGTGCTATGATGAAGCGAGTCGGCTCGGCAACGCGACGAACACGCAATGTCGACGAGCCGGAAACAGGAAAGCGACATGCTGCGCATGCCACCCGTTTCCGTCGATGCCCATGCGCACCCGCCGTGCGCACAGCGCAAACGCATCCATCCGCCGCGCCGGCCCATGCACGAACATCGCACCATGCGGTGAAAGACCTCGAACGAAAGGGTCGCCATGAACGAAGAAGCAGAATCCATCCTGGTCGTCGACGACGAGCAGTCCATCACCGATTTCGTCTCCTACAGCCTTATGAAGGAAGGCTTCAAGGTTGACGTGGCGTCGAACGGCGAAGCGGGCCTCGAAGCGGCCATGCGCAAGCACTACGACCTGTTCGTGCTCGACATCATGCTGCCCGGCATGGACGGCTACGAGCTGTGCCGCCGCCTGCGCGCCCGCACCAGTGCGCCGGTGCTGTTCCTTTCCGCCCGCGACACCGAGCTTGACAAGGTCGTCGGCCTTGAAATCGGCGGCGACGACTACTTGGCCAAGCCCTTCGGCGTGCGCGAGCTGATTGCGCGCGTACGTGCGCTTCTGCGTCGCGGCTCGATGGATGCGGCCGCCGACTCGAGCGTTCTGACCGCCGCGGGCATCACCCTTGACGAAGACCGCCACACCGCCGAAGGCGAAAACGGACCGATCGACCTGACGCCGCGCGAATTCGAGCTGCTGGCAGCGCTCATGAAAGACGCCGGCAAGGTAGTCACGCGCGAAGACCTTCTGCGCGAGGCGTGGGGATGGGAATACATCACCGAAACGAAGACGGTCGACACGCACATCAAACGCCTGCGCGACAAGATTTCCGCCGCAGGGTTCGACCCCGGCATCATCGAAACGGTGCGCGGCTACGGCTACCGCCTGCGCGCGTAGCAGCACGCGAATAAGGAACCTTCCCCTTTGAAACGACTCCAGACATATTTTTCCGTACTCACCGCAATATTCGCCATGGCATCGGCTTTGGCCATGTTGTTCATCATCGCCTTCGCAGGACTGGATCATCCCGCGTTTCTGATTTGGTGCATTTTCGTAGGCTGCACGTTCACATTCGCAGTGAGTCTGGTGATCGGACACTATATGGCCGACCCCCTTTCAGCCCTGCACCGCAAGGCGAAAGCCGTGCTTGAAGGCGATACGCGCGTGACCATCGAACCCGACGGCAAGCTCTACGAAGCCGACCTTCTTGCCGAAGACTTCATCATGCTCAGCGAGCAGACCAAAACCAAAATGAGCGATTTGGCCGTGCAGCAGAAGCGCCAAACCCAGTTCATCAGTGATGTGGCGCATGAACTGCGCACTCCCCTGACCGCAATTCGCGGCAACGCCGAAACCCTCATGGATCCCGATATGCCGCAGGAACTGCGCGAACGCTTCTGCCATACCATCATCAGCGAATCGGAGCGCCTTTCGCGCATGGCCAACGAGCTTCTGACGCTGCAGCATATCGAAGAAGGAACCGACCAGGTGATGATGCAGCGTGTCGA
The DNA here is from genome assembly GCA_030532315.1 of Slackia sp. GTDB lineage: Bacteria > Actinomycetota > Coriobacteriia > Coriobacteriales > Eggerthellaceae > Slackia. The sequence continues at coordinate 4,469 of JAUNLI010000139.1, forward strand.
CCTGCATGCGATCGCCGAAGACGTGGCCGATGCGCTCGGCCCGCTGGTGGAAGAGCGCGGCGGCACGCTTGAAATCGTCGGCGAAGCGCCCGATGTGCTGGGCATTCCTGACCGCTTGCAGCAGGTGATATACAACCTGGTGGCCAATGCCGCCCGTTTCATCGGCGAGAACGGCCACATCACCATCAGGCTCGAGGGCCTGGCAGACCGCTCGGTGGTCAGCGTGCTCGACGACGGACCCGGATTCGGCAACGTCGATCCGAAGCTTTTGTTCACCCGCTTTTATCGCGGCGACAATTCGCGCGCACGCAACACGGGCGGCACAGGCCTGGGACTTGCCATCGCAAAAAGCGTGGTGGATGCGCATGACGGCACGATAGAGGCGTTCAACCGCGCCGAAGGCGGAGCCGCTTTCATCATCGCGCTGCCCAGCATCCACGAACACGTACGATAGAACTCGAAATACCCGG
>JAUNLI010000140.1 GCA_030532315.1 Slackia sp.
CCGCGCACCTGCGCGCTCGGCGAAGTGGGCCTGGACTACCATTACGACCTTTCTCCGCGCGACGTTCAGTGCGATGTGTTTCGCCGTCAGGTGCAGATGGCGCACGAGTGCGGTCTGCCTTTGGTGTTGCATATGCGCGATGCGCATGACGACGGTTTTGAAATCCTCGAGCAGGAAGGCTGGCCCGAGGCGGGCGTGCTCCTGCATTGCTGCAGCGTGGGTCCCGAAGAACTTGCTCGTTGGATCGACCGCGGCTGCTATGTTGCGTTCGGTGGTGCGGTCACGTTCTCGCGCAGCGACGATTTGCGCGCGTCGGCGAAGATTGTTCCCGAAGACCGGCTGCTCACCGAAACGGACGCTCCGTATATGGCGCCGGTACCGTTTCGCGGGCTGGAATGCGCCTCCGAGTTCACGGTGTTCACTGCGGCGTATCTTGCCGAGGTGCGTGGCATCGAGCCAGGCGAGGGGCGTGCGGCGTTTCTGTCTGCCCTGCACGACAACGCGCTGCGCCTGCTCGACCGCGATGCCACGGCGTGGCAGTCGTCCTGCGACGACGAGGGTCTTCTGTGACCGCGGCCTGCTTGCACGAAGATGCGCCCGGGCGTCAGGCGCTCTTGATCTGCGGCGCTGCACGTCTGCATGGGGTTTCGTCGTGCTATAGCGAAGAGCTGGCGCAACGGCTGCGTGCGGGGGGCGCCGGCGTGACGTTGTGGCATGCCGCCGCGCACGACGTGGCCGACTGCGTGGGCTGTGCGGCTTGCCGTCCCCGTGCTGACGAGCGGTTCGCGCCCGGCACGCTTCGCAAGGAATGCGTGATTGAAGACGACATGCGTGCGTTGTACGGGCTTTTGGATGCGGCCGACGAGGTTCATCTGGTGTGTCCCGTGTATTTCTCCGGCCCCACGGGCCGCTTCAAATGCGTGCTCGACCGCCTGCAGCCGTACTGGGAGTGGCGGATCGGCCCCGGTGCGCGCCTCGATCGGGCGTGCGAGGTCAAACGCCCTGCGTACCTGCACGTTATCGGTGCGGGCGGCGATCCGTTCGGCTACGATGCCCTGACGGCCATCGTGCGCTCGGCGCTCGGGTCGTCGGGCTTTTTCGTGGCCGACGTGATCGACCGCATCGGGTGGGGTCAGCCTTGCGAGGAATCCCAGAAAACGTGTTTTTCCTGATGCGTCCGGTATGCTAGGCGCGTCAATCGAGAAAGAGAGCCCATGTCTCACGTTTCATATCTTGCATCGCCTTCGGCTACGCGCGCCGTCCTCGAGCGCCACGGCCTTGCCACGAAAAAAGCCCTCGGCCAGAACTTCCTGGTCAACGATTCGGTTATCGCGCGCATCTGCGAGCTGTCCGAAGTCTGCGCCGACGACGCCGTGCTCGAGGTGGGCCCCGGCGTCGGCACGCTTACCGTGGCGTTGCTCGCGCGTGCCGGCCGCGTGCTTTCCGTCGAGCGTGACACCGATCTTCCTGCTGTTTTGGCGGAAACCTGTGCCGATTTCGACAATTTCACGCTGCTTTCCAAAGACGCCCTGACGCTTTCCCAGGCCGACCTCGATGAGGCGTTCGGCGAGGCGGCGGCAAACGGCGCGGCTCCGAACAAGTTCATCGCGAACCTGCCCTATGCGGTGGCGGCGACCCTCGTGCTCGATTTCTTCCAGCGTTTTTCAAGCCTGCAGGGCGCTACGGTTATGGTGCAGAGCGAAGTGGCCGATCGCATGATGGCGAAAATGGGCACGAAAGACTACGGTGCCTATACGGTGAAATTGAATCTTATTGCGAAGCCCACGGGTCGTTTCCAGGTGGGCCCCGGTAACTTCTTCCCGCCGCCGCGCGTCACGTCGGCGGTGATCAGGCTCGACCGTCGTGATGACCTTGGCATTACAGATAACGAGGCGGCCACGGCGTCGCTTATGGCCGATGCGGCTTTCGCCACAAGGCGCAAGACCATTGCCAATTCCATGAAGACGTTCTTCTCCGGACGCAAGGGCTGCGATGGGGTGGTGGAGAAGCTTCCCGCGATTCTCGAAATGGCAGAAATCGATGCGCGCCGCCGCGGCGAGAGTTTGACGCTCGAAGAATTCATAGCGCTCGGCCGCGCGTTTTCTTCGGTTGTCGGCTAACGCGACGCAAGCGACGGATCGGTGCGTCCGCTGTCCTGTCGAAGGTATTGACAGGACGATAGAAATATGATTTCAGTGCAGAATTGATTCCCCCTTGACAATTCGTGATATCATGGCGGTTCGCACAGTCGCATACCCGATTGAAGGAACATATATACATGGAACTTGAAAAGCAGGCGCGCATCGTCGACGATATTCGCGCAGAGCTGGCTGCCCGCATCGATACGCGCCTTAAAGTGCGTGCCAACATGGGCCGTTCGAAGGTTGTCGAATGCGAAGGCGTGTTGATGCAGGCGCATCCGTCGCTGTTCATTCTTGAAATCGACCGCAAGCGCGGCAGGAAGGCGCGTCAGTCGTATCAGTACGTAGACGTGCTGACGGGCATGGTCGAGCTTTACGACGTCGAGACGGGCAAGCCCGTGTTCAGCTCTTTCGTCGACGACGGCGAGGGCGCTCCTTTGCCCATGCTTGACGAGGAAGAAGACGACGAAGAGGACGAGGACCTGCTGTAACGAGCATTCGCGTCATGCGGATTTTCGCTCGACATCGGGGCATGCTTCAAGGCGGAGCGCCGATTTTCCCTCCATGCTGTATTTCGTCTTTGAAGGGCAGCATGGGTGCATCCGGGCTTCGTTAATTGAAAAAGATGGAAATGATTGCTTGACATTTCCATTCCGGAAGAGCAAAATGTCGTCTTGTCCATTTCTGGGGATGTAGCTCAGCTGGGAGAGCACCACGTTCGCAACGTGGGGGTCGTGGGTTCGAATCCCATCATCTCCACCAGGAATTATCTTGCAGGTCGAGAAATCGGCCTGCAATTTTTATTTTCAGGGCAGGGGGATTCGAACCGATAAGGTGGAATTCCGTGAAGAAAACTGCCCGGTGGGCAGTTTTTAGGAATTCGCCCGAGGGATTCATCCCGAGGGGTAGAGCGTCCGCGCAGCGGGCGCGGGAATCCCATCATCTCCACCAGAGTCATTTAACGCCGTTCTTCCGAACGGCGTTTTTGCGTTTGAGGCGACCTGACGCCCAGCGCGCTCCGGCATCGCATCTCGCCCCTTGCGTTCCATGCGTTCTTTAGCATGGAAGTTCGGTAAAACGTCAGGTCGGTTTTCTTGAAAGGGGCAATTGCCTCGGCGGCGTGGGTGCGAAAACCTCAAACGGAAGATTTTCCGCCGCCGCATGGCGAGAACCCTTCATGGGGCGTTTCGGGGTCGACGAGCAGTCGATGTCGTGATTCGGGGCAAACGTGCACGTTTTCTGCAGTAGGCGGTCTTTTTTGGCGGCGCTTTGCGCTATTTCGAAGCCCGCATCGATCGAACGCGTTTTGCGAAAACCAACGACCTGGGGTTTTGTCGGAATCGCCGAAGGGCGGTTGTACCTGACCGACCGCCTACTGCATTTTTCGTGCAATAAACGCTCGTTTGCGGGTTAGGCGCACGGGTGCGTTCCCTTGGCGTTCGTTTCGCTTGCGCCGATTCCGGCAAATCCTTAAGATGGCGACCTGCTTAAATAGACGAAATGAAGAGGGGTGCCTGGTCCGAAAAGGGCTTGGCGCGCCCGATAAAAAAGGATCCCCCATGGATCAAGAAACTCTCTCCATGCTCGATCTTGTCATCGAGCTGCACAAGCCCCTCGACCGGCTCGGACCTGGCTCCGCAGAGGAGACGAATCGCGCACTCGATTTCATCGACGGGCTCGATGCCATGAAACACGTGCTCGATTTAGGCTGTGGCACGGGCGCGCAGACCATGACGCTTGCCGAGCGCATCCCCGGCACCATCACGGGCATCGATTTGTTCTCCGATTTCACCGACGTGCTCAACGCCCATGTGGCGCAGCGCGGGCTGGACGGTCGTGTGGTGGGTAAGCCCGGCTCCATGGACGCGCTCGATGTCGCGCCCGAAAGCATCGATTTGATCTGGTGCGAAGGTGCGATCGACGGCGTGGGGTTCGCCAAGATGCTCGAATACTGGAACGTGTTTCTCAAGCCGGGCGGCTATGTGGCCGTCACCTGCCCGTCGTGGCTGACCGATGCCCGTATCGCCGAGGTGGACGATTTCTTGACCCAGGCGGGAAGCGGGCTTGACACCGTGGCCTGCAACGTCGGGTTCCTGCAGAAGGCGGGCTATGCGTCGGTGGCAACGTTCGTGCTGCCGAAGACGTGCTGGACTGAGAACTACTTCGCGCCGCGCGGCCGAAGCCGACCTTCTGGCGAAGTATCCTGGCAACGCCGTCGTCGAAGAATTCGTTGCTGGCAACCGCTGCGAAGAAGAGCTTTTCGCCAAATACGGCGATTCGTACGGCTATGTCTTCTATATAGGCAGAAAACTCTTCTAGCGAAAACTGCGATGTCGCTCTTTGTCGCATCGTTTCGCTCGAAATCGGTTTTGTGTACGAAGCCACGCGGATATGCACGGCAGCATGCTCGTACGCAATGTGCTTTTCGCACCCTATGCGCGTCGGCTTGTTTGCCTGTCGCTCGCGCTCCAGTGTCGCATCGGGCGGGTTTCGCCTTGCGGATGGCGGTTTGGCGTCGGGCCTTCGCGGTCTTTGACGCATATCCGCTAAATTCGTTCGAAAGGGCAATGCATGTTGCAATCGGGCGTTTTTTGCGGCGAATGGCGTGAAAAACGCCCTCATATACGCTCTGAAAGG
>JAUNLI010000141.1 GCA_030532315.1 Slackia sp.
AGCGGGCAAAGCCGATTGTTTCAGAACGAAAAAATCGCACGGAATCAGCAGGGCGTTCCAGAAATTCCTTCAATCACGAAAGAGTGGGACGCGGGATGAGGGGATACGTCGCCATCCTCGTTCACGGCACGCACAAACATGGTATACAACCCTTCCGTTTCGGGAATCCATTCGAACCTCCACCAGACCCATCTGATGGCATCTGCGTGCTCGACCTTGTAGCGTCTCCACGTCAAACAGTCATCGAGGGAATATTCGACGGCTACTATCTTTCTGTCGAAGTCGTCTGCCCAGCCTTCGAATACCATGGGCTGGCCCAGGCGGCAGGTATATTCCGCCCGACAAGACACATTGGGCCGATTCGTGTAGTCATGACCGTCGTCTCGCATATCGGGAAGCTTCGGGGGTTCGGCTCGGTTCTCGAATTCAATAGACACCACATCGCGAATGAAGTATTTCGCAGGGAAGCCCGGAATCCACAGCTGGTTCGAGCAGCCGATGATGGACTGCATGTCTTCGCCGTTGATTTTGTCGGCAAGAATCGCACCCCGCTCTACGAGAAAACCAAACGGAAACGACACCCTCGCTCCATCGGATGCCGTAAATGTGACCGTGTTGTACTCCATCGAGCGCCTCCTGCAAAAGGACCCCGCGCAAGGCGGGGTCCGATCAACACCGCTAGTTTCGGATCAAATCAAACCGGCGACAGACTCAATCGTCACACCCGACACGCCGGCATTCATGATGGCACCACCGCCTTGAATATTGGACGCGCACGCACACGCCGCAATCGTCTCCACTGTTTCGGAGTTGTCTGCCAACTCGGCGACGGTCGCCTCAATGGAGGCGCCCGATTCTCCTGAAATGCGAATCGCGTTGGAAACTATCGATGCTCCGTAGTCGGGCAACGATGCACACATCGTCGCAGCAGCGCGCATGAACGTACGCGCGATATCATTGTTCGAGCTTACGACGCCTTGGTCAAACGAGAAATCACCATCGATGTTATCGGCAGAAACCGTTTGATTTCCTTGCGTGACCGAAAGCACGGCCTCGTCGGCCTGGACGAACCGGTCTACGGGAGCCGGAGCGTTTTCGGAACCAGCAAATGCCGGCACACTCGCCGCCATTCCCGCAGCCGCGAGCACCAATGCACCTGCAGCGGCGCCTGTTTTCTTCGCAACTTGCATCATGATGACCCTCCTACTCTACTACCGTGATGATGATGCTTCCGTCGTTTGACGGATTGTCGGCAAGCTCGCTGCCAGCATGGACCGTCAAACAATACGTTCCCGCAACTTCGGGGGTCCAATCGGCAGACCAAAGCACCCACTGGTCGCGATCGAAATCTTCGGGCACTTCGATGCTTGTCCATGTCTCGCCGTAATCGGCACTGATTTCAACCGAAGTCGTCTTGTTCTTGCCCTGCTCAGGAAGCGCCCATGCATAACCGCTCAGCGTAATGGTCTCGCCCACCTTGACTTCTTGTCCGTCCTTGGCAGGGTTGAACCATCCAGCCCAGATGCCAGGGAACGTCACCTTGGTGTAGGTTCTGTCAGGGTTGAGGTTCACGCCCTCATGGAAAACCACCTCTTTGACCCATTTCGACATCGTGGTGGCAGGAGCTCCCGGCTGAATAAACGAGGCCGGACCGCCGTCCATGTATTTGATGGGTTCTCCCCAGAACTCCAGGGCGATCATGGCGTTGGGATCCATGTAATCGAGCGGGAATTCCGACAGATCGGGCGTCGTCGAGCCACACCACCCGTCATATCCCCAGTATGAATACGCAATGCTGCTATCGAGCAAACCGCCGCAATCCTCGATCAGGTCACTGATCAAAACGCCCTTCGCAGGAATGTTCGCCACAAACCAGCCGCCGTTTCCACCATTCGTCATGCACATTTTGGTAAACGTTACCTCCGTCTGGGGCATAGCGCGCAAATCTTCCAGCGTGTAGGTCTTTTCGTTCACCACGCCCTTGAGCGTAAACTCGTAGTTATCCTCATTGAGGTCGGGATAGTCCATGTTCGTCGCGCTGAACAGATCGTCGGGACCCGAGACATCCTGGCTCAGCGACGTGTTTTCAAGAGCGATGTCATGCTCGATGACGCCTCCCGTAACCGTTCCCGTCTCATAGCCGCGGCCGGTAATCCACGTGTCGAATTTCTCGGCCGGCGCCGTGTTTCCTATACCAATCATCTTCGTGTATTTCAATTCGTCCCACATGCCGAGCTCGCCCGTTTCGACATCCACTTCATGGCAGCTGAAGCAATTGCCGCCTTTTCCGCGGAATTCCTCGTTGGCGAAATGGAATCCATGAATGCTCGGAGCCATATACGGACCGCAGCCGCCAAGAGCAGAACCCGTACCAGGAGAATGAACGTGGCACGTCGTGCAGTCGTTCCACGTGTAGACCTTTCCGTAAGCGGGCTCCGCATCGACCTCATGCAAGCCCTTGCTGTTTTCGCCCTTGGGCAAAACAGGGAAAAGGTCGAAGTGGCACGAATTGCACCCACGATTACCCGCATTGACTGCCTGGGCGTACTGGGTGTCTCCCCAGGCTCCTGCATCAAGATTCATAAAATTGCCTGGGGCCATATCTTCCGTTTCCGCAGAAGTATCGGCCACCTGATCGGATTCCTCCTCATGCGTGCTCGAAGACGGCTGGCATCCCATCAACGCGAAAATGCACAGACCCGAAGCGACAGCCAGAAGAACGGCAAGCCGAGCCGCCGCCCAGCCTTTCGGCTTCATATTCCCCATTGAAGCAGATTTCGTTTCATTGGCATCGAATTTCATTCCACACCTCTCTTTCTTCCTATTCGGCAAGCCTCGTTCGTGCCCCTCCTTTCCGGCTCGAAAGACGCTTCTGCAACATCCAGCGTAAAGCCGAGACGTTTTGCCGTATGCCCCAAAAGCTGGGGGATCGCAAGATGCATTGAAAAAAGAAAGCGGAAGAAAATGGCGTCAGAATTTAAGTATTTCCCCTTGTCAGCATGAAGTTCCCCCAATATTGGGCAATGATTCGCGCCGCAATTAAGCTAGGGTATTCGATGGGAATCGACGAAACGACAAGAGGAAAGGCATGCCATGGCCCCTAAGAAAAACACGACAGGGCGCGATGTCAGGCAGCACATGCTCGCCCTTGCTCTCGTAGCAGGCATGTGCCTGACATGGTGGGATTCCTTTCATGAAACCGGGCGCTTCTTCATGCGAGAAAACATTGAAACAAGCCCGTTCCTCTATTCGTCTTTGTCATGCTTCTTCAAACCGACAGGCATTGTAATCGGATGCCTTGCAGGCTTTTTTCTTGTACGGAAATATGGGCGTGCCCTTTCGTCGCGCAAAGCGATTCTCATTGTGTTTCTAGGCGAATTCATCCTCCATGTTCTGTATTACCTGGCAGGCATGGCAGGTTTCTATCTCGCGGCATGCCTTGTTTATGCGACAGTTTCCGCATGCGTCGTTGCCAATGTCGTCATGGTGCTATCTTTTGCAAAAACCCTCAAAATGCGCCAGATTGCCTTGATGACATGCATCGCCATATCCATCTACGGCCTTTGCAACAACCTTCTTTTCCCCTATATATTCTTATCCTTGCCCCTTGCCGCAATTGGCGCCACGTATCTGATACCCCTCGCTGGAGCCGCTTTTCTTTCGCTGTTTCTAGAAAAAGGCGCTCCGGAAGAAGTCGAACCCGAACACGAACGGGGCTTCGAAGTGAGAACGCCCTCGTCTTTGATCGTCCATCTTCTCTCCTATGGATCGGCATTCGGCATTCTTCACATCCTTGGCGGATATGTTGCGCAAGGCCCTCATAGCGTCAACATCGCAGTTTTCTTCGCTTGTTGTATAACAACGGCATGCGTCGGATTTCTCTTTTTGCGCAAGACAAGTGGCGGGGAAATATGGTCGAAAGTTCGCTCGACCGTCTTTCCCTTGAGCGTCATCGGCTACCTGCTTATCCCGCTTGTCTCCGACAGTGATATTGCTCTCGCCCTGACCGAAGCAAGCAATCTGCTTTATGGAGCGATCTTTTTCATCGGATGCATCGTCTTGAGCAGAAAAACAGGAATCGACCCCTACGCGGTAATCATCAAGGGTCTGTTCTGGAAATATCTCGGAACAGCAGCAGGCATCGCGTATGCCAGACTTTTCTACGATCCAGGCTTCCTCGAAGGAAACGCGTACTCCGTCCTTTCGGTCATCATTACCGTGCTTCTCAGCATCGCGACATTCTGGGTGGGCTCGGATGAAAGAATCCGCAAGATCTGGGGGCTTCGAAAAAATCTGCCCGCCAAGCACTATCGCAACATGGTGAACAGGTGCAAGTGCGAAAAGATTGCCCACGATTTCAGGCTGACAGCACGCGAAAAGGAAGTCCTCCTTTTCGCCTCTCAAGGAATGCGCCCATCCGAGATAGCCGAAGCCATAGGCGTGTCCGTCGATACGATACGCTCCCACAGCAAGCACCTTTACGCGAAGCTCGACGTCCATTCCGCCACCGAACTGCGATCGTTCGTCGAAGACACGACCATAGACGAAAGCGAACTCGCCCTTTGACAAAAACAGGGGCACGCCAAGGCGTGCCCCTGTTTGAACATGCGTCCGAATTGAGGGAGGGAGGAAAGGACGCATCGGAGGGATTCTTCGGTTGGCGCCGAGATTCTAGCCCAGGGCCACAACGTCGGCTTCGGTGATCGGCGTGCTCGGCTCAAGCTTGC
>JAUNLI010000142.1 GCA_030532315.1 Slackia sp.
AGCCCTGTTCAGGCGAAACGAGGAGATTTGGGGTACACGTTTTGTCCTATAAGCCACGGTTTGTCGAAGGGTCTTTCGGTTTTCGCGGTGTCTTCGAATGGGGCGTTTCAAGAAGGAATTAAGGCCGTTGCATGGCGAGCGGGAGACATGCGGTACCATGGCAACGAAAATAGTGCAGAGTCGGTGCAGAGTGCCGGCGCAATGCGGCCGAACGGAAAAGGCGCTTTGGGCATGCGGCGTTGTTTCGTGACGATGTTCGTGCCAGGCGTTGCTTCGAGCGATTTGGCCCCGATTCAAGCGTAGAAGAAAAGGCGAAGGCGGTAGACATGGCAGAAGCGCTGTATAGGAAATACCGTCCCCAAACGTTTGAGGACGTGGTGGGGCAGACTCATATCGAACGCACCCTGAAAAATGCCATCGATTCCGACAAGGTGAGTCACGCCTATCTGTTCTGCGGTCCTCGCGGCACGGGAAAAACAACCACGGCGCGCCTGCTGGCGAAGGCTCTTTTGTGCGAAGGCGGACCCACGCCGTCTCCCGATGGAACGTGCGAGCAGTGTCTTGCTATTGCCGATGGAACGCACCCCGATGTCAGCGAGCTTGACGCAGCAAGCCGTACGGGCGTCGAAAACGTGCGTGAGGAAATCATCGGTCGTGTCCAGTACGCACCGACACGCGGCCGTTACAAGATATATATTATCGACGAGGTTCACATGCTTTCGACGGCGGCGTTTAACGCGCTGCTCAAAACGCTTGAAGAACCTCCGAGTCATGTCGTGTTCGTGCTGTGCACCACCGATCCCCAGCGTGTTCCCGAAACCATCCATTCGCGCTGCCAGCGCTTCGATTTCCATCGTCTTTCCAACGACGAAATTGTTTCACGTCTGGGTGCGGTCTGCGTCGAAGAGGGGGTCGAGTTCGAAGGCGATGCGCTCGATTTGGTGGCCCATCGGGCTCAGGGCGGCATGCGCGATGCGTTGACTGCGCTCGAGCAGCTCATTGCATTCGGCGGCGGGAAGGTGACGGTCGAGGTGGCGCAAAGCGTCCTTGGGTCGATTGACACCGATGATATGTCCACGGTGGTTCGAGCAATTGCCGAGCGCGATGCCGCGGCATGCTTTACCTGGCTTTCCGATTATGTAGAAACCGGTGCCGACCTTGCTCGGTTCGCACGCGATCTTGCCGCTTATGTGCGCGATTTGTACGTGCTTGTTCTAACCGACGGATCGATTGCCCTCGACGCGCCTCAGGCCGCTCGTCCCGCGATGGCGAAAGAGGCCGATTTGTTCGGAGTCGATCGGCTTTCGTATGTGCTGGGTGTTTTGGGCGATTTGAGCGCCGAACTGCGCGCATCGGTCAATCCGAGGCTTTCGTTCGAAATCGCATTGACGCGTATGGTGCGCCCGGAAAGCGATTTGACTCTCGAATCGCTTGCGGCTCGTGTTGCAACTCTTGAAGCGGCTCTTGCCTCGGGAGCGGTCGTTCGGGCGGATGCCTCTGGTGGTACGCGCGATTGCATGTCCGCCGCCCCCGCTTCTTCGGTCGTGGGTTCGACGTCGCCGCAGACTCCGACGCAAAACGTTGTTCCGGCCGAAAAGAAGATTGCTGCATCTCGTGCCGGGGAGCCTGCCGTCGTGCCGCCTTTGTCAAGTGGATACAGGCCTGCGTCGCCGGCAGCGCCGCAGGGTTCTTCTGCGGATCGGCCGAGTGTTGCCTCTATGAACAAGGCAGAGGCGTTTCGTGCCGAACTCGAGCGTCGCCGTTTCCCCGGGCCGGCTGCCTCTTCGCAGTCTTCGTCCGATGCTGTGGCGCCTGCTTCTTCGCCGCAGCCTTCCGGGGATGCGCCTGTCTCCCAGGCTTTCGACGGCGATTTGCCCGATCATGTTCGCTCGAAGATAGGCGACCCGTCGGCTTTGCAGCGCGGGTGGCAAGCGGCTCTCGCCGACCTCAAGCGTCGCCGAGCTGCATATGGTGCATTGATGCTTTCGGCGCGCGTTGTTGCAATGCAGGACGGCAACGGATTGGTCATCGAATTTTCGCGCGAGAACAGCTTTGCGTTCTCTGCTGCCCAAAAGCCCGATATCAAAGCCGCCATCTCATCTGCGCTTGAGGGCGCGTTCGGTGTTGCGGTTCCGTTCGAGATTACGCAAGGCGAAGGGGCGTCGTCTCCTGTGAAGGCGGCTATGGCGCGCGCCTCCGTGCGTTCGGCGGCGCCTGCGTTTGCTCCGGCTCAGGTGACGGCTGCTTCCGTCGCGCCCGCCGCGAGCACTCCTGCCTCTTTCGCGCATGATTCGTATTCGCCCGACGATGTCGTTCCTTACGACGATGCCGATGCGGTGCCTTATTCAGATGCCGATGTCGAATCTTATGCCCCATGGGATGCCGTTCCAGCGGCTTTCGAGAATGAAGCGGATCCTGCTGCCGGGATCCCGTCGAAAGGCGTTTCCGGTGGTTATGCATCTGCTTTGTCTGGCGGTTCTGTTGCCGAAGCGAATTCTACCTTCGGTCACGCTGAACGCGGTACCTCTCGTCAGCAGGATTCCGCTTCCGTCCGGAGTGCTGAGGATGTGACGGCTTTTGCCCAGGTGTCAGAAAGCGACGAGTCTGCGCCCGCTTCGGGCAATGCCCAAGGAAGCGATCCCGCCCGATCCGACCAAGAGAGCAATGCGTCTTTCGCTCTTTCGGTCGAAGGACCCGAGCCTGTTGACCCGTATGCCATAGGGAAAAAGCTCGGGTTCGATTCCATGCCCGCTCCGAAAAAACGTTCCAAGGGCATGATTGTGCCCAAAGGGTGGCCGGGCGTCGGAGGTGCCAAGAAGCAAGGCGTCCAATCCAGCAAAGGCGCAGATGGAGCTTCTGCAGTATCCGACATGCAGGGCGAAGGACCTGTGCAGGTTGAATCTGCTTCCAGCGTGCAGCGACCCGCGCTCGAGCTGCAGCGCGACATTAGCGCATCGAGCGAAGGTCGCATCGAAGATCCGGTGTCTGCGGCCGCGCTTGTTCCGGAGGCGTCGGATGCTGGCGACGGTGTCAAGGCTGCGCGCTCCGAAACAGGGGAGGGCGCTTTCGCTCCCGAGCTTCTTGTTCAGGGCGATGCTTCCGCTGAAAGCCGCGTTTCTGCTCCTGAAAGCGATGCGGTTCCCGCTCGTCCCAATCCGTTCGCGTCGCGTCCGATGCCTATGGGAATCGGCGGTGGTGCGCCGTCGCCTACACCCCAGCCTGCAACTGCTGGAGCTCCTGACGATGGCGAGACGATGGACGTGGCCGACATCTTCGGTGCGTTCGGCGTTTCGTTGAGCGAGGTAAAAGAGGAACGATGACCGGCGCTTTCGTGCAATCGATCCGAGAGCGTCCTTTGATGTGGTAGTCTTTCGCACGATACGCGCAAGGGTTTGCGCCACCGGTCTGCCTGATTGGGCGTGTGGCCCCAAGAGAAAAGGAGAATTGTCATGGATATGAAGGCAATGATGCGTCAGGCTCAGAAAATGCAGCTCGAGCTTGCCAAGGCGCAGGAGGAAATCAAAACCATGACCGCTGAGGCTACGGCTGGCGGCGGTATGGTCAAGGTGGTCGCTCAGGGCGATATGACGATTCAGTCGATCACGATCGAGCCTTCCGCCGTCGATCCCGATGATGTCGAGATGCTTCAGGATATCGTGACCGCTGCTGTCAACGAGGCGCTGCGTGCCGTTTCCGCACAGGGCTCCCAGCGTATCAGCGCTGCCACCGGCGGAATGAACATTCCTGGCTTGATGTAACGAGCGTCTCGTGGAATCGGCTCCTGCCATTCAAAAGCTGCTCGACGAGCTTGAACGCATGCCGGGTATCGGCCCGAAAAGCGCTCAGCGCATCGCATACTGGATGCTCAATTCCGACAGAGGGACGGTGCTTCGCTTGGCCGACGCCATTGTCGAGGTGAAAAACACCGTCCATTTCTGCTCGCGATGCTTCAATTACGCCGAAGGCGAAGTATGCGAGATATGTGCTTCGAGCAGGCGTAATGCTGCAATTCTTTGCGTAGTGAGCGAGCCGCGCGATATTGCGGCGATTGAGCGCACAGCGGCATTTTCGGGACTATACCACGTGCTTGGCGGCGTTCTTTCTCCTATGGACGGCGTCGGCCCCGACGATCTGCATATTGCCGAACTTTTGCAGCGCCTTGCTGACGATACGGTGGAAGAAGTGGTTCTTGCCACGAATCCTAATGTCGAAGGCGAGACAACTGCGGCTTATCTTGCGAGGCTTATCAAGCCGCTAGGACTCAAGGTCACACGCTTGGCAAGCGGTCTGCCTGTAGGCGGCGACCTTGAGTTTGCCGACGAAGTCACGCTTGGCAGAGCCATTGAATCGCGCCGGGCGCTTTAGCGCTTCGGCAAATGGCGAAAGCTGCCGTATTTGCGGGCTGCTTCCGAGGTATTTCGCATGTCGTTTCTGCCGCTACCGTATGTAAAACCAGGGAATCGCCGGCGTTCCTTTGCAGTTGAGCAGCGATTTCGCCGAGATGTTTGGAGAATCAATAGTTTCTTTTCACTGTGCGAAGCGCTACAATGAATCTCGCATTACAGAGGCGACAAGCTTCGGTAAGGATGAGGGTTCTGTTAATAGGAGGGGAACAGAACCCTTTGTCTTTATCGGGGCTTTCCCTATATGAGCAGGTAAGGCTTATAGGACAAAAAGTGTGTCCGATTTCGGGCGTTGACGCAGGTCAACGC
>JAUNLI010000005.1:0-10127 GCA_030532315.1 Slackia sp.
ACTCGATGAAGACGTCCGCCATTCATCCTCCGCTCCGACGCCTCAAAGCCACACTGCCATGGCAACTATGGTGGATTATCTGCGCTGCCACGACGAAAGTTTCGACGAGATGCCGTTTACACCTGTAGACAGCCTGGTGCTTTCCGCACTGGCATATCTCGAGTTGGACGCCTACCGTTTTGCCGATATGCAAGGCGGAGACCCGGTTGCCGTCGTCGACATCGTTCGCTTCACCGACATTGATGAAATGGTGCAGAGCGGCTGGATCAAAGCCTCGCGCGATCTGCCGGTATTTCTAGACGCCCTGTTCAGGTGCCACCGCTTCGCCGATTTGACCGCGCGCTATTTCGTGAACGAAAACGCTGCCGTTATCGAAAAGCAGTTTTGCGCCTGCACCTTCAGCTTCGACGCCAACCGCACCCATTACCTTGCCTTTCGTGGAACGGACGGCACGTTTGCAGGCTGGAAGGAAGACTTCAACCTGAGCTATCGCAAGGTCATTCCATCGCAGCGTTCCGCGGAGCGCTACGTTTCGGGAGTTCTGTCAGCCTTGCCTCACGATGCACGCATTTTCGTCGGAGGCCATTCCAAGGGCGGAAACCTTGCCGAATTCGCCGCCGCCACCATAGACGATTCGAACTACGAACGCATCGAGCGCGTTTTCAATCACGACGGCCCGAGTTTTCTCAACCCGCCTTCCCCGCGCATCGCCGAAGCGCACTTCAAGGCGAAGCTGCACAAAACCGTGCCCGAGTCATCTATTTTCGGCATGATCTTGGAACAGCGTGACGACTATTCCGTCGTGCAGTCGGATGCATCGGGAATCTTCCAACACAACCCGTTCACCTGGCTTGTCGACGACGCCGATTTCCTTTATCAGGAAGGTCTTAACGCAAGCGCCGCGTTGTTCGACGAAACGCTCGACCGATGGCTGACAAGCTGCACGCCCGAACAGCGCGAAACGTTCATCGACACGTTTTACGACCTGATCGTTTCAACCGACGCAACCACGTGGCAGGAATTCCAAGAAGGCGGGCTGATCGGCAATGTGGCAGGCGTTTTGCGCGACGGACGCAATCTCGATGCGGCCACAAAGGAAATCATCGCCCATACCATGCGCAATCTGCGCACGGTAGCCAACGCTACGGTGCGCGAACGCTTGCGTGGATTCATCGGCCGCATGAGGGCAAACTCCCTTGAAACCTTCGAGCAGTAAGCGCTCCCGTCAAGAAAGGAACCGATTTTTCGTGTCTTGTCCGACGTATGAAAAGTTCACCGCACGCATGGCCGTTCAGCTGGCCGCACCCCATACCTGGCCCGCCGCCATCCTGCCTTGCCTTGTAGCTGTCTGCGCCGCCGCGACGACGCAGCACGTCTCGATGCTTATGGCGTGCGTGCTTCTTGCGATCTGCATCTTGATGCAGGCCTCCGTGAACACGTTCAACGACTACTACGACTTCGTGAAGGGAACCGACTCGAAAGAAGACGGCGTCGAGGAAAGCGACGCCACGCTGGTCTATAACAACGTGAATCCGAAGGCGGCACTGGCGCTTGGCATAGGATTTCTTGCGGCGGCCTTTGCTTTAGGCGGCTACGTGATTTACTGCGCAGGCTGGATTCCCTTGGCTATCGGCATTGTGGGAGCGCTGTTCGTCGTGCTGTATTCGGCGGGAAAAACGCCCGTGTCGTATCTGCCGCTCGGCGAGGCGGTCAGCGGTTTGGTAATGGGCGGCCTCATTCCCCTGGCATGTTATCAAGCGCTGACCGGTAGCCTGAACTGGCTGATGTTGCTCTGGGCGGTTCCGGAGATCATCGGAGTGGCGCTGATCATGCTCACGAACAACACCTGCGATATCGAAAAAGACATCGAAGCCGGACGCAAAACGCTTCCCGTGCTGCTTGGACGCACAGGCGCACGCTCGTTGTATCGAGGCGCACTTATCGTATGGATCGCTTCTATCGTTGTCTTATGCGCAGTGTTTTTCAAGGCGGGCATAATCATCTTGCCGTTCATGCTTCTGGCTTCGTGGCCCCTGATTCGTGCCCTGTTCGCCAATCCGTTTGTAAGCGCTTCACGCGTGGGAGCCATGGCGCAGATCTGCAGCATGAACATTGCGCTTGGCGCCTTTTACGCTGCAGTAATCGCCTCGAACGGAATGATGCTGCTCTGATCAAGTCCAGCGAATCTGCTCAAGGTCGACGAGGTTGTGCGAAAGTTTCGCAAGATCGAAGTTCGCAAGCAGCTCTTCGGGCGTTGCCGGATCGCATGTGGGAGCGAGCCCCGTGATGCCTGCGATATGCCCGATAAGCGCCGCAGGAGTCTTGAAGCGATCCAAGAGCGCATCAAGGGCGGCATCCTGATCGCGCTTGGAAAGGCGCCTATCATGCTGCGCCACGATAAGCGGCACATGTGCATAGGATGGATGCGGCAGCCCGAGAAGGTCTTGCAGATGCATCTGCTGCGGCGTCGAACACAAAAGATCGACGCCGCGCACCACCGACGTCACGCCCTGTTCGGCGTCGTCGACCACCACGGCAAGCTGATAGGCGAAGGCGCCGTCGGAGCGCTGCACGATGAAATCGCCGCAATCGCGCGCAAGATTCTGCTCATAGAAGCCTTGAATGGCGTCGGCGAACGAAATGTGCTCGTCGCCGACGCGAAGCCTGTGCGCAGGAGTTCGCTGCTGCGCACGCAGGCTTCGCTGCGCTTCATCAAGGCCGCGGCAAGTTCCCGGATACACGAGCTTTTCGCCATGATGCGGCGCAGAGGCGGCATGAAGATCGGCACGCGTGCAAAAACATGGATAGACAAGCCCCTTTTCACACAGAGTTTCGAACGCGGCGGCATAAGCCTCGTCGCGATCGTGCTGGAAAAACGGCCCTTCGTCCCAGTAAAGGCCTAAAGTTTCGAAATCACGCTGCGCATCGTCGATGAAGCACGCCTTCGAGCGCTCTTTATCGAGGTCTTCGATACGCAGCACGATCGTGCCGCCGGTTGATTTCGCAACAAGCCATGCCACAAGCGCGGAAAACACGTTGCCTGCATGCATTCGCCCCGTTGGAGAAGGGGCGAATCGTCCCTTCAAAGGCGCATTGTCGCCCATCGGCACCTCCCTTCTCATTGATCGAAATCCGCACGACAAGCATGCGGCATGCATGCTCAAGCGGCCGCCGACAGCAGCAACCGTAACATCACGTAGCGCCTGTAGGCTACCAAACCGCATCGGCAAGCGATGCAGGAGATCGAAGCGGCGAGGAATACCTCGCCGCTTCGCAGGCAAATTACATCTTCCTCATGTCTTGGACATGTTTCGTCTTGCCGGTGCTGCGCTCGATGCCGCCCGGCTCCACGAGTTTGACGGTGGACGCCACCAGCAAAACGCTCTTGAGCTTCTCTTCGATATGGCGGCGGAACGCATCCATCTTCTCGAAGGAATCGGAAAACGCCTCGGGTCGAAGCTCCACATACACCACCATGCGATCGAGACCGGTTTCGTTGTCCACGACGATGCGATAGTGCGGCGTAACGCCCTCGATGCCCGAAAGCACGTCTTCGACCTGGCTTGGGAACACGTTCGTACCACGGATGATGAGCATGTCGTCGCAGCGCGAACGAACCTTCTGCATGCGCGCCGTGGTGCGACCGCATGCGCATCGCTCGGTGACCACACGCGTCAGGTCGTGCGTGCGATAGCGAAGCACAGGGATAGCATGCTTGCCAAGCGGCGTCAGCACAAGCTCGCCGACTTCCCCATCAGGCACCGGCTCCCCCGTTTCGGGATCGACCACTTCCCAGATGAAGTGGTCTTCGGCGATGTGCTGCATATCGCGCTCGGCCAAACATTCGCCCGACACGCCCGGCCCCATGACTTCGGTCAGGCCATAGTTGTCGGTGCAGACGATATGCATGCGACGCTCGATTTCGGCCTTAAGCGCCGGCGTGCACGGTTCTCCACCGAACAGACCCACGCGTAAGGTGCTCTTTTCCCAATCGATGCCCATCTTCTCGCCCACCTCGCACACATGCAGCGCATACGACGGCGTGGACACAAGCACGGTAGAGCCGTAGTCTTGGATCATCTGAATCTGGCGTTCGGTATTGCCCGACCCCGCAGGAATCATCATGCACCCCAGGCGCTGCAGGCCGTAGTGCAAACGCATGATGCAATCGGCCCACAGATCCATGTCTTCTTTGTTGTAGCCCACAACAATCGGCTTGCCCGTAGTGCCCGACGAGGCATGCAGCTCGACCACTTCGTCGAGCGGCACGGCGAACATTCCATAAGGAAACGTCCCACGCAGCGCCTGTTTATCGGTGAAGGGAAGTTTGCGCACGTCGTCGAGCGTTTTAATGTCAGCGGGCGATACGCCTGCGGCATCCATGCGTTCGCGATACCACGAAACGCGTTCGTAGGTCCATTCCACCTGATCGATCAGACGAGCAAGCTGGATGGCACGGATGCGTTCGCGGCTGGCGCATTCGATCGACGGGTTATGGATGGGAAGCTCGTCGAAACGTCCTTCGGATGCGGCTTTAAGCGCCGCGCCTTTCACGGTCATATCGGCCACGGCGACTACTCCTTTTCCTCTTGCGTCGCCGCATCGGCCGCAGCGATTGCCGTGGCGAAATCGACGAGGTCGTTTTGGTCGATCAGCTCGATCGACTCGCTTGCAAGCGCCTCCTGGGCGGCCTTGGGGTCTTTGACCGACAAGGCGATGAACGTGGAGATGAGCGAATAGCTGTATTCCACGTTGATGCCATTGCGTGCCAAGATGGACATGATGCGCGCAAGCTCTCCTGGCACGTCGGGCAGAAGAACGCAAAGCACCTCGGTCTTGACGGCTGCGGCGCCCATGTCGGCAAGCACCGCCAAGGCGCGGTCGGGATCGTCCACGATGAAACGCACGATTCCATAGTCGCCGGTATCGGAGGCGCTATAGCCGCGCACGTTGATCTGCGCCTGGTGGAATGCGTCGAGCACGCGCGCCATATGGCCGGGGCGGCTTTCGACGAACACGCTGATCTGAGATACGCTCATGTCCTATTCCTCCTTCGCGGCGTGTTCCTGCGCCCATGCGCGCGCCGATCGAAACGCGGCGATGTTGACGTCTTTGAACTTGGCGGGCACGCGCGCTTCGATGGTTTCCAGCCAAACCTCTTCCGGATACGGCAGATAGGTGGAAAGCGCGCCGAGCAATACGACGTTGACTGCCTTGACGCTTCCTGCCTGCTTGGCCAGAAGCTCGGCAGGAATGACCTGTGCGCCGCAGGCTGCAAGCTGCTTGCGCGGCGCCTTGGGCATGGAAAGCTTGCCGGTCAAGACAGGCAGCGGCTTGATGGATTCGTCGCTTACGATGGCGACGCCGCCCTCACGCAAGAAGGCGATGTTGCGCAACGCCTCGGTCGTTTCGAAGGAAACAAGGAAATCGGCGCATCCGTGGTCGGCCACCATCGAAGAGACGGACTGCCCCAGACGCACCACCGTCGTCACGGCGCCGCCGCGCTGCGCCATGCCGTGAATTTCGGAAAGCTTCACATCTTGCCCGCAGGCCATAGCGCAGCGCGCCAGGATATCGGCGGCAAGCAAAGCTCCCTGTCCGCCGACGCCGCACAGAAGCACGGTAGTTGCATTATTCGACATGGCTTCCTCCCGTCGATACGATGCAGCCGTAAGGACACGCCTGCGAACACTGAGAACAACCGACACACAGGCTGGCATCGATGGAAGCGACCCTTGTTTCGGGATCGCACGAAATGGCGGGGCATCCGATCAGCGAGCAAGTGCCGCACGCACGACAATCGCTTTTCACCTCGAAGGGTGCCTTGCGCTCTTTGCTCAACAACACGCATGGCGACTCGAACACGATGACACTCAGCGCATCGTTGCCCGTGGCCTGCTTGAGTGCAGCACGAACGGCCTTCATATCCATGGGATCGACCGTGCGCACGTCTTCGACACCGAGGGCGCGCACAAGCGCAGGAAGATCGAGTTCGCGGCTCGGACGGTTCTGCAACGTGATACCGTTGACCGGATTGCCTTGATGACCCGTCATGGCCGTGGTGCGATTGTCCAGGATGCACACGGTTCCCGTGCCGCAGTTGTACACCGTGTTCAAAAGCGAAGTGATGCCCGAATGCGCAAAGGTGGAATCTCCGATGACGGCAACCACCGGACGATGGTCTTCGCCCTCAAGGCCAAGCTCGAAACCGTGCGCCATGGAAATGGACGCGCCCATATCGACGCAGGTGTCGACCGCCGAAAGCGGAGCGAGCGCGCCGAGGGTATAGCAGCCGATATCGCCCGTCACAATGGCCTTCATGCGCGCCAGCTCGCGAAATACCAGACGGTGCGGGCATCCAGGGCACAACGCCGGCGGGCGCGGCGGCAGATTCTCAGGAGTTGCAGCATGCGGGGCGGCCTGCGCGCCAAATGCACATGCGATCGACTGCGGCGTGAGCTCGCCTGCACAAGGCAAGGGGCTTTTCGGCTCAGAAAGCTTTACGCCAAGTGCTTTGACCTGGTCGGACAGATAGGTCGACGCCTCTTCGACCACATAAAGCGCATCGACGCTCTCGGCGAAGTCAGCAATCGTCTGCGCAGGAAGCGGCCAGGACATGCCGATTTTAAGAATGCTTGCCTCCGGCAGCGCCTCGACGACGTGCTGATACGTGGCGCCCGCGCAGATCACGCCTACTTTTTCGCCCTTACGCTCGACGCGATTGAACGGACATGTTTCGGCATAGGCGCGCAAACGCTCGATGCGCGCGTCCAGATCGAGCCGACGCGGCTTGGCGTAAAGGGGCATCATGACCCACTTCGGCTGGTTCTTCTCGTAAGGAACCCGAGCCACCTCGCTGCGCTCGCCCAATTCGACCGGGCATTTGGTATGCGAAACGCGCACAGTGGAGCGAATGAACACCGGGATGTCGAAACCCTCGGAAAGAGCGAAGGCCTCCTTGGTGAAAGCAAGCGCCTCTGCACTGTCGGCCGGGTCGAGCATGGGAATATGGGCCGCCATGGCGTAATAGCGGGAATCCTGTTCGTTTTGGGAGGAGTGCATGCCGGGATCGTCTGCCGCAAGCACTACGAATCCGCCCCCGACGCCCGTATAGGCCGCAGTGAACAGCGGGTCGGCCGCAACGTTGACGCCGACGTGTTTCATCGTGGAAAGCACGCGCCTTCCTGCGGCCGATGCGCCCAGGCCCACCTCGACGGCGACCTTTTCGTTCGGGCACCATTCGGCATAGACGCCCGCCATCTTCGCGAAGTTTTCCATCGTCTCCGTCGAAGGGGTTCCGGGATATGCCACGCCGATCGTGGCACCCGCCTCCCACGCGCCGCGTGCGATCGCCTCGTTTCCCGATATCAGTTCCATATGGTCACATCCTATCCTGCTCGACCTTCACAACCTGCTCGCGCACCCCTTAGATACGAGGCATCGACTGGTAGACCAGGCAGAAGGTGCCGATCTGCACCACATCGCCGTCTTTGAGGACGGCTTCTTTGACATTGAGGTTATTCACCCACAAACCGTTGAACGAATCGGCGTCGACGATTTCATAGCCGCCCTGCACGCGCTTGAGCGTGGCATGCATGCGCGAGACGGTCATGTCGTTGAGGAAGATGTCGCACTGAGGGCTTCGGCCGATGGTGATGGCGTCGGCCGAAAGGCGAAAGACATTGCCCACCTGAGGACCCTTCACGATGCTTAAGGTGCATTCCTCGAGAATCGATGCGGGCGCGGTGTTGGCGTTGGGCTGCATCGCAATGGGCGAAAAAGCCTCGGTACGACCGAGAAGCTTGAATCCGCACGTGGGGCATGCGCTGTCGCTTTCGGACAAAGGCGCATTGCAAACGGGGCATACGGTTGCCATGGCGTTCCTTTCTCTGCCGACAAAACATGCTTGCCGGCATGGATGATGCGGCTTTTGCCGCCTTACAAATCGGAAAGCGGACTCGGGTCGTTCAGACAGACCGAAGAGGCCGTTTGGGGTTGGTCTTGCAAGCCGCGGACGAAGCGGTCGAGCCATACGCCGATCTTCTGGAAGAAATCGGGCGCTTTCTGGCTTTCGGCAGCAATCAGGTCGCATTCCGCAATCGTCTGGCCCGCCTGCGTAAACGTCAGGTGGCCGACGACATCGCCCTGTTCGACATCGCCTTGCAGCTCGACGAAAGAAGCCTCTTGTTCGATGTCTCCCGCAAGCTCGAACACTTCGACGCAAAGCTCGGGGTCGGATGCAATCGCATCGACAGTGCAGTCGGGCCACTGGCTGTGAGCCACGCGCGCGGCCAGGGGATGCGATTCGCCGCCTGATTCGACGTGCTCGGTGCTGTTGATCAGCCTCTTGTCTACGATATTGCCATAGGTCCAGTCGAGAAGCGTTACGGTATCGGCGAAGCGCGTGTCAGAATCGGGACTGTTCAGCACCACGCTGTAAAACTCGCCCGCCTCACGCACCGCCGCGCCTGCAAAGCAGTAGCCGGCGTCGATGGTGGTTCCGGTCTTCACGCCGCAGATGCCTTCGTAGACGCCGATCAGCTCGTCGGTGGAAACCAGCGACAAAAACCGCGGCGACCCATCGGTCGATGTGATTTCGACGGTGGTGTCTCCGGAATCGACCACGTTGCGAAAGACGTCGTTTTTCATTGCGTACGAGACCACCATCCCCACATCGGAGGCAGTGGAATGGCAATCGCTTGCGAAGATGCCGGCGTCAAGACCGTGCGGGTTGGTGTAAAGCGTGTCTTCGCACCCGAGTTCGGCCGCCTTGGCGTTCATGGCCGCCACGAACGCGGCCTGCGGGTCGCTTCCATCATAGCCTGGCAAAAGCGCACCGACCGCTTTTGCGATGGCGATGGCGGCGTCGTTTCCCGAAGGCACCATAAGTGCATAAAGCGCCGTTTCAAGATCCATCGAATCGCCCTCGATAAGACCTGCGGACGACTCCCCCACCCCGGCTGCCTCGGCGTCGACAACGACGCGCGTGTCGAGCGGAGCGTTTTCGAGCGCGACGATCGCGGTCATGACCTTGGTAATCGAGGCGATCTTCACGGGTGCATGCGCATCGCGTGCGAAATAGACCGTGCCGTCAGCCGAAACCACCAACGCGTTGGTCGCCTGGATATCAGGGCATACCTCGGCAGACAACCCTCGCTCGGCGACGCTTCGGGAAAGAACTTCGTCGGTTTGCAAGACGTCGGCGAAGGCGGGCGTTGTCGCTGCACATAGAGCAAGCGTCATCGCCGCCGCTGCGGCAACGGCCCTTGCGTGCGCAAACATGCCGAAGCGGCAAGGCCTTAAAGAACCTTGCCGCACGACGAACTCATTCGTACATGTCGAAGTCGAGCTATTCATCGAGCTCGTAGACCTCCTCGGCTTTCACGATATCGAAACCTGCTTCGGACAGTGTACCTTCGATTGCGGGGTCTGCCACCTTCAACACGTCGATTGCCGTTTCCCCGCCGCGAGAAAAACAATAGCCGTATTCGATATTGCACCCTGCGCCTTCGATGCTTTCAAGAAGCGTTGCCAAGCCGCCCGGCACGTTGGGAACGCGTACGGCCAAAACATCCACCACGCGCGCACGATATCCGTGTTCTTCGAGTACTGCAGCGGCGCGCTTGGGAGTGTCGCAGAATATGCGTACGATGCCGAAATCGGACGTGTCGGCCACGAAAAGGTCGTGCATGTTGATGTCGGCATCCGCAAGGTCGCGGCATAGCTGCGAAAGGCGGCCTTTTTCGTTTTGCAGCAAAACAGTAAGTTGTTCGATCATAGTGCCTCCTGCCATCTTTCATCACGCAGCGCATGTTGCGCCACACGTGCGCTTAGTCTTTGTCGCGAAGATCCAAAACGCGCTTCGCTTTGCCTTCGCTTCGCTCGATCGTCTTGGGCTCGACGATTTTGATATCCACCGCGATCTGCAGGTTGCTCTTGAGCTCGTTTGCAAGTCGGCGGCGCAGATCCTCCAGGGCACGAATTTCGTCGAACGGGAAATCGGGCGCGGTTTCCACGCGAAGCTCCACATGGTCGAGCTTGCCTTTGGTGGTAAGCACAATCTGGTAATGCGGAACGATTTCCGGAAACGCCGTGATAACCTGCTCGATCTGCGAGGGGAAAACGTT
>JAUNLI010000005.1:10169-29566 GCA_030532315.1 Slackia sp.
CGCGTGCGATAACGAATCAGCGGGCTGCATTCGCGCGTAAGCGTGGTGATCACAAGCTCACCGAATTCGCCGTCAGGCACGGGCTGCAGCGTTTCCGGATCGACGATTTCGACAAGGAACTGGTCTTCGGCGACATGCAGGCCGCAGCCCTGAGAGCATTCCATTGCAACACCCGGGCCCATGATTTCGGACAGGCCGTAAACATCGCAATATTGAACGCCGAGTTTGCGACGAATTTCCTCGCGCATATGCTCGGAAGCAGGCTCGGCACCGAGGATGGCGCCGGAAATCTTGAAGTCCTTCGCAGGGTCATAGCCCATCTCGATGGCGGTATCGGCGATAAGCAGGGCGTAAGAAGGCGTTGCGCACAGAATGTCGACGTCGAAATCCTTCATAACCTGAATCTGGCGCTTGGTGTTGCCCGTCGAAGTGGGAACCACAGTGCATCCTGCGGTCTCGCCGCCCATATGGGCGCCAAGCCCGCCCGTGAACAAGCCATAGCCGTAGGAAACCTGCATCGTCGAATCTGCGTTGCCGCCCACCATGGCAATGCCGCGGGCGAAACACTCGCCCCAGTTCTTCAGGTCGCGCTCGGTATAGCCCACGACGGTGGCCTGACCGGTCGTGCCCGAAGAAGCATGCAGGCGTTTGACCTGCTTGCGGTCGACGGCAAACAATCCGAAAGGATAGGCGTCGCGCATGTCCTGCTTCACCACGAAGGGAAATCGCTTGATGTCATCGATCGATTCGATGGCATAAGGGTCGAGACCTAAAGCATCGAATCGCTCTTTGTAAAGGGGGACGTTTTCGTAGGCGTGAACGACGGCCCAACGCAGCCGCTCAAGCTGCAAGGCTTCGAGCTCTGCGCGAGGCATGCACTCGATTTCCTCCTGATAATACATCGGCGATTCCTTTCTCTTCGTGCATAGGGCCGACGACGAATCGGCGGCCGCTTCCATACTTTAGTCTAGTAAAGTGGATTCGTGAAGAGAAAATTCGGCAGATTAATCACCAGTTTTGCATTTTTATGTATAGAAAGAGGAAATCCAACCGGCTTTGTTAGCCGATGCGCTCGTTGCGGCCCTCCTGCAGCGCCTGCCATCCGCGATAAATATAAAGCGCGGTTGTTGCCAGAGCGAGCACCAAACCCGCATAGACGAACCAAATGCCCCACGACACCGACTCGGCATTAAAGCCTGGAAGCCACGAGACATCGCAGATTCCCAAACCGGGGATAAGCGGGAAGTTCAACAACAGGCCGGCAAAGCCGACGAACAAAAGCGTCGTGGCAACTTTGCCGGGGAACACCACCGCCACGCGTTTTTTATAGCGAAGGAGAAACGCCGCACCGCACAGCAAGAACAAATCGCGCGCAATGACCACGACGATAATCCACAACGGCAGACGTCCGACAAGCAAAAGACCCACAACGCCCGCAATCATGAGAACGCGATCGACGGCGGGATCGAGCAACTGACCAAGACGCGACACCGTATGGGTACGGCGCGCCAGCTGTCCGTCGACGAAGTCGGTCGACGCGGCCAGGGCGAAAAGGAACGTGGCCAAGATATCATGACCTTCGAGCAAAAATACGAGATACGCAGGCACCATGCAAAGCCTTATGAACGAAATCACGTTCGCGAGCGTGAATATTCTATTGGTGACCTGCTCCTGCTGCGCCATGGATATCTCTTTCAAAAGACAAATTCGAACAAACGCCCGCCACCATCGGCAAGCGGCTGTTGATTGTACCGGGCTTTTCGAAAACCCAGACTCACTCGCCGCCATATTCGCCATACCGTCACGGACTCGTTGCGAAAAGTTGATAAAAGCGTCAGAAACGCAGCCGGCAAAACCGCGAAAGGCAACTGCCTATAAAGCGGTTTTTCGCCATAAAGAAGCCTCCCATTTCTTGGATGCGAGAAATGGGAGGCGATTCGACTATGCCATGTGGGACCGCTTCCGAAGGCCCCGAAGCAAATTATTGCGCTTCAGACGCAGCGGCCTCACGTGCCGCCTTGGCAGCCAAAGCAGCCTTGATGCGCTCCGCCTTTTCGGCCTCTTTGGCCTGCGCAGCGGCGATCTCTTCAGCAGACGGTTCGGGTTTTTGCACCACTTCGACGCTTTTCTTGGGCGCGGGCGCCGGATAGTTCGGATTCATCGAAAGCGAATCCTTCGGGCATTCGCGCACACATGTGCCGCATTGGACGCAGCGGAAGCGGTCGATCTGCCACGTTCCGTCTTTCTTTGCAACCTTGATGGCTCCCGTAGGGCAGCGCTTTTCGCAAATGCCGCACAGGATGCACGTATCGATGTCGTTGAGGATATGCCCCTTGAGACCTTCGGGCTGATAACGCGTCTGGGCCGGATACATGATGGTCTCGGGCTTTTTGAACAACGAACGCAGGGTCATCTTCCCCAGTTTGAAGCTTCCCATTGCGTCCTACCTTTCAGAGCAGCTGATACACGGATCGATGGTCAGGATGATCATCGGCACGTCGGCCAAATCGCACCCTTCGAGCGCCTTCACCATGCCGGCAAGGTTTTGGCTGGTGGGCGTGCGCATGCGCATGCGGTCGAGGTTCTTGCTTCCATTGCCGCGCGCATAGTAGTAGCACTCGCCGCGCGGCTGTTCGAGCACGCTCGACGCCTGAGCGCCCGCTGCAGGCGTAAGCTTGCTTTTCTCGCCGATGCCGTCATGGGGCATTTTCGCCGCAAGTTCTTTGATGATGGCAATCGACTGATTCACCTCAAGCGCACGCACCTTGCAACGCGCATAGCAATCGCCCTCGTCGGAAAGAATGGGCTCGAATCCTTCAAGATCGCCATAGGCGCCGCGACCGAGCATGCGCGCGTCGTAAGCGACATTGGAAGCGCGGCCGAACGGACCCACCATGCACAGCGCCTCGGCCTCTTGCTGGGTGATATGACCTACGCCGACAAGCCTGCTTTTCACCGAAGAATCTTTAAGGAACGTATCAGTGATTTCCTTATATTCGGATTCAATGCTTTCGATCTTATCGACAATGGCCTTCATCATGACGTCGTCGATATCGCGATTCACGCCGCCGATGCATACGGCGGACAAGATGACGCGACCGCCGGTGGTTGCCTCGAAGATATCAAGCACGCGTTCGCGCAAACGCCAGCAATGCATGAACAGGCTTTCAAAGCCGAAGGCGTCGGCAGCAAGGCCCATCCACAGCAGATGCGAATGCATACGAGAGAGCTCGTGAAGGATGACGCGAATGAACTGAGCGCGCTTGGGAACCTCGACGCCCATGAGGTCTTCAATCGTTTCCGCGTAGCCCAGCGAATGGCCGAAGCTGCAGATGCCGCAAATACGCTCGGCAACATAGATGAACTGATGGATGTCGCGCGTTTCGACAAGCTTCTCAAGCCCTCGATGGATGAAGCCGATCTGGGGGATGGCCTCGATCACGCGTTCGTCTTCCACCACCAGATCGAGATGCAGCGGCTCGGGCAGCACCGGATGCTGCGGGCCGAAAGGAATGACAGTCGCTTTGCCCATGCTATTCGCCGCCTTTCTCTTGGGCGGCTTCGCGTGCCGCCTTCGCTTCCATGGCCGCGCGAACCTTGGCGGCCTTTTCGGGATCCATTCCAGCAAGCTTCTCTTCGAGCTCCGCCTGTTTCGCACGTGCGCTCTCCGCTTTTTCGCGCGCAGCCTTCGCCTCCATCGCTGCGCGCACTTTCGCCGCCTTTTCGGGGTCCATGCCCGCGAGCTTGGCTTCAAGGTCGTCGGCGGAAGCATCTTTGCCGGCGGCTTTCGCCGCCTTCGCAGCGGCGATTTTCGCCGCTTTTTCGCGCGCCGCCTTCTGAGCGGGAGAAATGACGGTCATGGGCGTATCCATGGCCACCTTGTAGAATTTGCCCGCGAAATCGATGGCGATGTCGGTGACATTGAGGCCGAAAAGATCGTGCGCCTCATTCTCGAACGGAAACGCCGCAAGAAACACGCCCGTCACGGAAGGGACAGACTGCGTTGCCGTATCGATTCCGGCGATGGTGTAGTTTTCCAGGCGATCGCCTTTCATAAACGAGTACAACGCATCGATGCCCTGTTCGGTATTGACGCACAACATCTGAACGAAACGATAGCCTTCGTCACGCTTCCTTTCGGCAAGTGCGACAAGGTCGGCGATTTCGATGGTTTCGAATGACGTATGCAAAGCCATGGCGCTACTCCCCTTTCTTCTTCGAGGCTTCAAGCGCCTTCGACTTCTCTTCAAGAATGGCTAGGCCCTGAACCACGCCGTCGATGATCGCTTCGGGACGCACTGCGCATCCAGG
Source organism: Slackia sp. (assembly GCA_030532315.1). Taxonomy (GTDB): domain Bacteria; phylum Actinomycetota; class Coriobacteriia; order Coriobacteriales; family Eggerthellaceae; genus Slackia. The sequence continues at coordinate 14,481 of JAUNLI010000005.1, forward strand.
AACGTAGACGTCCACGGGAATAGCCTTGTCGACGCCGCCGATGATGTTGTAGCAATCGTGGAAAATGCCCGCGGAACACGCGCAGATGCCGCAAGCAACCACGACTTTCGGTTCGACCATCTGGTCGTAGATTTCCTTCACGACACCGATGTTTTGCTCGTTGACCGAACCTGTGACCAGAAAGATATCGGCATGCTTGGGATTGCCCGTGTTGATGATGCCGAAACGTTCGACGTCGTAAAGCGGCGTGAGCGCGGCAAGCACTTCGATGTCGCAGCCGTTGCAGCTGCTGCCATCGTAGTGGATGACCCAAGGCGATTTAGAAACACTGCTCATGATTGGCTCCTACATGAAGGTGATGTACAGCACAAGGCCCGCGATGTTGGCAAAGCCTGCGACGAGCGAAACGATCCATGCCCACTTCAGGCACGACTGCCATTTCACGCGTGCGAAATTGTTGTCGATCCAGATTTCAAGGAAGTACACGGCCAGCGCCGCCACGATGGCGAGCACGATCGACAGCGGATTGCTCCATACGAAGAACATCGCAACCCATGCCATGAACAGGATGTTCTCGCACCAGTGCATGATTTCGACCTTGGCAAGCGTTCGTCCGCTCATCTCCGTGGTCACGCCCTTGACAAGCTCTTGGTGAGCATGGTGCGAATAGGACAGGTCGAAAGGCGACTTGCGCAGCTTGATGGTAAGCACGAAAAGCAGGCCGATGAAGATAGGCCATGCGGCCACGATCATCGGGGCGTTGCTGTGCAGGATGCCCGCCACATCGAACGTCCCCAGAGTGAGCACCATACCCACGGCAACGAACAGGATCATGGGCTCATACGACATGACCTGCAGAATTTCGCGGTCAGCGCCGATTTCGGCATAAGGAGAACGAGACGAATACGCGGCCAAGATGAAGAACAACGCCGACAGCGTGACCAAGAACACGCACATCAGGAAGTTGCCGCCGCCGAAGAACACGCCGCCCGCAATCAACGTGAACACAAGCGCCATAGTGATGTAGGTTCCCTCGACCGTATTGACGCTCACGTTGTCTTTGGCGATAAGCTTGCGCACGTCGTAATAAGGCTGAAGAAGCGGCGGGCCGACACGACCCTGCATGCGTGCGCTAATGATGCGGTCGAGCCCTGCGAGCAAGCAGCCAAGCACAGGACCGAGCACGAGAAATGCCACGATGCCGATTAGCGTCGAAAACACGCTTTCGTTCAAAGCAACCGTCTGCATATACAAAGGCACGGAGACCGATCCGCTGACGATATTGCCCGCGAAGACGCTCACAGCGATGCAGATGATAAGAACCGCTGCGGTGAAATAGGTTGCCGGTTTGTTAAGGCGTTTCTCGCCGAAGATGCCCTCGAGATACCAATTGCGCGAAGTTGCTTCACGCTCGCCACCCAAGGAGCCGCGGAAGATGCGCTTGGGGGAATTCACCGTAATGCCGGCCATGTAGACGGGCACAAGCTTCTTGTTCGCCTTGCCAAGCGTGCCGAACAGCACCACGACAACGAACGCGACGATGATCCCCATGATGACCATGTTGTCGAAGCCGATGACGGACGACGCCAGGCCGTAAACCCCCATCAGATACGGCTCGACGAACGCAGAGGAAAGAGACGGCATGCCGACGCAGCACAGAACCACGAGGACGGCCATGAGGACAATCGCTCCCCATTCGCTCTTGTTGACGGAGAGCTCGACATTTTCACGATGCGCAGCGATGCCGGCAAGCTTGCCGAGCCACTTGCCCCAGAACATGAAGGTGGCCGCGCTTCCGAAAGCCAGCAAGACGAGCAAGACGATCTGGCCGGTGGTGGCAAACGACACAAGCGTCGCCCATTTGGAAACAAGCATGCCAAACGGAGCAATGAACATGCACATGATGCCCAGCATCATGAAGCGTGCCAAGCGCGGCATGCGCTCGAACAGCTCGTCCATATCTTCGATATTGCGGCTTCCGATGTGATGCTCGGCCGTGCCGACGCACAGGAAGAGCAGGCTTTTGGCAACCGCATGGAAGATGACAAGGAAGATTGCAGCCCAAACGGCCTCGGGAGTGCCCACGCCCGCACATGCCGTGATCAGGCCGAGGTTGGCAATCGTGGAATAAGCAAGCACGCGCTTGGCGTTGCTCTGAGAAATAGCCAAAAACGAGCAGAAAAGGAACGTGAATCCGCCGATCAGCACGACCATGGACGAAGCGATCGGGAACACCAAAAACAGCGGAGAAAGCTTAATCAGCAAGAAGACGCCCGCCTTGACCATGGTGGAAGAATGCAGCAGCGCACTCGTAGGAGTCGGGGCGACCATGGCACCGAGCAGCCAGGTATGGAAGGGCATCTGGGCAGCCTTGGTCATGCCCGCGAAAGCAAGCAGCACCACGGGGATGGCGAACAGTGCCGCCGATGCGCTGTTGGCAGCCATGGTGCCTGCCGTCAAGAACTCGCTGAACACCAACGGCAGGCCATTAAGCGCCGCGAATGCGATGGCGATCTGAAAGGCGATGCCGCCGAGCATGTTCATCACGATCTGACGAAACGCGTTGTTGATGGCCTCTTCGGTTTTCGTGAAACCGATCAAAAGGAACGAGCACAGCGTGGTGACTTCCCATGCCGTGTAGATCCATGCCATGTTGTCGGAGAAGACGATGTTGAACATGGCGGCCAAAAACGCGAACATAAGCGCGAAAAACCAAGGTCGCCTGTCTTTTTGATCGGCATGATGGCTCTGGAAGTCTTTCATGTAGCCGAGCGCGTATACGCAGATGCCCGAACCCACGATGCCGATGATAAGCGCCATGATGACGGTAAGCTGGTCGATACGCATCTGCGTAGAGAACTCATGGCCCGCAAGAACCGAAACCTCGATCCAGACCGCCATGACCAGCTGCACAATTGCCAAGCCGAGGGCAAGCATGCGCTTGTAGCGAATTGCATATGCGAGGATGAATGCGCCGACGGCGATTTCGATCAGGAAATTCACCACGCCAAGCATACCCGCCGTCGATGCGGGAAGCGCGAAATATACCGGGCTGTCGCCCAGATAGATGATCGCGAACGCAACAGATAGCACGCCGATCACCGCAGCAGACGCCACGGCTAATACGTTTCGAGCCTTGTCGTTGCGCACTATCAACATTAGCAGCGCAGCAAGACAGGGCACGCCCACCAGGGAAACGATCAACTCCATCGCTTCCTCCTCCTTCGCACGGTCGACACAACAAAAGCGGCGAGGAAGTCTCGCCGCCCTGTACTCTATCAGAGTGGATCATGCGTGTTGGAATTGCCACCGATTCGATTGCGTTTCGGGTTGGTGGGTGTCGGTGAATGGGCGCCGCCGCCCCGTTCGCCGATGGGCTTCTAACGGACGCGCTTGGTATATGTGGTGAGCTGCGAGACGTTGAACAAGGCGCCGTCGCTTTCGCGATACTGCTCGATTTTCCACACCTGCACGCGTCCACCCTGGCGAACGGGAGTGGCGACGCTGCGAATGCTGTCTCCCAAGGCAACGGGCAGAAGATGTGTACTTGTCAGATCGAGGCCGACGATATGTTCCTTTTCCATATCAAGCGAGAAATTGGCCGCTTCGCTTGCCACGCTTTCAGCAAGATAGGCGCTCATGCCACCGTGAAGGATGCCCTGCGGTTGAAGCATCTCTTCGACCACGGGGGTAAGCATGACGACACGCCCGTCTTCTCTTTCGACAAAACGACCACCGATACGCTCGAAAAACATCATGGTTCGTCCTTTCGTTCAAGCACTTTCATATCGCTGGTCACGCTATCGCAGCGAAACATGGCTGTCGATGGACAAAACCGCTATCGCGTATGGGCGGGCTTTCTTCCCCAATAGAATTCCACGAAATGCTTCTTCGGACTTTCGATGGTTCCAACGAGCCGTAGGGACGCCTCGGCGATATCGTGCGCTGCGGCAGGCCTGCGAAGGATTTCCCCGTTAACAAGCATGGCGCGCAGGCTCGAAGGGTTCGCATGCAGATGGCGCAACGCACCAAGCAGCTCACGAGCGGTGGTGACGTGCATCCCGACACCGAGTGACGTGAGCATGCGCGTATTCGCCTTTTCTTGTCCGTACGAACGCCCTAAAAGGACCATCGGCAGCCGTGAACACAAGCATTCCGTAACCGTAAGACCGCCGGATTTGCAAATGGCAAGATCGCTTGCCGCCATAAGCGCCGGCATCTTTTCCACATAGCCCATCACGGTCATGTTGTCGATCGACATGGCTTCCTGCTGCCGCTGAAGACGAACGGCATATTCCTCATCACGGCCCGGCAAGAAGACGAAATGCATTCCCGACAGGCCTTTGAGGTACGGAAGCGTTTCGTCCATCGTGGCGCGAAATCTGACATAGGGCTGAGGCAGATGGGCGCCGGCCATGACGAGCACGACCGTCTTGTCTTGCGGAAGCCCCAATTCCTCACGAACGGCCTTGACGTCGAAATCCGCCCCAAGGCCTCCACGCACAGGAATGCCTGTGATTTCCATCTTGCGTTCCGCAACCTTGCGCGGCCGAAGCGTTTCGGCCATGGCCTCGGTTGCCACGCAGAACAGATCCGTCTCTTTATGCGGCCACAGCCCTTCGATTTCGTAATCAGTCGGAACGCAGACGATGGGAAAACGCTGTCCCGTGAGCATGCGCGCCCCGACAACAGCATTGGCGGCGGTGATATGCGTGCAAACCACCACGGCAGGCTTTCGCTTCGCAACGTAGTCAGTGAGCTTGCCGAACATGACATGCGACCATGCCGTGCCGCCGCCCCAAAGAAGCCTGCCCGTAAGCGTGTAGCGCCACGTGATGTCGTAAAAAGGACGCGTCGGCCCAGTGAACATAGAGGCGGTTTTATCTCCGTCGATGGCAACGCGCCCGAAGTCGAGAATATCGAGCACCTCGATTTCGGCCGATGCGGGAAGCGAAGATCCGTCATCGAGCTTCAGAGCCTCGAACGCCTCGGCCACCGCAAGGGCGGCACTTCTGTGACCCGATCCGACGGAAGCATGCATCACAAACACTACGAACGGCTCTTCTTCGGATTCGTGAGAGCCATCGACGTGGGGCGAACGGAGAAGCGTCTGGGCTCCCTCTTCGTCAAAGAGGGGCTCATCGGCTCCGTTCTGCGTGCCGGATGCGACGCGGTTTTCCTGGATGAGATCGGATTCAAGCACCGATGTGCCCCCTTGTCGTATTCGTTCGTCCATCGAACCGGCCCTCTCAAGCCGGCGTGTTTCTTTCGAAAGCATAGCTTATCTATCATGAAGCCGTCTTCAAAACGATACGGCGATACCGACCCGTTGACGCAAATAGACATTTCGAAAGGAACCGGAATCTCATGATCGAACCGAACAAAGCCGCCGTTGTGATGATTGATATGCAGAACGGCTTCATCGACGAGAGCTCTCCCCTTTGCGTCGCAGGAGCGCGTGCAAGCATTCCAGCCTGTGTACGCGTACTTGAAAAGGCGCGAGAAAGCAACATGACCGTGGTGCACGCCATACGTTCGTACGCAAAAGACGGATCAAACGTAGAGCCGTGCCGCTTCGATATCTGGAACGCCGCAAAACCCCTCTCCCCCGGATGCAATCCTGCCATCGACGACCGCGAGCCCGAAGAGCTTGCTGCGCACGACGGAGAAATTGTCGTGGTAAAACCGAGCTTTTCCGCCTTCTTCAAGACAGACCTTCACGAAACGTTGCAAAGCAGGGGCATCGACACCGTCGTCTTGACTGGCACCACGACGCCAAACTGCATCAGGAGCAGCTGTTACGATGCGCTTTCGCTCGGCTATAACGTGGCCATCATCGAAGACGCCACCTCGTCTCGCAACGCTGAAGTGCAGACATCCAACATCGCCGACATGGCGTTCATTGGCGCGTTCGTGCTATCGAGCGATGAGTTTTCAAGGTTCCTGCTTGCCAATATGGAAAATACCACCGAGCGCGTGCGTGACGCCATCAGGAGCAATGGCTCCGCAAACGTTCGGTGATTGCCGCATGTGCGCATGCTCCCCTGTTGGACCAAGCAACTTCGAGCCCGCACAACGCGCTCGCGTAAACAACACGCATCATGCCGGTGCCCTGCGCCTCTATGAACCCGAAACGATAAAGAGCCTGCAGCAAAAGCGCATTTCGCGTGACCGTCTGCGCTTCGAGGGCGCATTCGGCGTAATACGAAGGATCGATTGGGCGATCATGCAGACCAGCGACGAACGTATTTTCGGGAAAGATGCCAGGCGACGATATTTCAATCGCTCCCGGGCAAACGACCACCTGTACAGGCGAGAAAACACGATAATCACGGTGAACCAAGGCGTTCGACAGACAATCCTCGAAAACGACAGGAAGCGCAAAAGGCGCTTTCGACCCGTCGAATCCGAAAGCGGGAAATGCCGTTGGTGCAAAACGCCTGAGAAACGCGAAGGCAGCATCGAAAGCATCTTCAAGAGGGCCATAGCAATCAAGCGATTCAAGAAGCACGTCGCAACACGGAGAGTCATAGACACGGCAGACGATGAGCGGTGCCGCGCTCGGACAGAATATCAGGACAGCAGCGTTTGTCAGCATGCCGCCGCGCACCAAGCCGAGGTTGCGTAAGGCGGAAAGGCTATCCGAGCAAAGAAACGGAATGCGTTTCGAACGAACTCCGCGCTCGATGGCATCCAGCACGCGACGGGCAGATGCCTGCCCTGCATCGATGCCGCTTGATTGCATGTCCCACGGCTCGATGCTGCAAAGCGATGCATCCTGAGCACACGTACATGCGGATGCCCTTTCTTCGAAAACACGGTTTTTCAGCGCGACCATGGCAGCCCCCTTCCAGAAGCGGCTGTCCTTCGTGCGAAGTTAGGATGCACCAACCTTTACGAACATTTGTTTGATGTCTATATAATAACGAATGTTTGTTCGTAAATCAAGCGAAAACCGTACGTTTAAAGAAAGCAAGCCGCATCGTGCGCATCGCGCACGATGCACTTTTCGCCCCGCGCATACAAAGGTGCCCTACGAACACGCCACGTTGCAATTCGTCGAACATTCCGCCAACAAAGAAGCGGCAGTGCTCAAGAACTCCTCCTCATTGGCAACCGCCACCCCCGCATCGCGCAACATACGCACCGTGATGCCATCGCCTTTGACAAGGCGTCCCGAAAATGTTCCGTCGTAAATACGGCCTGCGCCGCACGAAGGGCTTTTTGCCTTGAGCACCGCCAGCGAACATCCGTTGCGCTTCGCCTTTTCGACAGCGCAAGCGGCACCATGCAGATATGCTTCGGTCACATCGTACCCTTCAACGCTCATAACACGCCCGTCACGATGCATCTCGCTTGCAGCGCGCGGACACGGAAGCCCTCCTTCGACCTCGGGGCACGTCTGTACGATTTCACAACCTGCAAGAGCCTCGACAACCGCATCGTTGTATCGAGCTGTGGCGTCATAGCGGCAGCAGCGCCCCACCAAACATGCACTCACCAGCACCTTCATCGAAACCCCCTCACTCACGTCCCCTTCCCGCGCAACCATACCGACCTGCAGGAATGTCCCCATGATAGCGAACTTGACCCCGCAAAACGCCCGATAACCGCAATGGGCAACGCCAAGCAGAAAAGGCCCGGGCGCTTGTTCCCGTCCTGGAAAGAATCGTCCTTGCACGCGGTTGCACACCGCCGCCCGCACGAAGTCCGCGAGCACCATCTCATGCAAACAGACGCGCAGTCGACACGAACAGCCGATAGGGATTCGCACGCGAAAGACGCTGCAAATCGATTTTCTTTCTCTATGCTGACGAAACGGCGTCTGCACCCTACAATTCCCATATTCGCTCCACTGAAAGCGGGAGGTGAAACCATGGAAAATCAACCCGTCAGTCGCGCGAGAGGAAAGTTTTCGCACCACCGAGCAGCCAATCCGCCTGTACATGAAACACGCCGGCGAACGGAAGAAGACCGCCCCACCGAGGACTGTACACTTCCAGCGGCACAGCACATGGCCCTTTTGGGCGAGGAGTTCGTCGCCTGCTCGGCATTGCTTGTCGCCTTGGGAAACGAAAGCCGTCAGGCCATTTTCCTCGACCTCCTGCGCAATTGGGGCGGATTGAGAACATACGAGATTGCGGAGCACGTCGGCCTTTCAAAACCGACCGTGTCTCATCATCTCGGCGTTATGAAGAAGGCGGGCATCGTATCGGTGAAGCGCATTGGAACCATGCAAATCTACCATCCAAGCGAGAGCATGGAGCCGTGGAAGGCGCTTTCGCAACTTGCCTGGAAAGCGTACCGTTTCGTCAAAGAAGAGGCCTCGCAGGAAACGTGCCCGAAGGCGTCCGTGAGCGCAGGAAGGCGAACGAGAAAGGACGACCGATGGACTTAATGCAAGCAATTCTGGAACGCCATGCCGTGCGCAGCTATCGCGACGAACCCCTCTCACGCGAAGCCGTCACGCACCTCGAGGAAGTCATCGCGCAATGCAACGCCGAAGCAGGCCTTCATTTCCAGCTGATCAGGGAATGCCCTGCCGCTTTCTCGCGACTCGCCTCATACGGAATGCTCAAAGGCGTGCGCGACTGCGTCGCGTTCGTCGGACGGCAAGAAGAAGGCCTCGACGAGAAGGTGGGATACTATGGCGAACTCGTCGCACTCGAAGCACAGCGAGCCGGTCTGAACAGCTGCTGGATTGCTTTGACGTATCGCAGGAAACATCTGGGGACGCACATCGCCCCCGACGAGGCATGCCCGTGTGTTCTTGCGATCGGCTACGGAACACATCAGGGAAAGCCCCATGCCGGCAAGCCGATCGAAAAGCTCTGCCACAGCGATGAAGATCCCGCGCCCGATTGGTTTATCGCCGGGGTACGCGCCGCGCAGCTTGCACCAACTGCCATGAACCGCCAGCGTTTCTTCATCGAGCTGAGCGAAAAAACGACGCACGTATCGTCGCTTGGCGGCCCTTGCACCGCCATCGACCTCGGCATCGTGAAGCGCCATTTCGAAATCGGCGCACAAAGCGTCCTGCCGTCATGGCACTGGGAGCAAATGCCATGACGGCAGCAACCGCGAACGTCCGCAGCAGCTACGAGCGCATACCGCCCGCCTCGCGCATCGTCGGAGCCAAGAGCCTATCGGCACACGACAGCTAGTTCGCAGGATAGAAGCCCGATGGCTCTTCGCCCAGGTTGACCAGGATGTTTTTAGTCTGGCAGTAGTGCTCGAGCATCATTTTGTGTGTTTCACGACCGATGCCCGATTCTTTATAGCCGCCGAATGGCGCGCCTGCGGGAATCTGGTTGTAGGTGTTCACCCACATACGACCCGTTTGCACTCCGCGCGCAACACGAAATGCGCGGTTGATGTCGCGCGTCCACACCGCACCGCCAAGACCGTAGACCGAATCGTTTGCCAAATCGATGACTTCCTGTTCGTCTTTGAACTTCATCACCACAGCAACAGGGCCGAAGATTTCCTCCTGCGCCACACGACATGAGTTGTTCGGAACCTCGAGCAGCGTCGGCTTGACGAACGCGCCTTTGGAAAGCTCGCCTTCCATGGCGCGCTCTCCGCCGACGAGCACACGCCCGCCTTCCTGCTTGGCAAGCTCGATATAGCCCAGGATTTTCTCGGCCTGACGCACATCGATCTGACTTCCCATCTGAGTGTCTTCCTCCCACGGCAGGCCGACCTTGACCTTCTTGAACGCCTCGACGATATCGGCGACGAAATCGTCGTAGATATCTTCATGAACGAAGATACGGCTGCCAGCGCAGCAGACTTGGCCCTGGTTGAACAGGATGCCCAGCTGCACGCCATCGATCGCCATATCGCGCTTGGCATCGGGAAAGACGATGTTGGCCGATTTCCCGCCCAGCTCGAGCGTGGCGGGAATCAGACGCTTTGCGGCAGCAAGCGCCACTTCGCGGCCGACCTCGGTCGAACCGGTAAACGCCAGCTTGGCGAGACGTTCGTTTTCGAGCAGATACTGCCCCGATTTCGAACCACGACCCGTCACTACGTTGAATACGCCCGCAGGAATGATGTCTTGCGTCAGGCACGCCAGCTCAAGCACAGAAAGCGACGTGGACGACGAAGGCTTAAGCACAGTGCAATCGCCTGCCGCAAGCACCGGAGCGAGCTTCCATGCGGCCATAAGCAGAGGAAAGTTCCAGGGAACGATCTGGCCGACAACGCCGATCGGCTCATGAAGCACGATCGACATCATGTTAGGCGCCACCATGTCCACCTCGCCGGTTTCGGCCAAAAGCACGCCCGCGAAATAGCGGAAATGCTCGGCCGAATACGCCACATCGACCGCGCGCGTTTCGCGAATCGGCTTGCCGTTGTCGATCGATTCGACAAGCGCGAGGTGTTCGGCGTTCGCCTCGATGGCGTCGGCAACGGCATTGAGAATGCATGCACGCTGCGCCTTATCGGTGGCAGCCCACGACGGAAAAGCCTTATGGGCCGCATCGACGGCGGCTTCGACGTCTTCACGCGTCGCATCGGCGATGCTCGCGATGCGCTCGCCATTTGCAGGGCAATACGTGTCGATCGTGGAACCGTCGGAAGCGTCGACCCAACGCCCCCCGATGAAAAGCTTGTGGGAATCGGAAACGGGATACTGCATGGTATCGCTCCTTTCGAACGAGGAAAGCTCCTCTTGATATTTGCGCGTCATATTACCTACCTTTTTTGTAGGATATATGGCAAATATGTTACGAGACGAATAACAAATGCAGCAACGAACAAAGAAAAGAGCCACGCGATGCCATCCCAACCACAAAAAGCCCCCGCAAAGCGAGGGCTCGGTAAAGCGGGTCGGTGCACGGCCCGTTCTCTCTGTACTATGCGCGCATGACGAAAAGGCGCCTTCGTAAAACGCAGAGGCTAGCTCACCTTTACCAGCGAGAAAACTTCGGCGTCGGTTGCCTGCGCGATCGCTTTGCGCGGATCGAGGAACGCAAGCTCCATCAAAAAGCCCATACCGGCAAGCTTGGCCCCGAAACGCTCAACCAAGCGAGCCTGTGCGACCGCCGTGCCGCCCGTTGCAACCAAATCGTCGACGAGCAAAACGACGTCATCGGCCGAAATGGCATCGGTGTGCACCTCAAGGGCATCGGTGCCGTATTCGAGAGCATAGCTTTCACTCACGGTTTCACGCGGCAGCTTGCCCGGCTTGCGGGCAGGAACGAAACCAGCGCCAAGACGGCGCGCAACCGGAGCGCCCACCATAAAACCACGCGCTTCGGCACCGATCACCTTGGTGACGCCGGCGTCGGCGAAATGTTCGGCAAGCGAATCGACCACGGCGGCGAAACCCTCCGCGTCGGCAAGAAGCGGCGTGATGTCTTTGAACACGACGCCGGGTTCGGGATAATCGGGGAGGTCGATGATCAAACGCTCGAAATCGTAAGCGGCCATGATATTCCTTTCTGCGCGCCTTGATGCAAGGCGACGTGAGAGCCTGCGTGCCTGATGCATTGTACTAGAAGAGCACTGCCTCGACCGTCGCTTTCGCGCGCATTCTTGACGGCAGTGGCATGCTCGTATAAAGTCCCGCCGATAACGCAATGCATATCTACGCGCTGATTTCGGGAGGAACCATGGCAAAATCGGTCAACGAGAGAAAAGTGGCCATCGTCGGATGCGGCTTCGTCGGTTCCTCTTCGGCGTTCGCTCTGATGCAAAGCGGACTGTTCAGCGAAATGGTGCTCATCGACGTCGACCGCGACCGCGCCGAAGGCGAAGCGCTCGACATCAGCCATGGCCTGGCATTCGCCCACCCCATGAACATCTATGCGGGCGACTACGACGATGCGGCCGATGCCGCCATCACGGTGATCACGGCAGGCGCCAATCAGAAACCCGGCGAAACCAGGCTCGATCTGGCGAAGAAAAACGTCGCCATCTTCAAGACGATCATTCCCGAAATCGCCCGCCGCGACTACCAGGGCATCGTACTCGTGGTTTCCAACCCCGTCGATGTGCTCACCTATGCCGCCATCAAGCTTTCGGGTCTGCCGCTCGGCCGCGTTCTGGGATCGGGCACGGTGCTTGACACGGCACGATTCAAATACGCGCTCGGCCAGCATCTCGGCGTAGACCCGCGCACCGTCCACGCGCGCATCGTCGGCGAGCACGGCGACAGCGAAATTGCCGTCTGGAGCACCGCTAACGTGGGCGGCGTGCCGATCAACTCCTTCTGCGAGCTGCGCGGATTCTACGACCACGAAGCATCGATGCACCGGATCGCCGAAAGCGTGAAAAACAGCGCCTACGAAATCATCGAGAAGAAAAACGCCACCTATTACGGCGTGGCCATGACGGTCAAACGCCTGTGCGAAGCGATTGTGCGCGACGAGAAATCGGTGCTTCCCGTGTCCAACCTCATGGAGGGCGACTACGGTCTTGACGACGTGGTGCTCAGCATGCCTGCCATCATCGGACGCGGCGGTATCGAGCAGAAAGTGCCCATCAGCTTAAGCGACGAAGAGCACCGCAAGCTGGAGCAATCCGCCGCTGCGCTGCGTGCCGTGATCGACGGAATGGACCTGCGCGTCTAAAGCCATCCGAAGCGGTTGCGCACTTGCGCTGAAATACCGGCGGCCAAAACGGTGCGCATGTTCCCTGAAACGGCATGCGCGCCGTTTCGTTTTCGGACGACCAATCGCCGGAAACCCATGGAAAGTTTGCGGCACAGCAGCCATCTGCCTCGGAAGAAACTTCGCACGCGATACCATATCGTTTCAGCAATGAACCGTATCCGTTTGCAGAAGGCACCCATGACCTCCCGAAAAGAAAACCTCTCGCTCGATTCCGCCTATTTCGTCGCGTTCGAAATGACCCATGACGCCCTCAAGCGCGGGCTGAAAGCGGCAAGCAGCCTGAACATCACCCAATACCGCATGCTCGTCAAGCTTGCCGCCGCAGGGCAAAGTATTGCGCAAGCACAGCTTTGCCCCCTTTTGGGGCTGCGTCCGAACGTGGTCACGCAAGCCGCCAACGCGCTTGAAGAAGCGGGATATGCCCGACGTGAAACAGGAGAAGACGATGCGCGCGCAAAACGAATCGCGGCGACAGGCGCGGGCGTCGAGCACGTGGCGGCGGTCAACGAATCAATCGTCAGCGAGCTTTATGCGCTCTTCCCCACCGAAGACGCCGCATGGCGTGCCATCTTGGAAACTTCGATTACCGCAGGGTCGTTCATCGATCCGCCGATATCCGAACGCGAGACGACGTGCTACCCCGCATCAAGGGCACTCGCTTCGCTTGAGCGATTTCGCGCAGCGATCGAGGCGGGCCTGCGCTCGGCATGCGGCGCATCGTATAACGAATGCCGCGTCATGCAGCGCCTTGCCGAAACGGGTCGACCCATGCGTATCGGCGATATCGCGTCGCAGCTGCAACTCTCGCCCGTCAACGTGGCACGATGCGTGGACAGGCTCGAACAACGCTCCTGGGTCAGGCGCATGGGCGCCGCCCACGACCGCAAGGCCGTCTTCGTCGAAGTCGGAGAACAAGGCGTCGAACAGCAGAACATCATCGCGCGCACTGTTGATGACTTGGGGCGTGATCTGCTTTGGAAGCATCTAAACCGCCCGCAGCGCAACGCCATTCGTGCTGTGACGGACACCGTCATCGAGGGGCTTCGCAAACGCGACCGCGACAAGTCGCTCATCGATTCGAACACGCTGCATCCTCTGACATAACGACAAAGGCCGCTGCCTCCTTCGAAGCAGCGGCCTTTCCTCTCAAGCGATTCCGGTGCGCAATCGGACAATGCCGACCAAGTTCTATAGCAGCAGCCTTTCGATGCCGCCGACCGGTCGTCCATGCGCGATTACGCCTTTATCGGATGCGCGCCTTTCGCCAAGCGCCATGCGCAGACCATCATGGCGACATTCGCCACGACGTCTACCGCAAGCCACGACAGCACGCGCATCCCGTCAATCGCTGCCATGTTGATCGACGCGAACGTGCCCACGGTCAGAAGCATCACTACGACGCCGCACACCGCCACTGCAATAAGCAGGTTTTTCGCCAGCAAACACGAAGAATTGCTCCGCATGACGCATGCATGCACGACAAGCGAAGCTGCACCGAGCAGCGTTGCGATGAACGCCGCGAACACCACGACGGCGGCAACGAGCGCCGCTGCGCCCGGCAGCTTCGAGCTCATCGAGGCCACCTGTACTCCGCTCAAAATGCCGCTCGCCACGATAAGCAGGCACACGATGGCCGCAAACGCCGTGGCCCAGCCCCACAGAAACGCCGTCGCAGGATGGGCGGGCAAAGCGCCCTTACGTGTCAGATACCCATAAAGCACCACGCCCGCTGTCGAAAGCGCAAGCGCAAGCGAGCCCGCGAAAATAAACGCGATGAACGCCGAACCCGTCAGAATCGAGCACACCACGTCAAGGATGGCCACCCCTGAAGCGGAAATGTAGTCGTAGGCAAGCGTGCCCGTCATATCCATGATCATCAGCCCCGCGCGGGCCAAAACAGCGATTACAAGCGCGATGGCGAACAGAACCGCATACGGACGTGCCATGTCTTTCATCAGTTTTGCCATGTCAACCTCCTCACAACGCCCTAGGCGCGTTCCATCTCGTGCTCGACGGCCGATGTCCCGCACAGATATCCGCCGCAAAACGCCAGACCCACGTCGCCCATGAGCGATCCAAGGATCGGGTCGCCCACATAGCTGTTTTCGCCGCAGGCGCCGCCCGCCGTGTGCCACCCCGCGTACAAGCCCGCGATGGGAAGTCCGTCGACGCCCATAACCTGCATGTCTTCGTTGATGGCGAGACCGGCCTTCGTGCCGTAAAGGTTGCCGCCGATGCGACACCCGTAAAAGGGCGGTTCGGTAATCGCATGCAGCCATTCTTTCGGCATGGGATACAGATAATCGTCTTCTCCGCGCTCGCAAGCCTCGTTCCATTTCGCCACCGCATCAACCAACACGCCCGGCGCAAAGCCCAAATCGGCCTCGAGCTCTTCGAGCGTATCGCGACGCTTGAGCACGTCGGCATCGATCGCATCCTGCACTCCGTGATGCCAATCGCGAT
>JAUNLI010000005.1:29576-34157 GCA_030532315.1 Slackia sp.
CGATAATGGGCGGGCACCTTTTCGATCTGCTCGAGGTCGGGCGTGATCAGCTTGCGGCAATGCTCCTGGGCAAAGCCTGCCAGGTGATCTTCGTAATTCGCGTCGAAAATGATGTAGGAGCGGTGCCCTGGAGGCGTCATCTGGATCGTTGCCAGATCGCCCAGCGCATAGATCGCATTCGCCCCGTCTTCGCCGACACGGCTGTCCATGTAACGCAACCGATTGCCGCAACGATCGATGGTCAACCACGGCTGGCGAGAAAGCTGCGTCATGCCGTCGTAGAGGAAACGCGCCCACTGCCCGCCTTCGGCCTGCCAATCGACGCCGCCATCGAAGCTTGCCGAGCTATTAAAGCCCGACACGTCGGCACCAACACCAAGGCCCATGCGGAAACACTCGCCCGTCTCGCCGAGCGTGAGATAGCTCGATGCGCAGCCCATAGCCGCTGTAGGAATGTAGCGATCGAGCAGCGCTTTGTTGTTGCAAAAGCCGCCTGCGGTCAAAATGACGGCCGCCGTAGCATGGATGAACACCTCGCGCTGGTATTCCTCCTTGCACACCACGCCGACGATGCGGCCGTCGGCATCTTGCACCAAGGCAACCGCAGGGCTCTGGAAATGATAGTCGACGCCTTTGCGCTGGCCGTAGTTGAACATGGCATCGGTAGCGTCTTTCATCTTAAGCACGTGATGGTCGAGCGTGGAATTCTTCGGCGCGACATACACCGGAACCTCGCCGAGGCGCCATTGGACGCCGCAATCGGCCATCCAGTCAAGGCTCGGACCTCCCTGCTCGGCGATTTTGTAGATCAGTTTCGGATCGGCCGCGTAGTGGTATTCGTCCATCGCCCAATCGGTCAGCGCCTTGGCGTTGAACGGATAGGACGGAAAGGCAAAGCGCTTGGATTCCTGCATCTTCGATCCGCCGAGGATGCCGCACATACCGGCTTCTTGGGCATTGCCTCCATGAAGACCCGCCGCCTCGACGCAAATCACGCTTGCTCCGAGCTCGACCGCACGCGCAGCCGCATTCAGACCGCCGCCGCCTGCGCCCACCACGCAGATGTCGCATTCGTAATCCCAGACGGAAGGAACAGGCCGCGGCGCGATCGGCGTTGCGTCGTTTGCAGGAAACGACGCGGCACTGTGCTCGCGGAAGGTCCCATCGGCTGCCGACGCATTCGTCGTCGCGCTTTCAGGCACGTTCACCTGCGCCGAACCGTCAGCCGCCCAGTCTCCGATAACGCCAGGCTCCACCGCATATGCGTTCTGAGCGCAAAGCGCCCCTGTTGCGACGGCTCCCGCAGCAGCCGCGCGCGCAAGGAAGTCGCGACGCGACATGCCTGCATTCGTTTTGTCGTTCATCATGACCCCCTACTCGCCTTCGTTTTCTGCGGCCGTCTCTTTCGCCTCGGCCTGAGACAGCGCGTCTTCGACGGCCATCTTCACGCCCGCCGTGGTGATGGTGGCGCCGCTGATCGCATCGATGCCGCTTCCCTGCGCCGCCTCGATCATAGCGGCGTATTTTCCGTCGCGGATGGCCTCGAAACCGCCCCTGCTCTGGCTTTCGCCCTCTTGAGCAACCTCCAAGCACGTTATGCGGTTCTCATCCACCAAAAGCGTGACACTGACCAGGCCTTCCATCGCAGGAGCCGTGCCGGTGTAAACACCGTCGACATACGATGCATCGGCAACCGCACGTTCGGGCTGCATCTGAACCTCCGCCCACGGATCGTCCGTGCGCATGGCGAGCTGCTCGGCGCTCGCGGCGTCTTTCGACCCTGAGCCCTCAAACGATGCGCCACAACCCGACAAAGCGAGCATGAACACAGCCGCCGTTCCTGCCGCCGTATACGCCTTCCCTTTCATAGAATCTCCCCTCGACACGCTCGGCACCAAACACCGAGCACTCGTCTTTTCAGCTCGAAACGCTCGAATCATCAATCAAGCCTGCATTACGCTGGATTCGTCCAACCTTGTGGCGTTTCGTAGTCGTGGCATGCGTTGCAATACATGTTGGAAGCCTTGTGCACACCATGGCAATTGGAGCAATCGATCGGAGAGCCCTGGTGTGATTCATGCGGATTCACGCCCGGTTCACCGCCCCAGTCTTGCGTCGCCGCGATGACGTCGGCCATGTCATGGCAGCCTGCTTGCGCGCACATCTTCTCGTCGGCGGTCACGCCCACCGTGGCGATGTCGCCGTTTTCTTCCACTGCGAAATCGCCTCGTATCCAGGCAAGCCCCTCGGCAATCTGCTCATCGATCTTGGGTTCATGGCACTGCAAGCATGTGGTATCCGCCTGGAAGTGCGCGTTCGCGCAGAGGCTTTCGTCTTCGAAATAGCCCTGCACGTAGTTGTCCATCGGCACGTGGCATACCGCGTTGCAAAAACCCGGCTGCTCATGCCAGACGAAAAAGCCCGCGGCACCGACAGCCAAAACAACCGCAACGCAGCCGAGCACGATCGGCCACTTTCTGCGCTTCTTTTTCGCAGCCTCATGCACGTCGCCCGCAAGCGTTGCCGCTGGCTCGGACGTTGCGCCTTCGTCTTGCCGCAATGTTTCCAAACGACCTTCCCTCTCTTCCCCACTCATTGTTTCCCCCTTTCGTTTTTACTTCATTGAAGTTCTTAATTCGTTACATCAATGAAATTTATGCGGCGAACTATAGCACGCTTACATTGCAGAGAAAATAGTCATTGTTCAGGTTTTTTACAGATTGACGGATTGTCAAAAGTGTACATTGACGTGACGTCAAAAGAGGGCGTATGCTGCGCTCATCGAGGGAATTGCAGCGGCGAGGGCGCCCAGGGGACGCGTCCGCTTTACACCACTGCGAAACGACCGCCGCAGCATGCGGCGCTGCAAAGCGCACGAGCACGCCGCGGCAAAGGAGGGGCACCCATGGGTCGCCGCGAACAGATCATCGGCTGCACGCGCGAGCTTTACGAGGAAAAAGGGCTCACCAAAACCTCTGTGCAGGACATCGCCGACAAAGTGGGCGTGACACGCAGCCTGTTCTATCACTATTTCACCGACAAAGACGACGTCACTTCGGCCGTGCTCGATTCATATATCGAAGATTTCCTGGCCATGCTCAAAGTATGGAACGAAGAACGCACGCAAGGCGACATCGAAGGAGCGCTCGATTCGCTCGTTCCCGTGCTGCGCCGCGCACTTTTCGACCGCGGGTCGTTTCGCCGCGCGCTGGCGTCACGCGAAAACGCAGCGCTTTACATCGATTTCATCAACCGCGTAGCAGATGCCTCCGCACGCTATATCGTCACCACCACTGTCGAAGATTACGGGCGTCTTCATGAAATACAGATCGAACACGTCTACGAAACCTTCTATGTGCTGATTCTCGGCGTGGTGGGCTATCTCAGAACCCACCCCGACACGCCTGATTCCGCAATCAAAGACATCATCTCCCAGACATTGCATCTCGATCGCGGTTAACCCGCGCTGAAAACCTGGCGGCATCCGCCGCATTCATATCAAAGCCGCGCAACAAGCAAGACAACCCCGCAGACAGGGGCAAGCTACCGCATTGTCTTGCACGCGGGCAATCGAAGGCCGGGAAAGGACGGCGAAACGCCCACGGCTTGAGTCAACAACAATCAAAACACAAGGAGTTGTCATGCTATTCGACGTCTACGGCGATACCGCCGTCTTCCAGTGGGTCGGATGGGTCATCGTCTTCGTTGGCCTTATCCTGATGAACGAATTCGCCCGCCGCACCAAAGCGGGCGGCATCATCTGCTTTTTGGTGATTCCCGCCATTTTGACCGTCTATTTCATCGCCATCAGCATCAGCGCCGCCACTGGCGCGCAATGGGCGCTCGAAAACCCCACGTACACCGACATGAACAGCTGGTTCCATTACGCCAAGCTCTATGCGGCAACCATCGGCTGCATCGGCTTCATGGCACTGAAATACCGCTGGGGCAAAATCGGCAAAAGCCACTGGTTCAAAGCCTTCCCGTTCGTGATCGTGGCCATCAACATCCTGATCGCCGTGGTAAGCGACTTCGAAAGCGCCGTGCGCGCCTTCGGCACCACCTGGGTTTCCACCGAGGGCGTCACGCTTTACGGCGGTTGGCATAACGTCTTTAACGGCATCGCCGGCATCATCAACATCTTCTGCATGACCGGCTGGTGGGGAATCTACGTTTCCAAGAAGAAGCAGGACATGCTCTGGCCCGACATGACCTGGGTGTTCATCATTGCCTACGACCTGTGGAACTTCTGCTACACCTACAACTGCCTGCCCACCCATGCATGGTACTGCGGCCTGGCGCTGCTTTTGGCCCCCACCGTGGCAAACGCACTGTGGAACAAGGGCGGCTGGATTCAGAACCGCGCCTACACGCTTGCCATCTGGTGCATGTTCTGCCAGGTAGTGCCGATGTTCGCCAACGATAGCATCTTTGCTGTGAACTCGGTGAACAACCCCGACGTGAACCTGGTCGTGTCCATCATCGCACTCGTTGCCAACATCGCGGCACTTGGATACATCGTCTATCGCGCCAAGAAGCTCGGCGTGAACCCCTACACCCACGAAGTGTTCACGGGCACTC
>JAUNLI010000143.1 GCA_030532315.1 Slackia sp.
AGATAGTACGTGTTGTACGAAATGGTCCAGCTTTGCTGCATCCAGTGCGGGCACTCGTACTCGCTCGGGGTGCGCTGCACCAGCTTGCCGTTGGGAAGCTGGCGAACCTCAGGCGCGTAGTCCTCGGCGATCTGCTCCCACTTGTCGTAGTTCTCGATGATGTACTCCTTGCCAGGATACTGCACATCGCCGTCGGGCTCGCCGCCGCGGACGATTTCCTCCGCGGTCGAAGCCGAGTCGGCAGCGAAAGCAGGCACCATGAGAGCCGACGCTGCGAGCACTGCCGCGATGCCTGTCACCATGGCGGTACGCTTCGTCACCTTCTTCATCATTCCCCCTTCTTCATTGCGGCGCTGAAAGACAATCCCGCCCGCACACTGCGAACAAGACGTCCGACGCCGCCCCCTTATCGGGCCGCGAGGCCCGTCTTACAGGAAGAAAATAGCCCCGCCGCACACGCGCGCGCATCAACACATCCGCGCTAAATGCCTGGTAAATGACATAGACCCTTTTGGTTGATGCCCCTCGTGAACTGCTCGAAGGGCTTTTTCGCCCCGCATTCGCCATAGACAGGCCGGCCGTTTTAACAGACAATGCCATAAAGCATCGCAGACGACGGCTCGAGGGAACGCCGTCGCCGCCGTTTACGCTTTACGGCAAAAAAACCATAGGAGGGGGAATGCTCGCATCTCTCAAAGATGCCGGCCTTTGCGCGCTTTTCGCCGCAATCGGCCTTACCGTCAACCTAACCTGGTGCACACTGGCGGGGCATACGCCGGGCTTCACGAATGCTCTTTCAAGCCTTGGCATACCGGTGAACCCGCGCGCGTTCTTCCTTATGGGAATTCTGGTCATGAGCATCGTGTTTGCGGCCTTTCCCCGAAAGATGCGCGAGAAAGACGCCTCTTTGTGGCCTGCTGTGGCGCTTCTTGCCTCGGTGGGAACGGCGTGTTTCGCCATCGCCGCAAGCCAGGATGCGTTCTCGCCCGTCGTGCTTTCCATCGGCGGACTTCTGCTGTTCGGCATCGGGTATTTCTGGCTTACTGCGCGGTTCGTGCTTCTTCTCGCGCGCACGCAGGCATACGGCTGCACCATCGCCTGTCTGGCATTCTCGCTCGTTGTCGAACCCGTGCTCGTCGCGCTTATCGAGCATTCTTTGAGAGCCGATCTTCAGGTGTCGATCGTCGTTTTGATGCCCATCCTTTCAGCCGTGCTATTCCAGTGCGCACGCCATGCGACCCTCAAGCAGCGTAGCTGCGAAAAGGGCGGCGGACGCACGGTGTTCGGCGTTCCTTCGCGCCCACGCACAAACGAGCAGGCCGACGGGCGTGGCGACATGCGCAACGCGCTCATCCTCGTCGCTGCCGCTTCGCTTCTGCTTGCAACCGTGCGAAGCTTGAGCTTCGTAGGACTCTGGGGCGAAGGACACATCGACGCGGCCGAACAGCCCTCCATGACGTCGAGCGCATGGCTGTGGCTGGGCTACGCCGCGGCACTCGCGATCTTTTCCTATGTCGCCCTCGGGCGCACCGCAAGCTGGCCTTTGCGCCTGCGCTTCCAGCCGTCGTTTCTGACGATCATCATCACGCTTTCCGTGTCGATGATCCTCGCAGGCGACAACCACGCCAACCCCGCCCTGCTCGACACCCTGATGCGCCTCAACGACTCGTTCTCGCATCTGATGTTTTGGACGATCGTGGCGATCATGCTCGACATCTCGCCCATTCCTTCGTATCGAATCATCGGCATAGGAACGGCGCTTTATGCGGCAGGTTCGATTGCATGGGTGCTGTTCTTGGGCAACGCCGACGCCGTTGAAAACCTCATCGTCATCATCGTCATCTACGTGCTCGCCATCGCATCGATGCATTACAGCTGGAACAAGCGCGAAGCCGAACCCAGCGCTTCGGCCGCAAGCGTTACCGACGCGCTTGAGAAGCGCTGCGCCGAAGTGGCCGAAGCCTACAAGCTTTCTCCGCGCGAGAGCGAAATCCTGGTGCTTCTGGCGCAAGGTCGCACGCGCACTTATATTCAAGAGGAGCTTGTCCTAGCGGAAAACACCGTGAAATCCCACGTCGCCCACATTTACACGAAGCTCGGCATCCGCGACCGCCAGGATATGATCGACATCGTCTTGGACATGGCCGACGACAAGGAAGAAAAGCACGCCAAAGAGCAATAGGGTATTGTGGAGCAACGCGATTTCAAAAGCACGAACACCATCGCGCCTTCTGCAAATAACCCGTCGACTCCCGCCCTCAATATCACCGTTCGCTTACGCGCAGCCGCAGCCTATAATCTATCGAAAAATACACAGAGGCCCGTTTCTTGAACGGGCCTTTCCCGTAGCCCTCTATCAAACGGCCACAAGCATCTCTTCCACACGGGCGCGCGGCACGTATCCCGTCACGAAATCGACCATCCTGCCATCGGAAAACAACAGCAGACTCGGCGCTGCCGCCACATCGAACGCCCATGCAACATCGGGAAAGCGCACGGTGTCCATAGCCACGAAACGCACCTGCGGATGCGCATCCGCCATCTCTTCGAGCACCGCGGCGAGCGCATGGCACGGCCCGCAGCCGGGGCTGAAAAACTCCACCAGCACGGGACATGCCGCCTCGGTCACCAGCTCATCGAAATTTCCCTTGTCGAGCTCAACCAGCCTCATGGCACGCTCCCCTCCCTCACGCATGGCTTCCTTTTCCAAAACCCGCGTGGCTCCAAGCCAACACCTGCTCAATCCCACCAGCGACCGTCTAATGCGATCGGAGCGTTTTCTTTCCCTCCTTACGCACGGCCGCTCTCGAACCCAGCCGTTTCGAAACCTGGGTCATTTTCCCTAACTCGAGTCGCTTCAAACTCGATCCGTTTTCAAACTCGATCCACTTCGATTTTCAATCGCCCTTTCGACCCATAACCCGGATGTTTTTCTCACCCATACTAGAAGGGAGAGCCCCGAAGAGCTCTCCCGTTTTGAAAAGATATGCAATTGTGCGGCAAGCGGAGCAATTCGCCCGCCCGCCACAGGCTAAGCTACATGCGCTGCGGCGAAGAGATGCCCAGGATGCCAAGCGCGGTGGACAGCACGATACGCGTGGCGTCGCACAGAGCCAAGCGGGCCTGCTTGACCTTTTCGTCTTCGGCCTTGAGCACCGGGCAGTTCGTATAGAACTGATGGAACAGGCTGGCCAGATCCTGCGCATAGTGCGTCAGGCGGAACGGAGCGCGGTCGCGCGCGGCCAAAGCCACCAGATCGCCGAATTCACTCATCTTGCGCATCAGCGCGAACTCGGAGGGATCGGTAAGCACGCTCAGATCGACATCAGCAGGAATGCACTCGGCAGCCACGGCGTCCATGTCGAGGTTGTCTTCGCCCGAATGGCCAGAAGCGTCACGCAGCAGCTTGCAAATGCGGGCATGCGCGTACTGGTCGTAATACACCGGGTTGGAAGAATCCTGCTTCTTGGCAACGTCGATGTCGAAATCGATCGGCTGCTCGCTGGAACGGCTGAGCATGTAGTAACGCGTGGCGTCGATGCCCACTTCGTCGATCAGCTCTTCGAAGGTGATCATCTCGCCGGTACGCTTGGACATACGCACGGGCTTGCCGTCGCGGAACAGGTTCACCAGCTGGCCGAGCATGATTTCCAGCGCGCCAGGATAACCCATGGCGGCCAAAACGGCAGCCACGCGGGCGATGTAGCCATGGTGGTCGGCACCCCAGATGTTGATCAGGTGATCGAACCCGCGCATCTTCTTCCAATAGTGATAGGCAACGTCGGAGGCGAAATAGGTGTAATCGCCATCGGCCTTGCGGATCACGCGGTCTTTTTCATCGCCGTACTTGGAAGAGCGGAACCACACCGCACCGTCAGCGTCGTAGATGTCGCCCTGGTCGCGCAGGTTGCCCAGGCAGTAGTCGAACGGGCTTTTGCCGTCGAACTCGTCAGAGGGAATGTACATCTCACGCTCGGACTGCCAACGCTCGAAGTGGTTGCCGAAGCGATTCGTGATGTCGCGGAACATTTTCATGATGTAGGCATAGCCGAACTCGCGGAATTCGACCATACGCTCGTGCTCGTCGGCGTCTTCCCACTTGTTGCCGTCGCGATCGATGATTTCTTTCGCGATGTCGTTGACATACAGGCCGTTGTAGCCGCCTTCAGGCACCTCGACGTCTTCATGACCGAGCTGCTGCAGGTAACGAGCGGCGATCGACAGGCCGAACTTGTCCATCTGAACGCCGTGGTCGTTGATGTAGAACTCCTCGAACACATCGTAGCCGGCGTGACGCATAAGGTTCGCCGTGGCAGAACCCAGCGCAGCCCAGCGGCCATGGCCCACATGCATGGGACCGGTGGGGTTGGCGGAGATGTATTCGATGTTGACCTTGCGCTTGCCCTCGGGCACGGTGCCGCGGCCGTAATCGCCCTTTTCAGAGCGGACCTTGGTCACCACGTCCTGCAGCGCGTTGTTGTTCAGATAGAAGTTGATGAAGCCGGGTCCTGCGATTTCAACCTTGTTCACCAGGGTGTTCTCAGGCAGGGCATCCACGATGACCTGGGCGATTTCGCGAGGATTCCTTTTCGCAAGCTTCGCGCAACGCATGGCCGCCGTGCAGGCCCAATCGCCGTGGCCTTCGTCTCGGGGTCGCTCGAGCGTGATTTCGGGAGCGC
>JAUNLI010000144.1 GCA_030532315.1 Slackia sp.
ATCATATGAAAAGGAGAAAAGCCCGCAGAGGAACTTTTACACAATCGTCATTCCCGTTTCGCATCCATGCTACAAGAAATTTATCGCTCCGAACTCGCACGAGCGAAGCTCTGCTGTCGGCGACGCATATCGGCAGGGACTTCGACAACAGCTCGGATGCCATGCGGTAAGGCTTCCGGCGCCGAGGCGTCACGCCGTCGAAGCGGCCGGCGTCGGCTTAAACGCCAACGTTACCTCAAGCATGTCGCCCTCGATGCGCGCTGATGCCGAGCCTCCCATGCGCGAGCAAAGTTGCGCAACGATTGCCAGACCGAGCCCCGACCCGACGCCGCCGCGCGCCGCGTCCGCCCGGTAAAACCGGTCGAAAAGCCGCACGGGATCGATCGAAGACGAATCGGACACGCTGTTCTTCACCACGAAAACACCCTTCCGCTGCGAGATACTCGGCGCATCCGTGCCATAGCGAACGGCATTTGTCAGCACGTTGGAAAACACGCGCGCCAATGCTTCGGCGTTCGCCTCGATAAGCACTTCTTCGTCTTCGATACACAACTCGGGCGTCCACTCCCGCTCGAGAAACTGCGGATACATGCCCGCTAAAACATCGGCCAGAACGTCGCACGCCCGCACGCTCGAAAGAGCAAGCGGCGCACTTTCGTCAAGCGCCTTCGAATAGTCGAAGAGCGTATCGGTAAGTTTCCTCATGGCCGCCAGGCGCGATGCGGCTTCAGACAGGCATCGACGCCGCTCCGTTTCGCTTTCTGCACGGTCGTGCAGCTGCAAATATCCCTGCGCTCCCGCAAGCGGCGTGCGAATATCGTGGGAAAGCGAGGCAAGGTCCTGACGAAACGCCGCACGATGAGCCTCCTGAACAATTCGTGCATCGCGTTGCGCGTCCAGTTCTTCGTTTATCGCCCGCGCAATGCCGGCAATGCCCCTTGTGGAGAAATCCACCGAAACGCGTTCGTTGCTTCCGCGTTCCCGCTTTTCCAGGAAACACGCCATGGCGCGCAGCTCGCGCTCGTAGCTCACAGCAACGAAGGCAAGCACGAACGATGCCAGCACGGCGGCAAGCGCAACACCCCAAGCAATCACAAAGTTCCTTCCTCCCAACAGCTCCATCGACACACGCCCGATTAAAGCTCTACTTCACGAAAGATGACGCGAACGGCCTCTTCCCGCCGCTCGCGCCTTCCACGCACGTACTACAGCTATCAGGCAAAACTCCGCTTTCTCGCCACCACGACGCACAACGCCGTCGCTACCGCGATGGTACCGATCGATTGCACGTAGGAAAGCGGATCGCACACAACGCCCGAGCCCAGCATGCCCAAATCCACCGCAAGATACCCATCAAGACAGTCACGGAGCACCGGCGCAAGGCCCGGTATGTTGGCAAGCAGCAAACGCAGGATATTTTCAACACCGCCCGCGCCGAGCAATATCGCGATCACCATACCGGCCGCTTCGCTCTTGGTAAGAAGAACCGCCAAAACGGTCAGGGCGGAGTAGGCAGACACGCACAGCGTCACCTGCATAACCCACTGGGCAAAATCAGCCAGCGACGGAAGGGCAGGAGCGCATCCGGCCAAGCGGGTTCCAAGCTCTGTGACCACGACGCCCATCAACGTGGCGGCAAACGCGCTCAATACGCACCACGCCACAAGCGACAGCGCCAGCGTCGCGCGGCCCCCTTTTGCCTGGATGAGGTTTTTCACATATCCGCGCTTGAAAAGATCCGACGTGATCGCAGCCACGAAGACCGCATGGGCCATGGCCAAAGACGACCCCGTCACAAAAGACGAACCCCACACCATAAGCGAAGGCACGCCGTCGTAAACCCCCACGACAATGCCCATCTCCGCAAACCAAGGCACATTGAAGTGCATCCAGATGGCGATAGATTCGACAGAGCAGCACAACGCGAAAACGAGCACGAACGCAAGCATCATATTCGATCCGCGAAGGTAGTACGCCAGGGCTTTCATCATGCTAAGCACGACGACCACCCCCTTTCGCAGCGCGCTTGCGCCTGAGCAAAGCCCCGTTCGCCTTCTGTGATTCGGCGCTGCCCTCTTCGCCCATAAGGCCGATGAAAAGCTCTTCTATGTCGCGATGGGAAACCGAGAGCTCGCTGATGACAATGCCCGCGCCCGCAAGCGCCCGCCCCGCCTCCTCGGAGGCAATGCCCTGTGCGCGAATGGCGTCGTCTTCGAGCATGACGAAACGCCCTTCGGGAAGCGCGTCCTGTAGAACGGAAAGCGCGAACTGGGGCGCTGCACAGCGAATCAAAACATGGTCGGCGCACGCCTGCTCCACCTCTTCGGCGGAAAGCTCTTTCACCAAACGGCCCTCGCGCACCACGCCGTAACGCGTCACCATGCGTTCAAGCTGGTCGAGCACGTGCGAGCTGATGAAAACCGTCACACCTCTGTCGCGCGCAAGCGACACGATCAAATCGCGCACCGAACGCACGCCTTGCGGGTCGAGCCCGTTGAAAGGCTCGTCGAGCAAAAGCAGGTCGGGGGAACCCACCAAGGCGAGTGCCAAGCCCAGCCTCTGCCTCATGCCGAGCGAATACGACTTCACGCGCTTGCGGGCCGCATCGGCAAGACCCACCTCCTGAAGCGTCTCCGCCGCTACGCGTTCCGCGTCCACCACGCCGAGAGACATCGCGCGACAAGCGACGTTTTCCAGCCCGGTGAGAGAGAAGCAACACGCCCGGCTCCTCGATAAGCGCGCCCATGCGTCTGCTTGTGCAGCCCGGTTTTTGATGCTCTCCAAGCAAGGCGATCTCGCCCGACGTAGGCAGCACAAGGCCGGCCAGCATCTTCATGACCGTGGATTTCCCGGCGCCGTTGCGGCCCACGAATCCGTATATCTCCCCGCGCTTCACCGTCAGGTCAAGCGCATCGACTGCATGTTTTTCGCCGAAGGCCTTCGTCAGGCCGACGGTCTCGATCGCGTTCATGCGAGTCTCCTTTCCTCGACATTTCGACGCTTTCGAGAATACCGAGCAGGTTTCGGGAAACCTTCCGTCAAAAATCAAGAAAGATATAAGAAAAGACCGATGCGGCTAATCGCCCTCGGAAAGCTTGAACCCGATGCCCCAGACGGTCTCTATATATCCCTCCGTACCCGTCCCTTTCAATTTGGTGCGAATATTGGAAACGTGCGTGTTGATGGTCTTTTCGTCCGAGAGCGCCTCCTCGTTGCGCACCATCTCGAACAGTTCGCGCTTCGTGTAGACCTTCTTCGGATGCCGAACGAGCGCGCACACGATGTCGAACTCGGTGCGCGTCAGGTGCACGGAAGTGCCCGCTGCCGTAAACCCGCGCGATTCTTCGTCTATGGACCATCGCCTAAACGACATCGAACGGCCGGTTGAAACCGGCTGCCGAAACGCCGCAGAACGGCGCAGCAGCGCCTCGATGCGCGCCAGCAATTCGTCCAGGTCGAAGGGCTTGACCACATAGTCATCCGCTCCCATGCGCAAAAGGGCTACGCGGTCAGACGCCTCCCCTTTCGCCGATGCGACGAGGATGGGGACGTCGCAACGCTCGCGAATGCGGGCGATCAGTTCTTCCCCCGAAAGCCCCGGAAGCATCAAATCGCACAAGACGATGTCGAACGACTCCCCGCTTTCGACAACCATACGCGCCTCGGTGCCAGAGTACGCGCATGTGCACACGTAACCATCCTGGGCAAGCGCCGAGGAAATTACATCGTTGATCGAGGGGTCATCTTCGACGATGAGAACACGCGCGCCCGCGAACGGGCTGCACGCCGTCTTTGCCGACTTGTCGTCTTCTTCCCTTCCGTTATGCATAGACGCACGCCCTTCCGACGCAAGACGACCGAACGGTCTTCATCGCCATTAATCCAGAATGTCCTCGGTAAACCCGACGCGGTAGTTGGCGAACACGACCTCGCCCGCATCCTGCGTAGCGTCAAGGTC
The DNA here is from genome assembly GCA_030532315.1 of Slackia sp. GTDB lineage: Bacteria > Actinomycetota > Coriobacteriia > Coriobacteriales > Eggerthellaceae > Slackia. The sequence goes on from JAUNLI010000144.1 coordinate 3,959, forward strand.
GACATCGGCCGCAATGCCGAAATCGCTATCGCCGTCCGCATCGTGGAAGATCTGGCGTACGTGCCAAACGTGGTTCGCGCGCTCGTCGGCCTCGTCGATGACAAGATACGCACTCGAACGCGCGTCGGCATCCAGAAGAACCTCCTCGTGCGCCTCGTAGAACGCGTCGAGCGCTTCTTGCCATTTGCGGGCGCCGAAGCCCCACTCCATATCCATGTCCGCCAGCTCTTCCACCTTGTCTGCAGCCGCAAGGCGCACACGACGAAACAGTGCGTTACGCACGAGCACCGTAAGGCCGCGGCGGTCGCGCACCACAGCATCCGCCTCGGTCGGCGGCGCAGCATCTTCCACCGCGCCTGCAGCCTCCCATTCGTCAACCAAGCTGGACTCAACCGATCGAACCACCAGGCCAAGCCAGGAAATAATGTCTTTCAGCCTATCGTCGCGCTTGTCGAAAGGAACCGTGCGGTCGAGCACACGATAGGCGTCGGACAGATAGCGCAAGAACGTGCCCTCGCTGCGGGCGATGCCGTAGCGTGCCACGTATTCCTTGAAGCCCGACACCGTCTCCAGCATGTCGCGCAGCACCGATTTGGGCGCGAGCTCGTAGTCGCGCGCCCACGGCACCGCCTCGCAATACTGGGCGAACGCCTGGTCGAGCAGCTCTTCGAGCGGCTTGGGATAGGTGATGTCGGCAATGCGGTCGAGAC
>JAUNLI010000145.1 GCA_030532315.1 Slackia sp.
AGCTGGGCGGCTCCATCAAGGTCGTCGACTTCAAGCGCTTCGCTCTGGGCGAGTAGGGAATTTCGCCGTTCTTCCGAACGGCGAATGAGCTTGACGCTGCGAGGGACCCTAGCGGGCGATTTGCCGCTGCAGACTCAGTTCGCGTATCGATACGCTTCACTGATTCTTCGCGGCAACTCACTCCGCTAGGGTCCCTCTCGCTTTCTCTGCGGCGACCTGGGACAACGCGGCGCTTTTTCGTCTGAGACGACCTGACGCTACAAGGATGCTGGGCATCCCATCTCGGTGCTTTCTCGCTTTCCCTCGCGTACGAAGTACGCTCAGCCGCGAGACGCATCGATTTGGAACGCTGGGCATCCTTTCGTTTGATTGCGGCGACCTGGGATGCATGTCCCTTTCATGCGAGCTTGTTTGCATTCGCGACAACTCACTTCGCCGGGGCCCTCGTTTTTTGCGCAAGCCGGGACGTACGTCCCTTTCACGTGTGCCTGCTTGTTGTTCCGAGCGGGTTTTCGTCGATCAGAGCATGGTTCACACTATGGTTTTATAGAAAGGGTTGAAGCATTCGGCTTCAACCCTTTTGCCATTTTTGGGAAAATACATAAGCGAATATGCTCTTCGGCCGCCCTGGATGCGGCTTTTATAGAAAAGGGGATCGAATCATGGCGAAAGAGATGATCGTCGTCGAAGGCGGCACGCCGCTTGCGGGTGAAGTGCGCGTTTCTGGCGCAAAGAATTCCGCCCTGAAGCTTATTGCGGCGTCCATTCTGGGCTCGGGCGAAAGCGTCATCCATAATGTCCCCCTTATTTCCGATATCGTCGTGATGTCCAAGGTTCTTGAGACCCTTGGTGCGCGTGTGAAGCGCGAAGACCACACGCTCGTGATTGACACGGCGGATATCGATACGTGGGAAACCCCGTATGAGCTGGTCTCGAAGATGAGGGCGTCCATCTCCGTGCTTGGTCCGCTGGTTGCGCGTTTCGGGCGCGCTCGCGTGGCAATGCCTGGCGGCTGCAACCTAGGCGCGCGCAAAATCGACATGCATATGGTTGGCATGGAGGCGCTCGGCGTCCATTTCGAAACCGACCATGGATTTATCGAGGCGAGCACGCCTAACGGTTTGCACGGTGCCTATGTGGCACTTGATTTCCCCAGCGTCGGCGCCACGGAAAACACCATGATGTGCGCCGTGACCGCCGAAGGCGAGACCGTCATCGAAAACGCCGCGCGTGAACCTGAAATCGAAGACCTTGCCGACATGCTCAACGCCATGGGCGCGCGCGTCAGCGGTGCGGGATCTCCCACTATTGTAGTGGAAGGCGTTCCTGCCTCGTCTTTGCATGCGTGTGAACATACCACGGTGGGCGATCGAATCGAGGCGGGCACGTTTCTTGTGGGCGGCGCCATGACGGGCGGCCCCGTTACGGTGCGCGGCATCGAGCCCGGTTTTTTGCGCATGGCTCTGATGAAGCTGCATGCAATGGGATGCTCGATCGATTTCGGCGATGACTACATTACCGTTTCGCGTGATGGTGCTTTGCAGGCCATCGACATTCAAACGCTCCCTCATCCCGGATTCCCCACCGATCTGCAGGCGCAGTTTATGCTGCTTGCTGCCGTCGCGCAGGGCAATTCCGTCATTACTGAAAACGTGTTCGAGAACCGCTTCATGTTCGCCGACGAAATCGGGCGCATGGGCGCTCGTGTGACGATCGAAGACCATCATGCGATCGTCGAGGGCGTTTCGTCGCTGCAGGGAACAGACGTCAAGGCGACCGATTTGCGCTGCGGCGCCGCATTGGTTCTTGCAGGCGTGTTTGCCGAAGGCACGACGCGCGTCCACAAGGTCCACCATATCGACCGCGGATACGAAGACTATGTCGGCAAGCTCTCGTCGCTCGGCGCTCGTCTCCATCGCGAGCTCGACGAAGACATCGATTGGTAGTTCGGGGCGACGTCTATGGTTACTCGTCGTCCGAGCAGTGCTCAGTATAAGAAAACTTCGCGTCAGATGCGTCGTGCGACGTTGGGCACGCACGTCGCACGTATTCCGAGTCCGTTCGCTCCGCGCAAGGAGCCTTCGAATCTGCGCCGTACGCGCAATGTCGAGCGCGGCGAGATCCATCAGGTTCTACCGAACACCTCGACGCGTGAAAGCCGCCGCGATTACACCAATCGCATGAGCCAGCAGGCTTTCATTGAACGCGCCGTCGCGTCGGGCCGGCGTCGGAAAATCGCCGCGCTTGCCGTTTTGACGCTTGTCGCGCTTGCCGTTGCGGCTGCGGCGGCTTGGTTCGTCTATATTGGCGGCGTTAACGACCGGCTGCAGATAAAAGACCCCGCTCTTTCGAGCGTGCTGTCGGATGCTCCTTCCGAAGGACCCGTTTATACCGTGCTTTCCGCCTCGTTCGATGACGGGGATGGAGGAGCGGGGCCCGATGTCGCCTTGCTTGTGCGAACGGATGTCGCGAATGCGTCGGCATCGGCGCTCGTGATTCCAGGCGATGTGAACGTGACTCTTTCCGACGGACAGTCGCACCGGCTCGGCGAAGCCGAATCGGTAGGCGGAGATGCCGAGGCTGTTTCTGCGATCGAGGCGCTTTCCGATGTTCAGGTCTCGCATTATGTGAAAACCGACGCTCAGGGCTTCGTCGCCCTTGTCGACCAGCTCGGCGGCATCGACGTCAACGTGCCTGAGGAGGTTGTCGATCCCGACGCGGGCGAAACGGTCCTTTCTGCCGGCATACAGACGCTTTCGGGCGAACAGGCGCTGTTCTTGTGCCGCGCGAACGATTTCGTCTCTTCGGCCGAACAGCAGCGGGGCATGAACGAATCCTTGGTTGCCCAGGCCTTGTTTAAGAAGTTCGTGGGCATGGGCAAGCTTTCCTTCTATGCTGGCATGGATGGGTTTGCCAACTGCATTCGAACCGACATGGATGTCAAAGCGGCCTATGGCATGCTTTCCTCCCTGAAAAGCATCGTTGCGGAATCGGTGATGATGGGGGTCATGCCGACGTATGCTTCCGGCACGGGTGCCGATGCGTACCAGCAGCTGATTCGTGACGAGTGGAACGAGATGATAGAGCGCTTTGTTGCGGGCGAGGTTTTCCAGCAAAACAAGCAGGACATCATAGGTTCGGTGGATCCGGCGTCATTTACCGTGACGGTGAATAACGGCGGCAGCGTCGAAGGGGCGGCGGCCGATGCGGCGGCGCTTCTCGAAGGGGCGGGTTTCAAGGTCTCCTCTGTTGGCAATGCTGCGCAGGCGGTGTATGACAGCACGCTCGTCGTCTACCAGAAATCGGACGACGAGGCGAAGGCGGAAGCACTGTTGGCGGCGCTCGGCACGGGTCGGGCAGTGTTCGATTCGGTCAACTATGCCTTCGATACCGATATCCTGGTGGTCGTGGGCAAAGACTGGCAGGCGGTTCTCGACGCGCGTGAAAAAACGTCGAACGTCTTGCAGTAAAACGGTATCGCCGGGTCGTTGCGGGACGGCCCGGCGTTTTCATGGAAAGAAAGGGAGCGGATGCTCAACGATATCTATCAGATGCTCGATCCCGTTGCGCTGCAGCTTGGTCCTCTGCAGATTCGCTGGTACGGTCTTGCCTACGTGGCGGGTTTCGTGTGTGCGTTTCTCGTGCTGGCCGATTTGTCGCGTCGCTGGCGGGTGCGAATCGGCGAAGACGCGTTTTTCACGATCGTGTTCTGCGTCGTCATCGGCGTCATCCTGGGCGGCAGGCTCGGATACGTGCTTTTCTATGGCGACGGATATTATCTTGCGCACCCCGAGCAGATTCTTGCCTTCAATAAGGGAGGCATGAGTTTCCACGGCGGGTTGATCGGCGTTCTTCTTGGCGGTGCCATTGCGGCGAAGATCACGCATATTCCGTTTCTTACTCTGGCCGATATGGGTGCTGTGGGCGGAGCCATCGGCCTGTTCTTCGGCCGCTGTGCCAACTTCGTCAACGGCGAGCTGTGGGGCGCTCCGACCGATCTGCCTTGGGGCGTGGTCTTTGGCGGTGCTGCCGGGGCGGTGCCGCGCCATCCTTCCCAGCTTTACGAGGCGCTTCTCGAAGGGGTTGTGATTTTTTGCGTTCTGTTCGCGCTTTCTCGTAAAAATCCGCCACGTCCGCGCGGGACGTTCATCGGACTGTTCTTGGCGATGTACGGATTGTTCCGCTTCCTTGTCGAGTTCATTCGCGAACCCGATGCGCAGCTTGGCTACCTTTGGGGTGGGTGGCTGACGATGGGACAGGTTCTTTCGGTGCCTTTGATTGTCGCCGGTGTGGCGCTGTTGATTTATGCGGTTAAAATGAAGTTGCCCCAACAGGGGCTTCCTGAAATGCAACAAAACAAGTAACATTTCAGGTGTAAAAAAGATTGCTTATTAAGGGGGCAACCATGGATATCAAATTCTTCAAGTGCGAGCATTGCGGCAACATCGCCATCAAGGTCGTCGATGCAGGCGTTCCTCTGATGTGCTGCGGCGAGAAGATGGTCGAGCTTGTTGCGGGCGCTGTTGACGCGGCGGTCGAAAAGCACGTTCCCGTTGTCGAGGTCGAGGGTTCTCGCGTTGTCGTCAAGGTGGGCGAAGTCGAGCATCCCATGACCGAGGAGCACCTCATTCAGTTCGTCGTCCTGGTCACCG
>JAUNLI010000146.1 GCA_030532315.1 Slackia sp.
CGCCACTACGACGTGCAGCTGATCGGCGGCCTGGCCCTCAACGACGGCTGTATCGCCGAAATGAAGACGGGCGAAGGCAAAACGCTCGTCTCCACCGCCGCGTGCTTTCTCAACGCGCTCGACGGCAGCAACACCCACGTCGTCACCGTGAACGACTATCTGGCCAAGCGCGACGCCGAATACACCGGGCGCATCTATCGCTTTTTGGGCATGGACACGGGCGTCATCTTGAACAACATGCAGCCGAGCAAACGCCGCGAAGCATACGCCGCCAACGTAACCTACGGCACGAATTCGGAATTCGGCTTCGACTACCTGCGCGACAACATGGTGTCCTCCGCACAAGACCGCGTGCAACGCGGCCATGCGTTTGCCGTCGTCGACGAAGTGGACTCGATTCTGATCGACGAGGCGCGCACCCCGCTGATCATCAGCGGCCTGGGCGCGGCTGCGGCAGACGACTACATCCGCTTCGCCAAAATCATGCCTTCGCTCAAAGACGGCGAAGACTATATCTACGACGAGAAAAAGCGCACGATCTATGCCACCGAGCGCGGCCTGGACAAGGTGGAAGCGGCTCTCGGGTTCGAGGTGTACGCCGACATCTCGGGGCGTCTGGCCAACCATCTCAAGCAGGCGCTCAAGGCGCAGTTCACCATGACGCGCGACGTCGATTACGTGGTTGCCGACGGCGAAGTGAAGATCGTCGACGAATTCACCGGCCGCATCATGGAAGGCCGCCGCTGGTCGGAAGGTCTGCACCAGGCCGTCGAGGCCAAGGAAGGCGTGGAAATCAAGCCTGAGTCGCAGACGCTTGCCACCATCACGCTGCAGAACTACTTCCGCCTGTACGAGAAGCTTTCGGGCATGACCGGCACGGCCCTTACCGAAGACAGCGAGTTCCGCCAGATCTACAACCTGCCCGTCATCCCCATTCCCACCAACAAGCCCGTCATCCGCAAAGACCAGGACGACTACATCTTCCGCACCGAGAAGGCGAAGTTTTCCGCCGTGGCCAACGAAGTGGAAGCGCGTCATGCCAAAGGCCAGCCTGTGCTGGTGGGCACCACGTCGATCGACGCGTCCGAGCGCTTGAGCGCCATTTTGGATGCGCGCGGCATCGAGCACCAGGTGCTCAACGCCAAAAACCCCGAACGCGAAGCGGGCATTGTGGCCCAAGCAGGCCGCGTAGGCGCGGTGACCATCGCCACCAACATGGCAGGCCGCGGAACAGACATCCTTTTGGGCGGATCGGAAGAGCAGCTCAAGCGCGAATGGCTGGAAAAGCTGGGCGCCGATCTTGAAAACCCCGTCGAATGGCAGGTGGAATCGGCCCAGCAGTATGCCGACCACACTCTGAAAAGCGAAGGCTACGCCGTGCGCGTGCTGGGCGGCCTGTACGTGATCGGCACCGAACGCCATGAATCGCGTCGCATCGACAACCAGCTGCGCGGCCGTGCCGGCCGTCAGGGCGACCCGGGCGAATCGCGCTTTTTCCTGTCGCTGGAAGACAACCTTTTGCGCCGCTTCGGAGGCGATCGCCTGAAAGCCGTTTCCGCCATGATGAAAAAACAGGGCGGCGATGACGTTCCTTTGCAGGATGCGCTGGTCACCAAGGTGATCGACACCGCACAGCACCAGGTGGAATCCATCCATTTCGACTCACGTAAGCAAGTGCTGCAATACGACGACGTCATGAACCTGCAGCGCAAGGCCATCTACAAGGAACGCAACGCTATCCTGGACGGCAAAGACGTCTGCGATATTTTGGACGACATCGCAGAATCGGTGCTCGACCGCGCGGTGGAGAACACGTGCCCGGCGTCTATGCCGATCGACGACTGGGACATCGAAGGGCTTAACGCTTGGATCGGCGAGATGACCGGCCTCGAAAACTTCGACGCGGCAGAAAAGCTCGACGAAGACACCGAGAGCGACGATCTGTACGAGCTTTTGTCCGACCTGTTCGAAAGCACGCTGGAAGAGAAGCGCGAAGCGCTTGGCAAAGAGAAGTTCCGCGAGCTGTGCAACCAGGTCATGCTGCACATCATCGACGTGAGCTGGATTGCGCATCTGCAAGAAATGGACTACCTCAAGGCGGGCATCGGCCTTCGTTCGTACGGACACCGCGATCCTTTGGTCGAATACAAAGACGAAGCCCACGCGGCATTCGCCGAACTGACCGCATCGATTTACGAAGACCTGCTGCGCACGGTGCTGCGCCTGCCCACCGAGGCCGACGAAGCCGCGATGACCATCGCCGAGGAAGACAATCCATTCAACCCCGACCGCATGGTGTATAGCAACGGCGAAGCCCCCGCCGTGCTGGATAAAGACGCCGACATCGACAGCCACAACCCGTTCGGCCGCGCGTAAAATCGGCAAAAAGAAAGCAACCGAGCACTTCCCCGCCTGCAACGCCCTTCGCACTGCAGGCGGGATTTCTTTTGCGCGCAAAAGGCGCAACAGCCTACCGAATGCCAACCCTCCCCGCCTTCGTATGCGAAAGGCAGGAACGCAGTTCAAGGCGCCCCTTCCCCGTCCCCATGTACGAAAAAGGCTCCTGTGCATCAGACCACAACGTGGCGCACAGGAGCCTTTCTTTTGAAAACGGCGCCTAACCTGCGAGATTTTCGCGACGAGAGCGCCGCGAGGCAGGCGTCGCGCAAGACGGCTTCGTGCGATCGCTGTCGGCAAAAGCCGCACGACGAACGTTGCCGCAGCACTCCGAAGCCGCCGCAACGAACCACATCTGCAACGGCAGCGCCGCCATGATGGGCAGCATATAGCGCAGATAGCCGTTCACGGGAGACACGCAGCATATCAGCAGCAGCACAAGGCTGGGAACCAGCACGAACAGGGTTTTCCAGCGCATCGTGCGCACGGCATAGCCCGCCGCGGCGAGCAAAAGCCACGCATACAGGCCGCAATGCCCCGTCAGGCCCAGCAAGGGCACATTTTGCCACCAGTTGCAAAACGCGATGACGGCGCCGCGCGTCTTTTCGCCGAATAGATACGAGACCTCGAAATCGTCCTCGATGCCGGGAACCGAACCGTAGTTGTAAAGACGGTAATCCCAGGTGTTATGCGTCCAGCTTTCATCGGCATAGAAGTAGCCATAGCACCCGTTCAGAAACGCGTCAACGTAAATGCCAGGGTGCCGTACGCCCATCGAAGCCCATGCTTTGAAATACGCGCCGAGAGCGTCATCGTTACCCGTATAGGTGGCCTTCACCGCATCGCTGCGCGAACCGTAATACAGCGCAGGAAGCGCATCGTAGTCGAGCACGGCGGCAATTGCGGCACGTTCGCCTTCGGCAACATCGTCCGGCGCCTCTTTGACATAACGCGCCGTCTGCTGAAACATCGCCCCCAAAGTTTCTTGCTTGCCGCTGGGAATGACACCCATCGCCGGATACGCAAGGCGGGAAACCAGCACGAAGGCAAGCAGCGGAACAAGGCAGGCTCCCGCAACGCGCACGCGCGCCTGACGCGGCATAGACGCAATGACCAGCGGCATGGTGAGCGCCACCACATATGCCCCGTTATGGCGCGAAAGGCACAGCGCAATACCCGCTGCCGCCAACAAGGCAATGCTCCGCATATCGAAAGCAACCCCTCGGCGCGAACGCATCCACAATTCGGCGAGCAGCGTCACATAGAGGCAGAACAACGACGCGAAGAGGGTGTCTTTCAAAAAAGCCTGCGCATAAGCGCCCCATGCGGGAACAATGGCGAAAAAGACGAGCGCCGCCGCAAGAACGGCCGTCGGCGCTCCCATGCGCCGCATACACGACACCGACGCAGCCAACGCAAGCGCCTGCACGACAGCCTGCATGCCAACCCACAGCGCAACGCCCAAATTATCGGAACCAAGCATACGGCCGATATCGAACACGCAGCCCATCAGGGCAGTCATGATCCAGGGATGATGGTCGGACGGCGCGGCGAAGCCATGCCACATATCCATTTGGAAGATGCCGTCGTAGGTAAACGAGCCGGGCGCGAACACGATCAGGTACGGCAGCCAGGCAAGCAGCAAGATGCCCGCCGTTGCCCAAAACGAAAGAAAACGCGCACGTTCGCCCGAACGCAAACGCTCGGCGGCGCGGACCGATGCCGCATCCGCCCATGAAAACGCCAGGGAGAGAACGAAATACAAGCACGGCGTATAGGCAAGCAGCGCCAACGCGGCCAAAGCGGTTTCTGCGGGAACATCGAAAACCGCACGGAACGTGCCGTAGTGCTCATAGGAATGTCCGACCGCCTGAAACAATGCAAACATGACGGTCAGAATCAACGCAACGGGTTCGAAACGCAGGTGCTTTCTGCGAGCGACGATTGCAAGAGGAGCTATGGCCAACGCGCACAACGCGATTTTGAACATGGGACGATCCTTTGAAATGAAAAGCAACGGAAAGCGGCGAAATACGCCCTGGATTACGGCATTATAAGTCACGAAAACGACGCCGAACGACATGCCTGCGAGCTGCGAAAAAACGCCGGAACGCACGCTCGTTGCGCAGAAAAGCCCCGCCCTTCCCTCTCCTTTCCGCATATATGAAAGGAGACAAAACATGACGGCTTACGTCAATGACGAACAGAAGAAGGAGGGCGCCTACGGCAAGGCCGTCAAGGCGACCCTGGC
>JAUNLI010000147.1 GCA_030532315.1 Slackia sp.
AGCCGCTCGGCATGGTTATGCCGAGCGTGCGAGCTCAGGACTGTTTGAGCATGATGCACGCCCGTCACGTCGTTTCCAGGAGGAATTATGATTCGTATCTATAACAGCCAGGCGCGTGAAAAGCTTGAGTTCGCGCCTATCGAAGAGGGCAAAGTGCGCATGTATGTGTGCGGTCCTACCGTGTATGACCAGATTCACATCGGCAATGCACGCACCTTCCTTTCGTTCGACGTCATTCGTCGTTGGCTTATTGCAAGCGGCTATGAAGTCACGTTCGCTCAGAATTTGACCGACGTCGATGACAAGATCATCAATCGTGCCAACGAACAGGGTCGCACCTCCGAAGAAGTGGCCGCCGAATTCTCTGATGCCTTCATCGAGCAGATGCGTCGTTTCAATATCATGGATCCAGATATCCGTCCCCGAGCGACGAAGGAAATCGGCCCCATGATCGCCATGATCAAAAGCTTGATCGAGCAGGGCCATGCTTATGCTGCCGAAAACGGCGACGTGTATTTCGCGGTGCGCAGCGATGAAAACTACGGTGAGGTTTCTGGCCGCAAGATCGACGACCTTATGGTGGGTGCACGCATCGAGGAAAACGAAGACAAGCGCGACCCGCTCGACTTCGCGTTGTGGAAGGCTGCCAAGCCGGGCGAACCGAGCTGGCCGTCTCCGTGGGGCGAGGGCCGTCCTGGTTGGCATACCGAGTGCGCAGCCATGGTGCATCGCTATTTGGGAACGCCGATTGACATCCATGGCGGCGGCGGCGATCTTGCATTCCCGCATCATGAGAACGAATGCGCGCAGGCCACGTGCTGCTGGCACGTGCCGTTCGTCAACACCTGGATGCATACGGGCATGCTGCGTGTGGATGGCGAGAAGATGAGCAAGTCTTTGGGCAACTTCTATACGCTCAAAGAGGTGCTCGACGAGCATTCCGCACCGGCATTGCGCCTGCTCATGCTCCAGACGCATTATCGCTCGCCGCTCGACTTCTCCTATGAGCGCCTTGAAGGCGCCGAGAACTCGCTGGCGCGCATCGCGACGGCGGTTGAGAACCTGCGTTGGGCCGCGAACCACGTGGAAGAGGGCGCTGCCGTTGATGAGCAGGCTGCGCAGAAGCTTATCGCCGCTACCGAAGCGGCTTCTGCTGAGTTCGAAGCCCAGATGAACGACGATTTCAATACGGCAGGCGCTTTGGCGGCGTATTTCAATCTGGTCACCGAGGCGAACACCTATCTTGAGCAGGCTGCCGGCGCTGTTAGCGAAGAGGCTGCCGTGGTTTGCGCCGCTTCAATCATGGGCGCGTTCGCCATCCTGGGCATCGAAATTCCCATTCGCGAGGCGCTCGATCTTCCAGGCGAGTTGGTTGGCCTTGCTGCTGATCTGGTTGGTTTCGAGGGCGACGATATCGAAGCTGCGGCCGAGGCTTTGCTTGTTGCGCGTGCCGAGGCTCGTGCGGCGAAAGATTGGGGTCGTGCCGACGCCATTCGCGATCGCCTGAAGGAGCTTGGCCTGATGGTCGAAGACACCAACGCAGGTGCTCGCATCAAGCGCGCATAGCGATTTCATTCGACGGGACGGATGGCTGCGGCACGTTTGCGTGCGACTTCGTTTCCGCCTTGCAAGCCTGAGAAAGCGACCGGCTTGCGGTATTTCGACATGGGTTTCTTGAAAGGGTTCGCATTGCGGACCCTTTCTTGTGCGTTGTTGGAATTGCATTTCTGTACTATGCTGTCATATGTCAATGGTCGGGTGGGCTTGCTTTGAACCCTTGTTTTGACGGAGTTTCCTTGTTCAGCGATCTCATCGTGGCATATCTTTTCTTCGGAGGCGCGGGAGCGGGCACGCTTTTCCTGGTGTCGGTTTTCGATGCGTTCGCGAAAAGCCATGTTCTTGCGGGCCGTGACGGATTGTTTTGTGCTGCGAATTCGCGCGATTCCATACGACGCGCCAAGGCGTTTTGTCTTCTTGTCGGGGAAGGCCTTGTGGCCTTCGGCGTTGTTTGTCTCGTTTTCGATTTGGGTCGCATCGATCGGCTGGCCCTGTTGTTTTTTGCCCCTTCGGCCTCTTTTATAACGCTCGGAACTTTTTCGCTGGTTGCCTTGCTTGCATCGGGTGCGCTGCTTTGCTTTGCGGCGTTCTTCGACGGATTTTCATGGATTCGTAGGGTCATCCGCCCCCTCGAAGTCGTTGGGGCTTTTTCGGCTCTTCTCGTCATGGTCTACACGGGCGCTTTGCTTGTCAGCGTTGGCTCTGCAATTGAACTGTGGAATTCCTGGTGGATACCGGCATTGTTTCTGTGTTCGTCGATTTCATGCGGATGCGCCGTTGTCTTGGTCGTAACGGTTTTTGTTGGCGAATCGTCTTTCGTCCGCCCGTTTGCAAGAAAGGCGCTTCTCGTCGATATGGGCGCCATTGCGTGCGAAGTGCTTTTTATGGCCCTTTTCGTTGTGGATTCCATCGGCGGAAAAGACGGGTCATGGTGGCAGCTTTGCATGTCCTTGTTTGCAGATGGGGGCGTTTTTGTTTCCTGGTGGGTCGGTTTTGTCTTGTGCGGTCTCGTAGTTCCTCTTATTTGTGAGGTCGTGGTTTCGAGGTTTTCCTCGCTACGGTTCGAAGGGTCTCTTGCCTGTGTTTTCATGGGGTTTTTGATTTTGCTCGGTGGATGGTGCCTGAGGTGGTCCACTGTGGAAGCTGCCCAATGGCAGGATATGCAGCTTGCGTATCCGCATGAAGATGCGCATGCGAACACGTTTGCGCTCGATTCGGATTCGATTGGAATGGCAGATTATGGCGCTTTTCGAGATTAATGAGAAGAGCAGTCTTCCCGTATGGCTGCAGCTTAAGAATCGTTTTATATACCTAATTACTTCTGGATACTATAAAACGGATGATCAGCTTCCGACCGTGCGCGGCTTGGCGGCTGAGGTCGGCGTGAATTACAACACGGTTAGCAAGGTGTACGGCAGTCTTGAGGAGGACGGCTATATCGTGTCGAAGCGGCGGCAGGGGGCTTTCGTCGCCGATGTGAGCGAGCGCTGCGACATGTCTCTTTCCGCTGTGTCGGAGGGGCTGGCGCGCGAATATCTCAAGCGCTGCCTAGAGGTGGGAATGACGCTTGATGACGCCGAGCGCCAGGTTCTGAAGACTATCAGGGAACAAAGGGGCGCGCAGGCAGACGGGGAATTTTCGAAAAGCGGCGGAATGCGTCTCGTTCGTTTCGACGACGCGGAGCGCGATCGCGCTTCGCGCGGTGCGTAATTGTGCAGGCTGATCGCAAATCGCTATTACATATGCCGAGAAAAGGCGGGATAGGGGAAACGATGGGTAAGAAAAGCGCCAAGCAGCGCAAAGGAGAGGGACCGAAAGACGCTCATGGCGCCTTTCGCTTCGACGGAGCGTCGTCGGCGCATGTCGAACGCAGACGAACCACTCGCAACGGTGCCGTTGCGTTTTCCGTGGCGGTTTTTGCGGTTGCCTTCGTTTCCGTGGTGTCGTTGTCGTGGTTGGCGGCGGGCCGTATCGGGCTAGCTGCGCTTTTGCTTTCGTGCTTTGCGGGAGTTCTCGCGTCCAATTCCATTCATATTGTTTTGGAATGGGAGAAGGCCGTCGTCATGCGTTTCGGACGGTTTCACAGGGTTGCGGGTCCAGGCGTCGTATTTACCATTCCCATCGTCGAATTCTATACGGTACGCATTGACCAGCGTGTGGCATCAGTCTATTTCGGAGCCGAGGAAACGCTTACGAAGGATTTGGTTCCTGTAAATGTCGATGCCGTTTTGTTCTGGATGGTCTTCGATCCCGAAAAGGCTGCCGTGGAAGTGGAAGATTATGTAACGGCGGTTTCTTGGGTTGCCCAGACCTCCATGAGAGAGGCTATCGGCCGCATTTCCGTTGCGGAGTTGGCGACGCGTCGCGAACAGCTTGACGACGAGTTGAAAGACCGCATCGAGCAGAAACTGTCTCCTTGGGGCATTGACATCATCGACGTCGAAGTGCGCGACATTGTCATTCCGAAAGAGCTGCAAAAAGCTATGGCCGCCGAGGCCGTTGCCGAACGCAAGCGCAATGCGCGCATTGTGCTTGCTGAGGCTGAGCAGGACATTTCCGCTATGCTCGCCGATGCCTCCGAAAGCTATGATGCCAACGACGCTGCTATGCGCTTGCGCACCATGCATCTCGCATGCGAGAGTATGGAGGAAGCGGGAGGCACGCTCGTTCTTCCGAGCAGTTTTGCCGACGGATTTGTGGGCGACGTTTCGAAAAAGTAGACTTCGAGGCGGTTTCCAGGCGTTTTCGACAGTGATCATGCTCAAAATAGAATAATTACTGTCATATATTGCCATATTCACTTCTTGAATATCCCCAACATGTATGACAACCTATGACAAAAGAATCAGTCGATTCTTTTCAAGGGCGCAGGGTGTCTCTGCGTGAGGGAGGACGTTCGCAAGGGGGAAGGCGGTCGCGATGCGCAACGCGGCACTTCCAAGGCGGACGGTTCGAATCTTTTGTTAGGGGGAACATTGGCAGCGGAACAGAATGCGGGCTCTCGCAC
>JAUNLI010000148.1 GCA_030532315.1 Slackia sp.
CGCTTCTCGGGGATGATGCGCATGACGATCTTCACCATGAGCCAGATGAACGGCAGCCACAAAAGCGTCATGGCCACGTTGAACGACGTGTGCGCATTCGCAATCTGACGCGAAATAACCTCGATTTCAGGACCCGCAGGAGAGATGGCCTGCACAAATGCAGCGAATGCGGGAATGAACCAGATGAAAATCAGGCAGCCGGAAATGTTGAACAGGCTGTGCGACACGGCTACGCGCTTGGCGTTGCGACTCTGGCCGATGCTGGCAAGCAGCGCCGTGATCGTGGTGCCGATGTTGTCGCCCAAAAGCACGGGGATGGCGCCCGTCAGGCCAATGACGCTGGTCACACCGTCGGGGCCGGCAGTAGCGGCCAGATTCTGCAGCACGGCGATCGTGGCAGAGCTGCTCTGCACGATAACCGTCATGATCGTGCCCACGGCCACGCCCAGAATGGGGACATCGACCACCTGGGAAATCATGTCGATGAACACGGGGCTCGTGGCCAAAGGCTTCATCGAATCGCCCATGGTCTCGATGCCCAGGAACAAAAGGCCGAAGCCCAGAATGCTCAAACCGACGCTTTTGACGCGCTCGGTCTTGGCGATGAACGACACCAAAAAACCGATGAACACGAATGCCAGAATATAGTCGGTGATTTTGAACGCGATAATCTGCGCCGTGATCGTGGTGCCGATGTTCGCGCCCAGAATAATGGAGATGGCCTGGGGTAGACCCATAAGGCGAGCGCTCACGAAGCCGATCGCCATGACCGTGGTAGCACTCGAGCTTTGAAGCACGGCCGTCGTCAACGCACCGGCCAAAACGCCGAGAATCGGGTTTTTCGTCAAAAGGGAAAGGATGTTCTTCATCTTTTCGCCGGCAACCTTTTGCAGGTTATCGCTCATCATATTCATGCCGAAGATGAAGATGGCAAGGCCGCCAAGAAGGCCCAAAGCGGTGGTAAGCGCGGTGTCCACGGAAACGTTCTCCTCTATTCGTACGGGGGCATCTGCATGAAACCATCGAGTGAGAAGTATAGCGGCCGAAACGATTCGCACAGACTTTGCAAATGTAAAATAAATGCAAAGTCGCGTTGCGATGGCGCAAGTACGGCGAGCCTTTCACCTGCGAAAACGTGTGAAAATGGCGAGATTTTACAATTCAGTGCAAAACGAACGCTTCTCGCATGTCCGTCATGCATGAACAAGACGCGATCATGCAAAAAGCGCACTTGTAGCCCCTGGCGCCAACCTGGACAAAACAAAACGCACGGCAAACGAGAACAACGCACGAAGCGCAGCAAGGCAAACGTGGAATGAATCGAGACGGAGGCTCGCCGTCGGGCGAACCCCATCCGAGCAGCCCCGCCCGAACAGGCTCTTCGCCCAGACACGAAAAGGCGGCCCGAAAGCCGCCTTTCAAAACGCATACGAATGCGATGTCCGCGAAAACCCTACGGCCTCAAACCGCTGCCGCCCTGCATCGTGATGGTTTCGCCGGAAATATAGCTCGCATCCTCGGAGCACAGAAACACTGCGGTACGACCGATGTCGGTTTCGGCATCGCCGAATCGACCTGCAGGAATGCCGCCGATCTGCTTTTCGTAGGCTTCGGGATACTCCTCTTTCCACGCCGCCAGCTGCGAGGTCATAACGAGCGGACAGATCACGTTGCAGTTGATGCCGTCAGGGCCCCATTCGGTAGCAGCGACGCGCGTCATGCCGCGGATGCCCTCTTTCGCAGCGGCATAGGAGCTCTGGCCGTAGCGGCCGAAAAGGCCTGCGCCCGAAGCGAAATTGACCACGGAACCCTTCGCCTCTTTGAGGTACGGGTGGCAGTGCTTCATATAGAAGAACGCTGCGTACAAACCGGACATAACGGCCTTATCGAAATCTTCCTTGGTATGCTCGACCAGGGTGAGACCCGACGCCGAATTCTGCGCGTTGTTAATCAGGAAGTCGATACGGCCGAATTCGTCCGCCGTCTGCTTGACTGCAGCTTTGACCTGCTCCTCGTCACCGCCATCGGCCTGCAGGCACAACACCTTGACGCCGTAAAGACGCTCGAGCTCTTCTTTGGCGTCTTCGAGCTTCTTCGCATTGCGGCCGGTAATGGCCAGATTGCAGCCCTCTTTGGCAAACGCCGTGGAAAGGCCCCAGCCGATGCCGCCGCCTTTGCCGCCGCCCGTGATGATGGCAACCTTGCCGTCGAATTTACCCATGGCATGCCTCCTGACTTGAGTCTTTCTATTTTCGCGCATTACGGTAAACAGAAATTGCCACCGTCCGACGCGCAATTCCGCCGAAGGGCGCGATTTTCGCCGCTTTGGACACTGATTTTTCAGAGCCGCAACAACCAGGAAATACACCGTTAACGAAAAGGCCGACGAGCAGATCGAGGAGGCGAAAAGCGGAGCTGGAGGTAAAAGCCCGAATCGCCCCTCCTTCAAGGCTCGGAGCGCAACAGGAAACGAAAGACTCCGTCCGCACACGAGCAGACGCAGGCGGATGCGCTCATGGGCGGACGGGCGACAAACAAGTGAACGTGCAAGCAGGTGTGAGCAGACACCACACGTGAACAAGCGTACGGGCAAACGGACACGCAGGCGGGCTAGCTGACGGGCGCACGCGCGAACGAGCAGCCAGCACTACCCGCACGCCAGCCACGTTGTCGCGAGGATGCGAACGGACGCACGCGCCGCGCGGACAAACGCAGCCGGGCACAACGTAGGCGCCCCGAGACTACTCGCGAGCCTTGGCCTGCTGCCACAGCTCTTCCATCTCGGCCTGCGTCAGGTCGGACACATCGCGTCCCTGCGCCCAGGCCGCCCCTTCGATAAACGACCAGCGGCGGCGGAATTTCGCACAGGCGCGGCGCAAAGCCCCTTCGGAGTCGATATGGCTCCAGCGCGCCACATTCACCAGGGCAAACAAGATATCACCGAACTCTTCTTCCGCCTGTTCGGGAGTTTCAGCGTCCTTGAATTCCTCGATTTCTTCGGCAACCTTGGCCCACACCTCATCGATGCAATCCCATTCGAACCCGACGGCTGCAGCCTTGCGCGAAATCTTTTGCGCCTGCATCAGAGCAGGAAAACTTGTCGGAACGCCGTCGAGCAGACCCGTGCGTTCGCCAGCCTGCGAATCGGCGCGCTTCTTTTCTTCAACCTTCACCGCATCCCAGATATCAAGCACTGCCGCACTGTCGCTCGCGGCAGCTTCGCCGAACACGTGCGGATGGCGGCGTATCATCTTCGCATCGACCTCGCGGCACACGTCGTCGATCGTGAACTCGCCCGCATCGGCTGCAATCTGGCTTTGCAAAACCACCTGCAAAAGCACATCGCCCAGCTCTTCGCGCATATGGGCAACGTCACCTGCCTCGATAGCATCGACCGCCTCAAACGCTTCTTCAATCATATTGTGGGCGATGCTTTCGTGAGTTTGCTCTCGGTCCCAAGGGCACCCGTTAGGCGCACGCAGCGCCGCGATGGTGCGCACGAACGAATCGAATGATTCGCATCGACGATCCGCAGCGAAGCCGCTTTCTGCAGAATTGCCTTCGGCCATCTTGGCCTCCTCCCTCTCATGCCCGCAGTCGTTTCGAGCGCGACGCGACGAGCCCGCGGCGGCCAAGCGCGCCGCCTGGACTGGTGGCAACCACTCGGCAGCACCCAAAAACATAGGGACAAACAAAAGCAGGAGCTTGCGCCCCCGCGACGAAAAATTGCAGCTTTTTTGCAGTAAGCGGTCATTGAGAGAGCTCGGCACGCGCAACAGCAACGCAAAACCCCAGCTCGCTGAAAACATTTTCGTCGACAGCGGCGCGAAACAAGCAAAAACAGACCGAATCGAACCCCTGGAAAGACCGCCTCCTGCAGTTTTTCTGCATCTGTTCGCGATTTTACGACAACAAGAGCCATCGACCGCATTTCGCATACAACAAAGCACGAGAGTCGGACGAAAGCAGAACCAGGACAAATGAAGGCGAAGACCCGCTACGGGTCAACGCGCCCGAAACCGAAGGCGTCCGACGGACGCGGCAGATACACAAAGGCCGCCTGAACTGGTCAGACGGCCTTTGAACTCGTTGCGATACACGTGAAATGCCGAACTAGTCCTCGACGATTTCGGTGATGCAGCCCATGGGGCACTCTTCGACGCAGTCGCCGCATGCGATGCAGGCGTCTTCGTTCTCAAGCACCACAACACCGCCGGCAATTTCCAAAACGCCCTGCGGGCACGCGTCTACGCAGATACCGCAGCCGATGCATTCATCGGTCTCAAGTACGGGATGAGGCATGACAGACTCCTTCTATTAGACACATCGGCGCTCGCAATAAGGCGAGCCCTTATCACCTGCACGCAAGATACCATTGCGCGACCGGTTTTCAAGAAGAATTTCGTATTTGATGCCGAACGGCAGTCAAATAATCGTGCATGAAATCATAGCGAT
>JAUNLI010000149.1 GCA_030532315.1 Slackia sp.
CATACACGATTTCCAATCGTGCTCCTTCGGCCAGCTCGGACATCTCTCCATATTCGATTGGTGCATGTAATTCATGCAGCGGAAATGCAGTATACCAAAAGTTTCGGGAATTGCCAGAGGATTTAAGAAAAAACAAAGGACCGCACAAGTGGCGGTCCATAAAGTAGTCGAATCGGCGTTTCCGATCGCGAGAATGCTACTGCCTCGATGCGTCGGGATTGGTCTCGGGGATCTGAGAGGAATCCTCGGCACCCTGATCAGCAGATGCCTCGTCAGCGGCGGCATCCTCGGCCGCACCCTCTTCGCCTGCGGCTTCGTCCTCGGCAGAAGCGTCGCCTTCGGCGGAAGCTTCTTCGCTGGAGTCGCTACCCGGAACGCCGGGAACGGCCACGTCAGAAGACGAAGTGGGGGTCAGGCCCGTCGTGTCGACATTGTAGGTAGCGTCGGCAGGCATCTCGTTGATAACGATTTCGGCGCCCTCTTTGTACTCCTTGTACCAATCGCTATAGGCCTGGCTCTTGCTTGCGGTCTCGACGGACTGCCTGATGCTATCGGCAAACTCGGTCGGAACCTGATCGATGGAAGTCACCTCTTCGGGAGCGGTGAACACGTCGGTGCACTTGATGATATGAATGCCATAGTTCGTCGTGACAAGACCGCTCACCTGGTCTTTCTCAAGGCCGTCAAGCGCGGTCTGATACTCCTCGACAAACGAGGTCAATTTATCCCAGCCCACGTTGCCGCCATCGGCCTTGGATCCTTCATCGGTGGAGTACTGCGTCGCAGCCTCGGCGAAATCAAGCTCGCCCGCGTTGATTTTGTCCAAAACTTCCTGGGCCGTCGCCTGGTCATCGGAGGCGAACAGGATATGGCTCGACTTCTTGGCGCCATCGTATGCGGAAGCATACATCTGGGCATACTGCAGCAGCTCTTCCTCGGTAGGCTCGGAAGCCGTGGCAACCTTGTCTTTCAAGCCAGCCTCGGTAAGGTTGAGCTTGATCATGTCGCGATACTGGTCCTCGGTAACGCCCACGGCCTGAAGAGCGTTGTTCCATTCCTCATCGGAAGAGTAATAGCCACGCATGGTGGAAATCTGCTCGTCGACCTGAGCGTCGTCGACGGCAACGCCGTTCTCTTCGGCAGCCTGGCGGATGAGCTCCTGGCTCACGTAGTAGTCGATAACCTCTTCGCGCACAGCCGTCGCATCGAGTCCGTTATCGACCATCCACTGGGCCCAATCGGAATCTTCAGTCAAGCCGTTGGAAGAACGAAACTTGTCGATATAGGCGGTAATGGCCTTTTCTCCCAATTCGGTGCCGTTCACCGTGGCAGCAACGCCGCCCGAAACGTCATTGATGTCGGCACCCGATGCATCGGCGTCGGAGCCGCCCGAGCACGCGACAAGGCCAAGCCCGCACGTGACCGTCAGGGCCGCAACGCACGCTGCCCTCAACAAGCCTGAAGTCTTCATGAGTCACACCTCTCAAAACGGTAATAACAAGGGATTTCCCTTGGTGTCAGCGTCCGTATTGTGCCACACGGCTGAAAGACCGATGCGCCGTACACAATACACTCATAACGCATGCATCCTCTTGCTGGCGAAGACCCCGCACCGCCATTCGAAACACAATGGTTCCACCTGGGAAAACGCCTGTCTTCTCGCCTTCGGAACCTCTAGCTTCGGACGGTTCCGAAGCTTTACGAAAAAAACCCGGGCCGAAAAACCATCTCGGCCCGGGTCGTTACGCGCGAAATCCGAAGAATCTCGTCTTCTTTTCTCGGCGCTTCTTACTTCTTGCTGGCCTTGCGGCGATCGACTGCAGAAAGCAGACGCTTGCGCAGGCGGATGCTCTGGGGCGTGACTTCGACAAGCTCGTCGTCCTCGATGTATTCGAGCGCCTCCTCAAGCGTGAACGTAATCGGAGGCGTAAGCTGAATCGCCTTGTCAGCCGTCGAAGAACGCTGGTTGCCGAGAGACTTCGCCTTCTCGACGTTGACCACCATGTCGCCCTCTTTGGCGCTTTCGCCGACGATCATTCCCTCGTAGCACTCATCACCAGGGCTCACGAACAGACGGCCGCGCTCCTGCAACGTATCGAGCGCATATGCCACTGCCTTACCGGTGCTCATAGCGATCATGCCGCCGTTTTTACGGCCGTTCATTTCGCCGGAATACGGGCCGTACTCGCGGAAATGATGGAACAGAATGGCTTCGCCATGGCTCACATTAAGGACGCGCGTCTTCAAACCCATGGTGCCGCGAGAAGGAATGCGGAAAGTGAGATGAGTCATCGCCTCGTCGGTGACCATGTCCTCCATGATGCCGCCCGCGGTACCCAAGACTTCGATCACCTTGCCGGCATAATCATTGGGAACATCGACCGTGGCCTCCTCGATCGGCTCGAGCTTGTTGCCATGCTCGTCGATCTTGTACACCACCTGAGGACGGCCGACCTGGAATTCAAAGCCTTCGCGACGCATCGTCTCCATAAGGACGGACAGATGCAAAACGCCGCGACCCGCCACGCGGACGCCGGAATGATCCTCGGTCTCTTCGATGCGCATGGAGATGTTGCTCTCCTTTTCGCGCATCAGGCGCTCCTTGAGCTGGCGAGCGCCCACGATATCGCCTTCGCGGCCGACAATCGGGCTTGTAGAAGCCTCGAACACAACGGCCATCGTAGGCTCTTCGACGGCGATGGGAGCAAGCTCCACGGGATTCTCGCGATCGGTGATGATGTCGCCGATGTCAGCGTCCTCGATGCCGATGACCGCGATAATGTCGCCCGCCTGGGCCTCGGTCACTTCGGCCTTACCCAGATTTTCGAAGGTGTAGACCTTGCGAACCTGGGCGTTGTAATCGCTGCCGTCAGACTTCTTCACCAGCACGAGCTCCTTTTCGTGCATGGCGCCGCTATGCAGGCGGCCGATGCCGATGCGTCCCTCGTAGCTGCTGTGGTCAATCGTGCACACCTGCAACGCCACGGGAGCGTCGACTTCGACCTCAGGAGCGGGAATCTCTTTCAGGATGGTGTCGAGCAGGGGAATCATGTCCATGTTGTCATCTTCGGGCTCGAAACGGGCATAGCCGTTCACAGCCGAAGAGTATACCACGGGGAAATCAAGCTGCTCGTCGTTTGCGCCGAGCTCCACCATGAGGTCGAACACCTTGTCGACTGCGCCATGAGGGTCGGCATTGGGGCGGTCGATTTTGTTGACGACCACGACGATACGCAAGCCCAATTCAAGAGCATGAGACAAAACGAATCGAGTCTGGGGCTTGGGGCCCTCGTAGGCATCGACGATCAGCAGCGCGCCATCTGCCATGTTAAGCACGCGCTCGACCTCGCCGCCGAAATCGGCATGGCCGGGCGTGTCGATGACGTTGATCTTCGTATCCTTATATTGGATGGAAATGTTTTTAGACAAAATGGTGATGCCGCGCTCACGCTCCTGGTCGTTGCTGTCGAGCACGCGCTCCTCGACCTGCTGGTTGCTGCGGAACACATTGGCCGCGCCCAACAGGCGGTCGACCATGGTGGTCTTGCCGTGGTCGACGTGCGCAATGATGGCTACATTACGAAGGTGTTCTTGCTTCATCGTTCTTCTTCCCAATCTTCTTCCAGCTGGCGTTTTTGCATTTCTATTTCTTTGAGGTGTTCGTTGATGGTGGAGATATTCTGGCATGCCGCTATCAGCGACACGATGCCCCACACGATGAGCGCTCCCGCGATGCCCGCAATCCAAATGATTCGGCGCCCCAGAACCGCACCGACGGCGCCGATGGCAATCATGATAGCCGCATTGCGTCTCTCGTCATACACCGCATCGCGTTGCGTGACGAGCTGCGTTCGGGCAGCAGCCAAGCCCGCAAGCTGGGCTTCGACGTACGAAACCGATCGCGAGGCGCGAGCCGAACCCGCCGCCGATTTCGACGCACGGCCCGACCGCAAGAAATCGTAAGCATCCTGAAGGCGCTTGAACTGCTCGGTCGCACGCTCTTGCAGTTTTTTATTGCCCGCAAAGCGATCGGGATGAAGAATCTGGACGCACTCCTTGTAGGCGGTCTTAATGTCTTGGGGCGTGGCATCGTCATCGAGGCCAAGAATATTGAGCGCTTCGATACGGTTCACATTACCCCTTTCACCTTCATTCCTCCCGCTTTTTGCGGCGTGTCATTATAGCATCGACCGAGGTAACGCAATGAATTCGCAGGAAAAGCCCAGAGAGGTGACAAACTGCAGGCACAGAAGCCATGCAGCTCCGGCAAACCGAAAGAGCCGTGATTCCAACGAAAGGGGAGGGCCGGCCCCATTGTGAAAGCCGCCTAAAAAACCTGTGCATAAAGGCTTATAGGACAAAACGTGTACCCCAAATCTCCTCGTTTCGCCTGAACAGGGC
>JAUNLI010000150.1 GCA_030532315.1 Slackia sp.
GTTCCAGATTCTCGAGAACATCGGCATGAATATCGGCTTGATGCCGGTCACGGGCATTCCGTTGCCGTTTATGAGCTACGGATCGTCGTTCATGCTGGTCAACTTCTCATTGCTCGGATTGATTGGATCGGTTTACGCCCACCGTTAGTATACGGAAGTGCGGAGAACCGATTGAGACGGCCTTGCCCTGGCACACCCATGGTAAGGTAACCACATGGCAGATCGCTTCATGTTCTTGTATGCGATTCCGACCGAATCGATTTTTCAAGGGGGAGTCCCAATGAAAATACCTATCGATGTAATGGCAGTGTTTCAGGAGGCGACCGATGTCGAAGCAGCGCGTTCGGTTCCGTTGTGCGTTTCCGTGATGATAGACGATACGGCCCCTGCTGACGTCGCTGCGTTTGTGCGTTCGTCGTTTGCGAGCGCCTCTGCCCAGGCCCGTGTGTCGGTGAACTATTTCTCCGATGCGTCAGCGGTTTTCGATCCGCACAGTGACATGGCGGTGATTGCTGCAGGCGTGACATCCGAGGTGGGGGAGGTTGCGGCGCGTGTGCGTGACGCGGGCATTCCCGTCATGGTGGTGACAACGCTTCCTAGCCTGGTCGAAGCAACGGCGAACGAGCGCGGGTTCGGCATCCCTCAGGCCGATCTGATTGCCCCTGTGATTAAAGACGGCAGCGTGGTGATGCTTGCCGAACCGATCGATATCACGAAAAACGATGCAGAATCGCCTGATGTCTATGCGCCGTTCGACCGAAACGACCCCTTTGCACTCGAGCCCGTTCCGCTGACGGAGGCGTTTCGTGCAGAGCTTTCTTGTCGCATGGGAGAATGGGTCGTGGCGGCATTCAAGGCCAAGCGCCTTGCGTTCGCCCAGGCGTTCGATTTCGTTCGCAGGCCTCTTTCCGTCGAGGCGGTGCGTGCTACGTCCATCCAGAATGCAGGCGTTGGTTTTGTCGCGTTCATCCCCGGGGCCGATCTGCCCATCATGACGCTTAATCAGGCGAAGATGATTCTGCAGATCGCGGCCGCATACGGTCAGCCGCTCAATGCCGAGCGTGTGAAAGAACTTGCTGCGGTGGTCGGAGGAGGCTTTGCATGCCGTGCCGTCGCTCGTCAGGCGCTCGGCGTGGTTCCTGCTCTTGGATGGGCGGTCAAGGCGGGCGTCGGCTATGCGGGAACGACCGCCATGGGGCATGCTGCAATTGAATATTTCGAGCATGGCGGCAATGCGGCGGGTCTTGCGGGCATGCTCGGAGATGCGCGTAAAGCCGTGGTTGATGCGGCGGAATCGAGTCGTGCGGGTCGTGTTGCGAAAGAGGCCGCATCACAGATGGGCAGGCAGGCACGTCAAGTTGCGGCGTCGCGTGCGAAAGAGGCTGTTCGCACAGCGCCTTCAAGGGCTGTTTCAGGTGCGCGCAGCGTTGTGCGCACGGCGGCGAGCGCCGTTAAGCAGGCCAACGAACGCGTCGGTCGCTAGTTTTTGCCCACGATGGATGCATGGATACGAATCACGATAGACAAGGAAATTCTATGACGGATCTTTGGCCCCGTATCGAAGGGCTTTTGCGCCAGGCTGGCCGTGCGGTCGAGCGTCCTGCGCGTTATTTGAACCATGAATGGGGATGCACATACAAGCCCGAGGCTTCGTATCGTTTCTGCATGACATATCCCGACACCTACGAGCTCGGGCAGGCGAATCAGGCTGTACGCATTCTGTGCAATTGCGTTAATGCCGTGGAGGACATGGCGGCTGAGCGTGCGTTTTTGCCCGCCGCTGATATGTGCGACCTCATGCGTCGCGAAGGCATCCCTGCGTTTTCGCTGGAAAGCTGCGCTCCGATTGCCGAGTTCGACGCCGTCGGCATCACGCTTCCTCACGAGCTTGCAGCGACCAACGTGCTCGAGTTTCTCGATCTGGCCGGCATCGCCCTGCATGCGACCGAACGTGCCGAGGATGACCCCATGGTGTTCGCGGGCGGTCCGTGTGCATTCAACGCCGAGCCGTATGCGCCGTTTTTCGATGCCATCATGCTTGGCGAAGGCGAGGAGATGCTGCCCGAGCTTTTGCGACTGCATCGTCGTATGAAGGCCGAAGGCGCGACGCGTGCCGAGATGCTGCACGCCATGGCGAAAATCGACGGCGTCTATGCTCCGTCGCTTTATGACGTTCTCGACGAAGAACAGGCGCAAGAGCAGGGTTCATGGGTGCGTCCGCGCTATGAAGACGTTCCCATGCTTATCGAAAAGCGCCTTTGGGAAGGCTTCGCCGATTCCGACGCGTATGAGCCGATGGTCGTTCCTTATACCGAAGTGATTCACGATCGTTTCAACGTGGAAATCCTTCGCGGCTGCACGCGCGGATGCCGCTTTTGCCAGGCCGGCATGATGTATCGCCCGGTCCGTGAGCGCTCGGCTGATAATATCGTGGCCGCGGTATGTCGCGGCCTGTCCGAGACGGGCTACGACGAGGTGAGTCTGACCTCGCTTTCTTCGACCGACCACAGTCAGATCGAGCAGATTTTGCGTAGGCTCAACCGCGCGCTCGAAGGGAAGGGAATTTCGGTTTCCATTCCAAGCCAGCGTCTTGACTCCTTCGGCATTGAGATGGCCGAGCTCGTTGCGGGCGGCAAGCGCGGCGGATTGACGTTCGCTCCCGAGGCGGGCACACAGCGCTTGCGCGATGTGATTAACAAAGGCGTGACCGAAGACGATCTTTTCGGAGCTATCGACGCGGCGTTTGCGGCGGGTTGGCGTCGCTGCAAGCTTTACTTCATGATCGGCTTGCCTACCGAGACCGATGACGATATCAAAGGCATCGCAAGTCTTGCGCAGCGTGCATACGACCGCGCGAAGAAAGCCGTTCCTGAAAACCAGCGCGGCAACGTGCGCGTAAGCATCTCGTGCGCGCTGTTCGTCCCCAAGGCGCAGACGCCGTTTCAGTGGGATGGCCAGATTGCGCCCGAAGAAGCCCAGCGTCGCATCGACCTTTTGCGCCGTTCGGTGAAATATCGTGCAGTCGATGTTCATTGGCACGAGCCCGACGTTTCGCTCGTCGAGGCGATGATGAGTCGCGGCGGACGCGATGTGGCCGATGTTGTGGAGGCTGCTTGGCGCTCCGGCGCCCGTTTCGATGCATGGACGGAGCATTTCTCGCTCGATCTTTGGAAGAAGGCATGCGAGGAATGCGGTGTGAGCATGGAGGCGGTTGCGCAGGCTACGTATGACACCGATTACATTCCGCCCTGGTCTCATCTGTCTGCGGGCCTGTTCATGAAATTCCTGCAACGTGAACGAAAGCTCGCACAGGAGGAAAAGACCACGCCCGATTGCACGTTCGACCATTGTTCGGCGTGCGGCGTATGCATGGGGCTTAATACCGCTATCCAGACGCAGGAGGTGCGCCATGGCTGATTTTCGTTTGCGTGTGACGTATCGCATGGCGGGTCGTCTTGTGATGCTGTCTCATCTTGAAGTCGCACGTGCTCTTGAGCGCGCTGTGCGCCGAGCCGATTTGCCCTATGCGATCAGCCAGGGTTTTTCGCCTCATATGAAGATGGCTTTCGGTGCTGCGCTGCCGGTAGGTGTCGGAGGAGAAGAGGAAGTCTTCGATGTCCAATTGACGGAATATGTCGCACCCGCTCGCGCTCTCGAGCGCCTGCGCGCCGCAAGCGCGCATGACCTTATGCCGTTTGATGCGCGCTACATCACCAAGGAGGACGCGGCTGCCAGCGTGGCATATCCGTATTCCACCTATGAGGCTTGTCTTGCGTTCGACGATGGCCGCGACGATGCCGACGCGCTGCGCAAGGCTGTCGCTGCCTGTATGATTCCCGAGCAAATCGTGGTGGTGCGCAAGAAGAAAGAGAAAGTGCTCGTGCCGTCTGAATTCATCGTGGGCGAGATGGAGCGCGGCGACGCCTCGCTTTCGTTCACGCTCGAGGCGAAGAAGACGGGCAGCTTGAGGCCCGACGTCTTGCTGGAAGCCATGCTTGAGGGCACAGGGTTGCATGCGGTCTCGATTATGCGCGTTCGCCAGGCTGAAGCCTGTTAGGTGTCTCGCTGGTTTTGATTTCTTGCTCGTCTGCCTCTTCGATGCGTCGATGAAGAAACGAGGCCGATTGACGCTTGAAAGCTCTTCCATTTACGGCTATGCCAAAGATACGGGACATATGGATGAGCCGAAAGGGGAATGGCGGGCCGCGTAGTGCGTTTCTTTCATCGTTGAGAAGACGAGGTTCCCTGCGATAGTCGGACTGGAAGCTTTTGTTTCCAGTCCGACTTCTTTTTCTGGATGGTTTCGTGCGATACGGCGATCCAATAAAACAAAAGACGGTCGAATTGCTCGAAGCGGGTCGGCGGCGAAGGGGTACGAGACGACGGGTCTTCCGAGGAC
>JAUNLI010000151.1 GCA_030532315.1 Slackia sp.
AGCGTCTTGCTGTGGCTGCGAATAGTGTTCGAGGAGAGCACGAGATGTTCGGCAAGATATGCAACGTTTCGTCCGTGAGCATACGCCACCAAAACGTCGGTCTCTCGCGGACTCAAGCCATAGGCGCACGCAACATTGAGACACCGGCGCTCAATGGGGTCTTCGTCTTTTCGCGTCTCCGCCGCGCTTTCCACATCGGATTCGGCATCGCTCTGCGCACACGCCTCGTCGCACGACGGCGCATCAGCTTCGCCGCCGACCATGTTCATGCAGGCAGATTCGCCTGCAGCCTGGCCGGCCCCGCAAGACTCATCAGGCGAAGGCGCGCCCGCCGCAAACACCCCTCCAGCTTGCCCATTCGCGCCATCGCGAGCATCCGCAGCGTGGGAAAGACGACGCTGAGCGAACGCATACGCCATAGCAAGCACGTAGAACACAAGCAGCACGGCCACCAACGACACCGACGGCCCGAAGCCCGCCCCCGCGAACAACGACGCGCCTATCCAGGTTGCCAAAGCGAACAAAGCGTAAACCGCCCCCGCAAACAAACCGTAGACAGACGAGGTGGAAGCATCCGTTTTGGCGGCGCCCTCGATGCACGCCGGCATCACCAAGGCGAACATGATCGAATGGATCGAAAACACCGCAGCACCCACCAGCACGGCGATCACAGGACCTGCCGCCGACATGACAAGCAGAAGCGTTGCCACCACGGGAAACAGAATCTGAAAAAGCGAAGGGATGCTGACGTGGGAACCCCTCTTTCGAAGCACGACCAAAAGAAGCAAAGCAGCGCAGCCCGCAAACAAAACACCCAGCACGCCAATGCCCACACTCATGTCCGGCGCCATCGTAAGCGACATCATGCGCGTGATGGCCACGGCGAATGCAATGGCACATGCGCACAAAAGCGGCATGCGAACGCTTTCGAACGATTCCTTCAACAAGGAAGACGTCGACGAGGGGCACGCACCAGCGCGGCTTTCGTGCGCGCATTCGGCACCAGTACCGCCCCGTGTGCGGCAGAAGAAAAGCAGGACGCTCGAAAGCGCGACCGCAATGAAAAACGAAACCTCGAGGCCTTCCATCGAAAGCAGCGACGAGACAAGCGAGAGCGCCGATCCTAAAACCACCGCGCAAAGCACCGTATCGGTTGCATGGCCAAGTCCCATGCGGGAAAACGGCGCACACCAGGCTAAAAACGCCAATGCCAAGCCCGCCCCGAGAAGCGCGGCGCCCAGGCATACGAGAACAACGACGCCACCCGTCCACACGGCAACAAGATAGCCGCTGGCGATCGCCACGCACGAAACAACGGCAAACAGCACATCACACCAAGACAACGGAGACAAGCGTCTCGACACAATTGCCGCACCGATGCACACAAGAGCCAAAGCCGCGCACAAAGGAACCGACCACGTCTTAATAAGGTCGAGTACGTCGAAGGAAATTCGCGAGGCAAGAAGGAGGCCTCCCCATAGCGTCATTTGGCAGACATAGAGCAGCAAGGCATAGCCGACGCATGCCGCCGCACGAAACGGCCGCTGATCGCTGCGTTCGAAATCAAAGCCCCCGAGCAAGGCTTCCCTCCCTTTCTGTCGAATTTCCCCGCGGGAAAGTATGCCATAACCGCCGCGCGCACGTTGCGCACACGGTGCGGCCGAATTCACCCATCCTATGTGGATCAAACGTCCGAACAGGGAAAACAAAACTTTCACCAAACCGGTGTGAAGCGTGGCCTCCGCGTGAACCCCTACCATGACGACGCGAAATGCAGCGCTGATGCGAAAACGCAAATGCGCCGCACGATTCGCGTCGCGCCGTTCGATCGGGCGCGATGCGAATGCGACAAACACCCGATTCGATCGACACAGGAGGGAACCCATGTCACTGTCACGCCGTCAGTTTCTGACCGGAATCGGCGCGGCCGGCCTTGCCACCGGAGTCGCAGGCCTTGCAGGCTGCGCACCGAAGCCTGCCGCCGTCGAAAGCACGCAAAGCGCCGCGACCGAGGCGAGCGACGTCATCGCCGCCGCACAACTCAATCCCCAGGATTACGATTACCGTTCCGCAGATTCCGAACTCACCACGCTGTTTTCTCCCTGGAAGCTCGGCCCCATCGAGCTGAACCACCGCATGGTGAAATCGGCCGCTGGCTCGGCCACCTATCTTGTCGGCCTGACCGACGAGCTGTTCCAGTACTACGTCAACTTCGCCAAGGGCGGCGTCGAGATGATCTGGGTCGAGGGCGAAGTAATCACGGGCGGCATCATCACCGACGAAATGAAGGCCTTTGGCAAGAAACTTTCCGACGAAGTGAAGAAATACGGCGCGCACCTGGGATATCAGTGGGCGCACATGGGCGTCGACCCCTCCACCCTCACGGTCGACGACATCCTTGCCATCGAAGACGAAGGCGTCGCCATCGCGAAGGGCCTGAAAGAAATGGGCTTCGAAGCCATCGAAATCAATGCCGCAGGCTTCAACATGGGCGAAAAGTTCCTCTCGCGCGTCTACAACACCCGCACCGACGAATACGGCGCAGGCAGCTTTGAGAACCGCGCACGCTTCGTCACCGAATTCATCCAAAAGACCAAAGAGGCATGCGGCGAAGACTTCGTCGTGCAGGTTCTCATGGACTGCATCGAGGACAACGACAACCTCACCAACAACGCAACGCTCATGAACCTCGACAACACGCTCACCGCTCCGCATAGCATGGTGACTACGGTCGAGGAGGGCATCGAGCTCGCGAAGCTTTTCGAAGCAGCCGGCTGCGACTCGCTGCACCTGCGCCTTGGACCTTTGGGCAACCACCCCTGCCAGTTCGGAAGCGATCTGTACTTCATTCTCAACGGCATCGAGGGCGCCACGGGCTACGGCACCCAATACGATTTCAGCCGCCATTGGCAAGGCCAGCTCATCGGCAACCACAGCGGCGCGGGCATGCTGCTCAACGTGGTGGCGCGCTACAAAGAGGCCGTCTCGATCCCCTGCGGTACGGTGACTTACATGGACCCCGCGCACGCCCCCGATTACTTCGAGCAGGCACTTGCCGACGGCAAGGCCGACTTCTACATGATGACCAGGCCTTTGACCGTCGACACCGAATACGTGAACAAGCTGCGCGAAGGCCGTCGTGACGAGATTGCCCCGTGCACGCGCTGCCTGCACTGCCACATCGGCAGCAACGAGATGAACGCCGCCATGGGCTATTGCCGCGTGAACGCCCTCACCCAGCGTGTCATGCGCGAAGACGGTCCCGCCACCTACGAGCTGCCCGCAGCCGAAACCGTGAAAAACGTCATGGTGGTGGGCGCCGGCCCTGCTGGCATGGAGGCCGCACGCATCGCCGCCGCACGCGGACACAAGGTTTCCCTCTATGAGAAGGGAGCCTCCGTGGGCGGAAGGCTCGAGTTCGCCAGTAACGTCAAAGGCCCGCACGAGAACCTCGACGATTTCTCCGCCTATCTGGAGCGCCAGCTCGAAATCACGGGCGTCGAAGTGAACCTGAACAAGGAAGTCGACGCGGCGCTTGTGGAATCCGTCGCCCCCGATGCGCTTGTCATTGCCACGGGCGGCCTGCGCGACACGCTTGAAGTGTCGGGCGCTGCCGACGGCCTGATTGTCGACTTCGAACAGTTCATGACCGCCGACCTGGGCGAAAACGTCGTCGTGTGGGGTTCGAACGCCCAGGCGTTCGACGCGGCGCTGTGGCTTATGGTTCACAAGAAGCATGTCACCATGGTGACGCCCAGCGCGAACGCCGACCTTGACAAGCAGCAATCTCAGCATGCCATGCGCTTCATGACCACGGCGCTTTATTCCCTGGGCCTCAACGTCTATCCGAGCGCTTCAATCAAAGAAGCACGCGAAGGCGAAATCGTGGTGACCACCGAAGTGGGCACCGAGGTAGTGGTGCCGTGCGACGCGATCGTCAACGGCGCGGACATGCTTGCCGATTCCTCGCTCAAAGACGCCACGTCCGTGACCGAAACCTACGTGATCGGCGACGCTGCCGAACCGTTCAACATCGCCATGGCAGTCCGTGGCGGCAACGACGTGGGACGCACACTGTAACCGACACGCATCGAACGCATCCTTATCTTCCCCTCCCTTAAACGATGCCCGTGGCCGCATTCGACCACGGGCATCGTTTGTTTTCGGCACAAAATGCAAAACCGCACGAAAGCCGCAAGTCGGATGCGGCAATCGTTGCACCCGACCGCGCACTGCCCTTCGACAGGGGTCTTACTGCGGCTGCGAATAGTGTTCGAGGAGAGCACGAGATATTCGGCGATGAAAGAAACAGAGGTCACCTCGAAGCAATCCGTTGGACGGGAGGCCTCATATCAAGGCGCAGCGTCTGTTCGACCACCTTCATCAACGTTTCGT
>JAUNLI010000152.1 GCA_030532315.1 Slackia sp.
GCCGCCGCGCCGCCCGGCATGGGCACATAGGAGAAGTTGGCGAAGCGTTCGAAATCGGTTCGGTTGCACAGCATGACCTCGCCGCCCCAGATCGCGCCGTCCACGCCGTAGCCCGTGCCGTCGAAGGCCACGCCGATCACGGCCTCGTCCAGGTTGTTCTCGCCCATGACGGCGGCGATATGCGCATGATGATGTTGCACTTTGCACAGAGGCATGCCTTCGTCGTGGCGTTCGGTTGCCCATTTGCTGGACAGATATTCAGGATGCATGTCGCATGCCGCAGCGGTCGGCTTCGCTTCGAACAACTTCTCAAAGTGGGCAAGCGCATCGAGCCAGGAATCGTAGGTCTCGGCGTTTTCCATATCGCCGATATGCTGGCTGACGAAGGCGTCGCCCCCGCGCAGCAGGCAGAAGGTGTTTTTCTGCTCGGGTCCGGCCGCCACGATTACATGCGGCGAGCCGTCGGGCAGCGTGGTGCCGTCGGTTTTGCCGGTTGCAATGGGCATGGGCGCAAATCCGCGCGCGCGGCGTACGGTTTGCACCGCTTCCCCAGCGCTGCCTGCGGTTATGACGCGCACGACCGAATCGTCGAAGCGGCAGCGAATCGGACGGTCGTTGCCCACGAACGCGTCGGCGATGTCGTGCAGCGCGACGAACGCCGCGTCGTCGTCGGTCTGAATGGGTTCGTCGTGCAGGTTGCCCGACGTCATGACCAAAGGCCCGCCGAACGCGGCAAGCATCAGGTGCTGCAACGGCGTGTAGGGCAGCATGGCGCCCACTTCGCCCAGGCCGTCGGCCAAGCCTTCGGCAAAGCGCGCGCCGGGTTTTTTACGCAGCAGCACGATCGGGCGCTGCGATCCGGTGAGCAGGCGCTCTTCGGCGTCTCCCACCAGGCAGTCTTCGCGCAGCGCGTCGAGTGTGGGATACATTGCCGCAAGGGGTTTGGTTCCGCGGCGCTTGCGCCTGCGCAGCTCGGCCATTGCGTCGGCGTTGCGCGCGTCGCATGCCAGGTGAAAGCCCCCGAGGCCCTTTATGGCGACGATGCCTCCGCGTTTCATGAGCGCGACGGCCGCATCGATGATCGCATCGGACGAAGCGGCGTCGACACCTACGCGCGGCGTGCCGTCCGTGTCGGTTGCGTTGCCGCTGCGCTCGGCATCATTGTGGCGGGTCAGGTCGGCTTCGGCCGCGAGTGTCCGGTCAACCGTTCGCCACGTCAGGTGCGGACCGCATTCGAAGCAGGCGTCGGGCTGCGCGTGGAAGCGGCGATCTTCGGGATCGGAATATTCGGAGGCGCACTGCTCGCACATGGGGAATTTCTCCATGGACGTGTGCTTGCGGTCGTAGGGCAGTTTGTCGACGATTGTGAAGCGCGGGCCGCAGTTGGTGCAGTTGATGAAGGGGTAATGGTAACGGCGGTTTTCCCGATCGAACAGCTCGGCCGCGCATTCCGGGCAGGTTGCCAGATCGGGCGATACCAGCGTTGTGGTCTGGGCTTGGGCCTCGTCGGAAAAGCGGATTGAGAAGTCTTCGAAATCAGCCAGGGGCACTTCTTTGAGAAGAATTTCGTCGACGCGCGATGCCGCCGGCGCATGGTCGGAAATCTCGAGTACGAAATCGTCGAGGTTTTTCGACTCCCCTTCGGCATGAATGAACACGCCCGCTGTGGCGTTGAGAACCCAGCCGCAGATTAGATGCCTGCGTGCGGCTTTATAGACGAAGGGGCGAAACCCTACGCCTTGCACGATGCCGTGCACTTCTATATCAAGAGCTTCTTTCATGATTCTCCTGTCGGTTCGTGTGCTGCCGCGTTCGCCTTCGGGTGTCGCGCGCGTTGCGCGCCGTCGGATGCCGGACGCGCCGCGTGCTTTCGACGGCTGTTGCGAAGGTGCGCACATGATGCGTACGGTGCGTTCGCTTCCCGATGCGGCGAACGGGTTTGCGTTCGCCGCGTTGCTGGTTTGTGAGGACGTTTGGCGCGGGGCGTCTGCCTGGTCTGCCCCCAACGAAGCGTTGTTGCGGGCGTCCGGCAAATCCTGTGTTCCTGCGCTAGCGAACGGGGTAGACCGCAGAGCTCGCGGGTGTGTGCGGGTGCTCGTGTGCCCAGGTCATCGCGGCCTGCTTGCTTGCGGGCGCCTGATACGGTCCGTGCCCCGTTGTGGTCATGGTCAGGTGTCCGTGGGTCACGCCCTTGGTTCCCAGAATGATGTTGGAGATGGACTGCACCAATGCGCTTTCGCCGCGCAAAATCACCACTTCCATGCAGGTGTGCGCGTCGAGGTGCACATGCAGGCAGGTGACGATTTGTTCGTAGTATTCGTGTTGGATGGTGTCGAGCTTGTCGCGCACGTCGCCCGAATGGTGGTCGAACACGATGGTGAGCGTGCCCATCACCTCTTCGCCTGGCAGCGCGCAGTCTTCCTCGATGAGCGCTTCGCGCACGAGGTCGCGCACCACTTCGCTGCGGTTTTTGGCAAGCCCGCGTTTGGCGACGAGCGCGTCGAATCGCATGAGCAAGTCCTCGGGCATGGCGACCGAGAACCGCATGAGGTCTCGGCCCATGGGCTACACCAGCTTCACGGTGACGCCGCTTGCGTCGCGCGCGTCGTCTTCGAGGGCGTCTTTGGCGTCGTCAAGCAGGGCGCGTACGGCGTCGAGCTGGGCCATTGCTTCGTGCAGCTTCGCGCCGACGGTTTCATAGCCGGCGTCTTCGGCCTGGTGGCCCAGGTTGTGAACCCAACGGCGTTCGAGCTTCACGTGGTCGTCGATCTGGTCGATCATCTGCTCGAATTGGGCGGTGTTGATTCCGTTCGTGCACATGGCGCATCTCCCTTGCATCGGTTTTTCGGAGCCTGCGGCGTGCGTTCAGCCCGGCCGCATCTCTTTTCTCATGCCTTATTATTGATGCGGATAGGGCGACGGGCTTCCGGGAACAGGGAAACGGTGTGAAAAATCCAGGTAATAATAACAACATGTTTGCTGAGGCGAAGAAAAGCGCTCTTGCGCCTTTCGAGCGTGCCGTCGATGGCCCCATCGATGCGGCCGTGTGTGTGGCATTCGCCGAAGGCTTGGACGAAGAGGGCCGTGCGGCGCTTTCGGCCGCCTGTGCAGGGCTCGGATTTCCCGATCCGGTGTTTTTGAACGCGAGTGGGATAGGGAGTCCGGGTGCGCTTGCGCAGAAGGGCCGCGACAATGCGGCGGCTGATGCCGGGGCGAAGACCGAAGCGGAAGTCGAGGCAGGGATCGATGCTGAGGCGGAGGCCAAGGCCGAGGTAGATGTCGCTCAGACGCCTCATCCCGTCGATCGCGTCTTGCTCGATGCAGCGGCGCATCGGGAGAAGGGCCTTTTCGCAGCCATCGAAGCGCTCGACCCATTGATGTTGGTGGTAGCCGATGCGCTCGCTGCCGATTTGCTGGCG
Source organism: Slackia sp. (assembly GCA_030532315.1). Taxonomy (GTDB): domain Bacteria; phylum Actinomycetota; class Coriobacteriia; order Coriobacteriales; family Eggerthellaceae; genus Slackia. The sequence continues at coordinate 3,420 of JAUNLI010000152.1, forward strand.
CGCGCTTATCGCGAACCGATTGTCGTTGCATCGCACGGCTTCGTGTTCGGTCGGCCTTACGCGGCGTTTTCGTCGTTTCAGCGCGACTTGCGCGATCCGCGCATGAAGCAGCGTAACTGGGCGCTTCTTAAGGCCATGCGCAAAAACGCCCATTGGCTGGGATAGCCCTTGCGTTCCGTGTGCCTTCTTCAATTAAAAATGAAAGAAGCCGCAGGTCCGTCCTGCGGCTTCAAGATGCGCTACGGCTGTGTTGCGCGAATTGTTTTGTTCGAGCGAGCGCGGGTCGTTTCGATCGCGCGCTCGCAAGCGTCGTGCTGTGCGGGGCCCCGGCTGCGCGCCGCTTGCATGGCCGCTTGTTATCGCGGCTCCTTGAATCGTCATGTGCCAACAGGCCGGCCTGCGCTTTTCCGCATCGACTGCTCGTCGCCATCGGCGAGCCTATTCGTTCGCCGTTGCTGCTTTCGCGGCCTCTTCGGCGGCAAGCTCGGCCTGGTGTTCTTCACCCCAGACACGCATGGCGTCGACGATCGGTCGCAGGCTTTCTCCGCGATCGGTCAGGGTGTATTCCACGCGGGGCGGAACTTCGGCATAGACCTGTCGCACGATCAGTCCGTCGTCTTCCATGGCTCGCAAGTTCGACGTGAGGACCTTTTGCGAAATGCTGCCGATGGATTTCTTCAGCTCACCGAAGCGCTTCGTGCCCGTGAGAAGGTCGCGCAAAATAAGGATCTTCCATTTGTCGGAGATCAGGGAAAGCGTTGCCTCGACAGGGCAGGCGGTACGGGATAGCTTCGTGGCCATGCGGCATGGTTCCTTTCGCTCGTGCGGTGTTTTGAGTGTGTTTAAGCGAAACGTATTCGTTTTTCGGTAAAGCACAGTATCCCATAGAAACCTGGATCCCGCAATTAACCCTAGCGTCTTTTTTCTATTTCCGGAGTCCGGGTGCCCATGGCGTTATG
>JAUNLI010000153.1 GCA_030532315.1 Slackia sp.
CATGTATTCTAGGTTTGAATCTGCCGTGCAGCAGGCGATAGGGTAGCTCCTTTTGTCTGGAAACCGTTCCTGCGCAAGGTTGCCGTACGGTCTTGCTCAGGAGTCGCCGTTCGCATGAACCGCGGTACGGCTTTGCGCGAAGCCGCTGCATGGCGAAACGGGGAAGGGATTTACGTGTCTATACAGCGTGCGAAACTGCTTGTGTCGGGCTTGCGGTGGCACCATTTGGGGTTCTCCTTTTTCTGGGCGACCACCTTTGCCGCTTTGACCAGTTCTTCTGAAGATCTGCTGGGAGGCTATGAGTCATATTCGTTTTGCAAGCAGATCGTGGTGGTGCTTGTTCTTGCGATAGCCGCCTGTGTCCTGCGCGCTCGGGATTCCTACACACAGCGCCACGCAATTATGGCGGGTGTGTTTTTGGCTACGGGATCTCTTTTGTTCTACCTGGCGTTTTTCTTCGGAGAGTATTCGCTCGAGGCCGTTTTGGTGGCCGGCGTTCTGGTCGGTTGTTCTTCAGGCGGCTTTTTCGTGATGTGGCAGAGTTTCTATGCTTCCGAGGGCGCATCTCGCACGGCAATTTACATTCCGCTTTCGGCAGCATGTTCCGTTGTTTTGTGCCTCGTTGTCTCCGTTCTTCCCGTCATCTGGTCGGTAGTGTGTTCCGTCATCGTCCTTCCCGCATTGGCAACCTATTGCCTGTGTCGCAGCCTCGAAGAGATCGAGCCTTATGAAATCATCCCTTGCACGCCACGGAAGCTGTCGGCGGTTTTTCGCGACCTCGGAAAGCCGGTCTTCTGCGTGAGCGCGCTTGGCTTCGTGTGGAAGCTCGTCGGGTATTTCGATCACTCGGGCGAGAGCCAGTCTTTTCTCATTCTCATGGCGGGCATGGCGTGCGCGGCCCTCATCGTTACTCTGATAGAGCTTTTCTCCGAACGCGGATTCGACGTGCTTGCATTCTATCGAATCCTGTTCCCGATTGTGACAGGCGTGTTTTTGCTGCCGACGCTTTTCGGCGAGGTTTGGTTTTCCGTCCTGTCCGGTTTCCTGATGTTCGGCTTCGAAGTGCTCAATCTTTTACTGCTTATGACATGCGCCGTGTATGCAAGCCGAAATTCCCTGAATTCAACGGTTGTTTACGCGCTGTGCGTCGTCCCCACATTGTGCGCGCTTGTGGGCGGAGACATCCTCGGCGTGGTTTTGAACCGTGCGAACGTGTACGATTTCGCATTCGTCGTCGATGTCATGTTCGTATGCATTTACGGCTTGTCTGTGGTGATGTTTTTCGCTTCTGTGGGGCGTAGCAAGCGCAAGGCGTCGCGCATTGTTGCTCATGTGGTTCCCGATGTCGAAGATTCCTCTGTTGTTAAGGGTTTGGACGGCGAACAAGCTGCCCGATCCGTAGAGCCCGCTCCGTCGGAAGAGGGCCATGCATCGTTGGGAGGCGCGTCGTCGAAGGGTTCGTCGGGTTTCGATGCGCCTGTTTCGCTGGTGCAGGCTTCTAACTTTTCTGCTGAGGCCGGAGCCTCGTTGTCTCTTGAAGAGCGCTTGGCCGAGCTTGAGCTTGTCGAGCAGCTCAGCCAACGGGAACGGGAAGTGACTGGGCTGCTGCTGCATGGCAATACGGTGCCAGCCATCGCTCGCAAGCTCTTTATATCAGAGAACACCGTACGAGGGCATACGAAAAACATCTACAGGAAATTGGGTGTTCATTCGAAGCAGGAATTGATCGACCTTCTTGGATAGGCGTGTCTATCAGGCATTATGAAGAAACAACATACTTCATGTGGTGTATGAATAGCTGGCTTTCTCTATGGTGGGGCCAACGCGTTTTCAAATAACGCAAGGTTTCAACAAGGAGGGAATCATGAAGGAAGCCAAGGGTATTTCCCGCCGCAGTCTGCTCAAAGGCGCAACGCTCGGCGCCGCAGGCGTTGCTGCGATGGGCATGTTCGGCTGCAGCCCCGCGAGCAGCTCGGCCGAGGGCGGTTCCGACGCCAAGGGCGGCGAAAGCGGCAAGCATACGTGGGAAGTAAAGCCCGAACCCATTACCGATATCGCAGAGACCGTTGATACCGAAGTATTGGTTATCGGTGCTGGCTATTCCGGAACCTGCTGCGCGCTCAACGCCGCCGAAAACGGAACCAAGGTTATTTTGGTCGAAAAGGACAACGTCCCCAACGGTCATGGCGTGGGTGGCACGGGTGCCGTGGGCTCCCGTGCGCTTGACGAATTGGGCATCAAGCTTGATAAGCCTATTGAGATGGAGCGCTGGGTTTCCACGTGCGGCGGTCGTTGCCGCGAATCGCTGGTGGGCAAGTGGTTCCGTGAGTCCGAGCGCTGCATGAACTGGCTGCTCGATCTTGCCGAGTCCGACGGTGCGAAGTGCATGGTCACGGTTGGCTCTCACTCCACGGTGCATCCCGAGGCCGATTGCTACCATATGATTTCGGGCGGCAAGACCACCAACGACAACATGAGCATCGCAAACTATATCGAATATCTCTTCATCGCCAAGGCGGAAGAGACCGGCAACTTCGAGCTGATTTATAACAGTCCTGCCGTGCAGCTTGTTCAAGACGAATCCGGCAAGGTGACGGGTGCCATCTGCGAAACCGAGAACGGCTACGTGCAGTACAACGCTTCCAAGGGCGTCGTGCTTGCTACGGGTGACGTGAGCTACAACGACGAATACATCGACGAATTCGCGCCTATCGCCAAGAAGGTCATGACCCGTCTGTGCTCCGACCAGGGCAACACCGGAGACGGTCACAACATGGCCGCGTGGGCGGGCGGCACCTTCCAGGACGGCCCGTGGCCTACGATGATGCACCCGCAGGCCGCCGGCATGTTCCATGGCCCCTTCCTGTTCATCAATCCCGAGGGCAAGCGCTTCATGAATGAGGCGACCTGGGTGCAGGGCAAGTGCGTCGGAACCATGGTCAACGGCGGCTCCGATCATTGTTGGTCCATCTTCGACGCGAGCTTCCAGGAGGACAACACCGCGTCGCTCGAGTACGGCGGCGGTATGTTCTGGGATAGCTTCCGCGCTGTCGGCTCCACGCCTGCGGATGCGTCCGCTTCCCATGCGGCATCGGTCGAGAAGGGCGTGACCGACACCCCCGACAATTACAAAAAGGCCGACACTATCGATGAGTTGCTCTCTCAGCTTGACGTGGATGTCGAAGAGGCGAAAAAGACCATCGAACGCTACAACGAGCTGTGCGCGGCGGGCGAGGATACCGACTTCTTCAAAGAGTCGCACTTTCTGTTCCCGGTGGAAGAGGGCCCCTTCTACGCCGTCAAGGTTGCTCCCGGCCTGCTGGCCGTTGTGGGCGGCATCCATATCTCCGACAACTTCGAAGTGCTCGATGAGAACGACAAGCCCATCGAGGGCCTGTACGCCATCGGCAACTGCTCGGGCGATATGTACGCCTACGACTACCCGATCAACGTGCAGGGCAACAGCCACGGGCGCTGCCTGGTCGAGGGCAAGTGCCTCGGTGAGCAGCTTGCCGGCGTATACGAAGACGTCAAAGCCTAGTTCTGTTTTCTCGTGCCCCCTCCCGGAAGGCCCGCGTTCGCGGGCCTTCTTTGCACGACGAGGCGGTACTGCGCGCTGGTTTTGGTAGTCTGTCCGATATCGTTTCAGAAGAAGGGGGCTGTGATGAATCGCAGCGTATTCGATTCTTCCGAAGAATATGCCGATGAGCTTTTCAACCACCTTGAAGAATTGCTGCGCGAGAAAGACGCCATGGAGAAGAAGGGTTGCAGACTCGCGCAGGCGCGAGCTGCTCGCGAAGTTCTCGAACGTCAACGCTCAGTGTGTGGGCAGCAGAAAGAGCTTGAGGCTATCGATGCCGATTTGGCGGCGATCGCAGCCGAATGCTCAGAGGCGCTTGTGCGCGAAGACGAGGAGCAAGAGAAGTTCTGTCGGTTGCGCCTGCTGCAGTTGGAAAACGCCCGCGCTATTCGCGTGGGGGCTAAAAACGACGCGCAGCGAAAGCTCGACGCTGCTTTGGCGCAGTATGGCTTCGAGAGTGCTGAGAAAGCCTGCGACGAGAATCTTTCCGAAGACGAATTCGTCATTCTTGAGGCAGAGGTCGAAGGATATAAACGCGATTTTGCCGCGACGTTGGAGAAATGTCAGCGCATAGAGGAAGGGCAAGGGTCCGCAATCTAGAGCCGCTTCTCGAGGCGAAGGCGATTCTGTGGTTTGCGTCTAGAGTTTTTCGCCTCGAGAAGCGCGCGGCGCTTGGTTTTACGTGCGGATACGGTTGTTGCGCGTGCGGCCGTTTGCGTTCGAGGTACGGACTGCCGATGGTTATTTTCGTCCCGTATGCACGGCAACAATGCCGCCGGCGTAGTTTTTCCAGGT
>JAUNLI010000154.1 GCA_030532315.1 Slackia sp.
GCCGGGAGAACACGGGGCCTGCCCGCAGGTCGGGTGCGGTGGGGCGCAGGGTATGGGGAGCGCTGGGGCTTGCCGCATTTGGCTTGGGCGCGGTCGGTGCGGCGCTGCCCGTATTGCCCACCACGCCGTTCATCCTTGTCGCGGCATTCTGTTTCGCCCGGTCCTCCGCGCGCCTCGATGCGTGGTTCCACGGCACCGCGCTGTACCGCGTGGTGTTTTCGGGCTACATGGAGCGAAGGGCGATGAGCGTTCGAGCAAAGCTCTCGCTGCTGGTTCCCGTGAGCGTCCTGATGGCGCTGGGCGTGTATTTCACGGGTGGTATCCCCGTTCTTCGGGCAGTGGTCGCGGTAGTGTGGGCGGCCCATATCGCCTACTTTGGCTTTGCGGTTAAGACCGAGCGCTAGGCACAGGGTCCGCTCCTCCGAGGAAGGGCGCCGGGGCGTTGGCGTGCCGCTCGTGGCGCACGACGTGCGCTGGATTGCCATGAAGGGGCCTGCAAAGGTTAACAGCCTGTATCAGCACCATGTTTTCGACATAAAGACTCGGCGTCCTCGGTAATATCTGGTGCCATTGGACGCGTGGCTGCAGGGAAGGTCGCGCCGTCGTGGTTCTATCGGAAGGGATGGTCGCCATGAAGCGAATCAGCCTCATTAAGAAGGGTGCCGCTATCGCTGCCACGGCACTTACCGCGCTTGCGCTCACCGCATGCGGCAACACGTCGACCCAGGGAGCCGGCTCGGCTGGTTCTTCTGACGGCGCGTACAAGATCGGCGTGCTGCAGCTTACGGAGCACACCGCCCTGGATGCCGCTAACAAGGGCTTTGTGAAGGCTCTGGATGATTCCGGCATCAACTACACCATCGACCAGCAGAACGCCCAGAACGACCAGTCTGCTTGCCAGACCATCGCCAGCAAGCTGGTGGGCGACGGCGACGACCTGATCTTTGCCATCGCGACCCCCGCCGCGCAGGCGGCGGCCAACGCTACCAAGGACATCCCCATCGTGGGCACCGCCATCACCGATTTCGCCGCGTCCGACCTGGTCGCCGATAACGATGCCCCCGGCGGCAACCTCACCGGCAGCTCCGACCTCACTCCGGTCGCCGAGCAGATCGAGATGCTGCACAAGGTGCTGCCCGACGCCAAGAAGGTTGGTCTGCTCTACGCTTCCAACGAGTCCAACTCCCTGATCCAGATCGAGATGGCCGAGGAGGCCCTTGACAAGCTGGGTATCGAGCACGAGCGCTACAGCGTCTCGTCCACCAACGAGATCCAGTCCGTGGTCGAGTCTGCCGTGGGCAAGGTTGACGCCCTTTACTCGCCCACCGATAACACCATCGCCCAGGGCGCCGCGCAGGTCGGTCAGATCTGCAAGGAGAACAAGCTTCCCTTCATCGCGGGCGAAGAGGGCATGTGCATGGCCGGCGGCGTGTTCACCCTTTCCATCAACTACGAGGATCTGGGCTACCGCGCCGGCGAGATGGCCGTCAAGATCCTCAAGGGCGAGGCGAAGCCCGCTGACATGGCCATCGAGCACCTTTCCGCTGAGGACCTGGTAGTTGTCAAGAACCAGGAGATGGCTGACGCGCTTGGTATCGACCTCTCTGTTTTGGACGAGTAGCCTCGCCCGGTCACGCGTCATAGTAAGTACGCCTTACGGCACCTTGGATACGGCACCGCCGCCCAAGGTGCCGCGTTGGGTTTCAAGGCCCCCGTCGAACGTTGGCGGGGCGCACGGATAAAAGGAGGTAGATGATATGGGTATCGCCCTCATGGGCGCCGTTTCCCAGGGTGTGCTCTGGGGCATCATGGTGCTTGGCGTATTCATCACCTACAAGCTGCTGGACATCGCTGACCTTACGGTCGACGGCAGCTTCGCGACGGGCGGCAGCGTGTGCGCCGTGTTGCTGGTTGCCGGAGCTGACCCGTTGCTGGCGATTCTTGCCGGAATGGTTGCCGGCGGTATCGCGGGCGCGGTGACCGGCTTTCTGCACACGGTGTTGGAGATTCCAGCGATTCTCGCGGGCATCCTCACCCAGATTTCCCTGTGGTCCATCAACCTTCGCATCATGGGTAAGTCCAACACCCCGCTGCTGACGCAGCCCACCATCTTCTCGCGTATCAGCGAGATGACCGGCCTGCCGGAGAGCACGCTCGAGACCTTCGTCGGCATCCTCGTCGCCGTGCTCATCATCGCCCTGCTCTACTGGTTCTTTGGTACCGAGATCGGAAGCGCTCTGCGCGCCACGGGCAACAACGAGGCTATGGTTCGCGCCCTCGGCGTCAACACCAATACCACCAAGATGATCGCCCTTACGCTGTCCAACGCGCTGGTGGGTCTGTCCGGAGCCTTGATCTGCCAGAGCCAGGGCTACGCGGATATCGGCATGGGAACGGGCGCCATCGTCATCGGATTGGCGGCCATCGTGATCGGCGAGGTTTTGGGGCGCCTCACTCCGGGCAAGCTCGTCAGCTTCTCCAGCCGCCTCACGTCCGCGGTGGTGGGCTCGGTGGTCTACTTCCTTATCCGCGCCGTGGTGCTCCAGATGGGCATGAACGCCAACGACATGAAGCTGCTCTCCGCCGCCATCGTCGCGCTGGCGCTGTGCGTGCCCGTGGTGTGGGAAAAGTTCAAGCTTCGCAGCTCGTATTCGAAGGGGGATGGCTCCGATGCTTAAGCTCTCTCACGTCAAGAAGACGTTCAACCGCGGAACCGTGACCGAGAAGCGCGCCCTTACCGGCGTCGACCTCGAGCTCGCGGACGGAGATTTCGTCACCATCATCGGCGGAAACGGAGCCGGTAAGTCAACCTTGCTCAACATGATCGCCGGCGTGTATCCCATCGATTCAGGCACCGTCGAGCTGGATGGGCAGGATATCTCGCGACTTTCCGAGCCCGCCCGCGCCAAATATCTGGGCCGCGTGTTCCAAGATCCCATGCGAGGCACCGCCGCCGATATGCAAATCGACGAGAACCTCGCTCTTGCGCGCCGCCGCGGCCAGCGCCGCACCCTTCGCTGGGGAATCACCAAGGACGAGCGCGCCGAGTATCGCGAGCTTCTCAAGATGCTGGACTTGGGTTTGGAAGACCGCATGAGCGCCAAGGTGGGCCTGCTTTCCGGCGGCCAGCGCCAGGCGCTGACCCTGCTGATGGCGACGCTTACCAACCCACGCGTTCTGCTTCTGGACGAGCATACCGCCGCGCTGGATCCCAAGACGGCTGCCAAGGTGCTGTCCCTCACCGAGCAGATCGTCGCCGAGCGCAAGCTCACCACGCTGATGGTCACGCACAACATGAACGACGCGATCCGTATGGGAAACCGCCTGATCATGATGGGCGACGGGCACGTTATCTACGATGTCGCGGGTGAGGAGAAGAAGAACCTTACCGTTCCGGACCTGCTTAAGAAGTTCGAGGAGGTTTCCGGCGGCGCGCTGGCAAACGATCGCATGCTGCTGAGCTAGGCTATCGATTTTCGTCCGCAGTTGCCGCGCGCCGCGCGTGGAGCATGGGGCTGACTGCATATTTTCGTGGAGAGATGCACGGGGGTCGGGGGGCTTTTGCTTCTCGGCCCCTGTTTTGCATGCGATTGGTTTCGCGTGGCCGCAAGGTGGGTAGAAAGGCCGATATGTCGAATGGTGGTTGACCCGGGGAGGGGTTATGAGGCTGCACATTTCGTCAAAGCTCGCGAGCGTGCACAGCGAGACCGATGTTGCGAACGAAAAGGGCGAGATTCTGTATACCGCCCAGACCGATCCGCTGTCCGCTCCGAGGATGACGCGCGTTGTGGACGGAGACGGCGCCGAGGTCGCGCGCTATACCACTACGCGCACGGATACCAAGGACCGCGCGTACAGGATCTCGATGGCCGACGGGTCCGAGTTGGACCTCAAGCGCAAGTTCAGGGTGTCGGCGAAGACCAACGAGGCGGTCATCCGCGTGCAGCCCGTGGATTGGACCGTCGTCACCCGTCGCGCATGGACGTGCCGCTTCGAGATTCGCGATGCTTCCGATCGCGTTGTGGCACGAGCCAAGCAGGTTCCCGCGCTGCGCGGCGATGTCTACGACGTCGATGTGATTGATGGCTCGCGTGAGCTGCGGATTGCCTTGCTGTCGCTTATCGCCCGCACCGTCATCCGGGAGGATTCCCCCTCGCCGGTGTAGGGGACGGTGAGCTTGCTGTCTGCCCGCGATAGCGGGTGAGCAGGATTTTTGGCATACCAATTAATGAGTAAGGGCGGGCGCCGATGCGGTACCCGCCCTTACTCGTTTCACTTATTTTGCGCGAAGGGGTTTGTTTCCGTTGCGGAATACAAGGTAG
>JAUNLI010000155.1 GCA_030532315.1 Slackia sp.
GCCGAAGAGGACGCCCTCTTCGCCGACCTTGACCTCGACCAGGACCTTCTTGCCCTCGAGGGCAGCCTTGAGAGCGTTGGCATCGGCGATGCGCTGCTCTTCGCGCTTGGCGATGTTGTCCTTGCGCTGCTCCAGCTGCTTCAGGTTGCCCTTGGTAGCAAGGACAGCCATCTTCTGGGGACCAAGATAGTTGTTGAAGAAGCCGCGGGCGACCTCGACGACGTCGCCTTCGCCGCCCTTGCCCTTCAACTCGGTAAGCAGGATAACCTTCATGGAAACCTCCTAGCGGTTGCGACGATCGCCGCGGCCGCTCACAGCAGGCACCGTGTAAGGCATGAGAGCCATCTCACGAGCGTTCTTGATAGCGTTGGCGATATCGCGCTGGTGCTGGACGCAAGCACCCGTCACACGGCGGGGCTTGATCTTGCCACGATCGGTCATGTATTTGCGCAGCATTGCCGTGTCTTTGTAATCGACGTACTGCACATCGTCCTTGCAGAACTGGCAGTACTTGCGGCGCGGCTGCTTGGTGTATTCAGCCATGATTTCCTCTTTCAAATCCTAAAGATACGTGTATTCGGCGTTTCAAGGCTAAAAGGGGATATCCTCGTCATAGACGGAGGTATCCACCGCAGGAGCGGAAGGCATAGCCGCAGGGGCATAAGCCGGAGCGGACATGCGCGGCATGCCGGCATTGCTGCCGCCATCGCGCGCGGTCATCAGCTCGATCTCGTCAACGACGACTTCGATCTTGCTGCGCTTCTGTCCGTCACGCTCCCACTGAGACCAACGAAGTTTTCCTTCAATGGCAACCTTGGAACCTTTGCTCAGGAAACGAGAGATGCTTTCGGCGCGAGTTCCGAACATCGTGCAGTCGATGAAGTTCGGGTAGTCCTCCCATTCGCCCGTCTGCTGGTTCTTGCGGCGGTCGTTGACCGCTACACCGAAACCGAGAACAGGAAAGCCGTTCGCGGTCTGACGCAGCTCGGGGTCGCGCGTGAGGTTGCCCGATATGACCACTTTGTTGATGCTCATTACTCTTCCTCATTCCTTGTAGCAACGAGGGCTTTCGCCCTCCATCCGATAGCTCGACCGCGATTAGTCGCGATCATCGCGGCGGACGATCTTGTGGCGAACCACCGCATCGGTGATGCGCAGCACGCGGTCCAACTCCGCGATGTTAGCGGGATTTGCATGGAAATCGATCAGGGTGTAATCACCCTCGGTCAGGCCCTCGACCTCATAGGCGAGCTTACGCTTGCCCCAGTCCTCGACGTTGTCGACCTTACCCTCGCCCTCGGCGATGGTGGTCTCGATACGCTTCATGACTGCCAAACGGGTTTCGTCGTCGATCGTAGGCGCGACAAAGAACAACAATTCATAAGCCTTCATTATGTCACCTCCTCTGGACTTACGGCCCCGGGACGCATGAAGGCATCTGCCCGGGACAGGAAACTTGCCCATAGTACCAGCAAGATCGGCCCGATGCAAACACAAAATCCCACGTCGGTGCGCACATCACAACTTGTCCATGAGCATACTCCGGCAATGCGGCCGCTTTTTCGAAGTTTCCATCTTCTTCACCGGCGCCCTCCTTCGCATTTTCCGGTGTTTTTCTCGCTAAAAACGCGCATCATTCCGTTTTCCTTATGCGCGCAAGACCCGATTACCTATCCGGACAAAGAAAATCGAACACGTCTCGTATACTTCAGGGGAAGAAAACCGGCGGACCGTAGACCGGCCCGCCCGAACAGAAGGAGAAATCATGGCGGATAGAAACGTCGAAAGCGACGCCATCGGGGTTCCCCAGCTCGACGAAACCCTCGAAGTCTTGCTTCTTCAGGCAATCGAAGAAGCCCAGCAGCGCATGGAAGACGGCGAAGAGGTTGTTCCCTTCACCGCGCTGCTGATCGGGGAATCCGTGTTCGAAGAGACCCACACCGGCTCTACCGACGAATGCTTCGAATCGGCGCAGAACACGATCGAAGGCGCCGAGGGCGCGCGTGCCTATGCGTTCTGCTACGACGGCTACGTCGAAACCGATGACGGCGACAAAGATGCCATCATCGCCGAAGGCGGACTCGCAGGGGAAGGCAAGGGCGTCGCAGTCGGCCTGCTTTACACCGAAGGCGAAGCAGGCATCGAATTCGAAGAAGAGGTCTGCTACATCGCCGAAGCACCCAATTTCCTGGCAAGCAAAGAACCCGTGTCCGACATCATCGAAGACGACGAAGAATAGCTCTCGGAAAATCCTTTCCGTCCAAGGTCCGCTTTGAAAGCGGACCTTTTCTTTTCGAGTGAAAATCGAACCGGGCAACAGCGAGGACCAACAACCCGAACCGTCTTGCGCCGCCACGGCTCCAATCTTTTTTACTGCACATGCAACGTTTTCCACCCCTCGCGCATGTTGATGGTACAAGCTCGAAAAGAAAGGAACGAAATGAGGCCTTCACCACTTCGAAGCGAAGAATTCATGACTTATGCCATGGATGCCTGGGCCGACACCGTCTATCGCATTGCCCTTTCCCACACGAAATCGGTTCCCGACGCCGAAGACACCACCCAAGACGTGTTCGTAAAGCTTCTCAAAAGCACGCTTGATTTCGAAGACGACGAGCACCTTAAAGCGTGGCTCATTTCTACAACCCTCAATCGATGCCGAGAAATGCATCGAACGGTGCAGCGGCGTAAAACATCGCCCGTCGCCGAGCCTCCCGATATGAGCGCATCGCCGCCCGCCGATGAAAAACTTCTCGCCAAAAGCGGCGCCGTTTGGAACGCGCTCGGAAACCTTCCTCCCAACATGCGCTCGGCCATGCATCTGCGCTATGTGGAGGGATATTCGGCAGAAGAGATAGCAGATTTGACGCAATGCAGGCCATCCACCGTTCGATCGTGGCTATTTCGAGCTCGCAAGAAAATGAAATCAACCCTCGAAGGAAAGGACGCACGGTGAGCAGCAATCCCATGAACGGCTATCGCGACACCATGAAGGAAATCAGGCTCTCGCCAGAGCAGCGAGCACGTCTCGAAAAAGCTGTCGCGCAGACTCGCCTCCAACACGAAGGAAGAAGCGCCACGCAGCCTGCGCCGCGCATCGTCACCCGACGCACCTTCGCGATCGGGGCAGCGGCCGCTTTTGTCGGCCTCTTCGGATTCGGAGCCCTCAATATCGTCGGCAATCTTCCGGGAAACTCCGCCTCCAATGCATTCGGCCTTAAAGCCTACGCCCTCGACGATCCTTCGCGTCCGAGCGGATACACCGAAACGCTGACGAAAAACGTGCTGACGCGCAACGTCGGCGGATACTTCGGCGCATGGGAAGACGAGAACGGCAACGTCGTCGAGAACACGCTCGGCTATGCATTTCGGTTCGATTTGGAATGCATCGGAAAAAACGTCGAATCGTATTCCTACCGCATCGAGGGCGACGAGACGTATTTCGGCCTCACAGGCAGCAAAGGCAGCATTCCCGCAGAATTCTTCCCCGACGGATCTTTCTATGTAAAGAAATACGAATGCTCGAATTCGCTCTTCGTGGCGAAGGACAATCAGCAGGAATTCGGCCCCGACAAATCCCATGTCCCCCTTATCGTTTTGACGCTGCCGATGGACGACGAATTCCGCGCAGCATACGATCGCGCCTGCAGCCTGGAGCATACCGACGCCAGCGAATACGACATCCTTGAATCGGGCAGCGCATTCGATCGCTTCGTAGAGCTCAACGCTTCGCAAAAAATCGCCGAAAGCACGCTTTACGTAACGGCCGCCTATGAGGACGGAACATCCGAAACGAAGACGTATCGAATCGCCCCCGTCGAAGACTTCGAAGAGCGCTATCTCGCCTTCCAAGAGCAGCGTGACGAGCGCCTTTTGAAAGAATGGCACGGAGAAGCGAGCGGTGACCTCGTCGAAGACCCCGAGCTCTACACCATCACCCAGATAGCCTAACAAACAAAAACAGGTCCGAACATCGTCGGACCTGTTGCATTAACGCTGGCGGAGGAGGAGGGATTCCCGCGTCCGCTTCGCGAACGCTCCACCCCTCGGGCTGAAGCCCTCGGGCGAATTCCTGAAAACCGTCCACCGGACGGTTTTCTCGACGGAATTCCACCTTATCGGTTCGAATCCCGCGGACCTGAAAATAAAAAAACAGGTCCAAACATCGTCAGACCTGTTGCATTAACGCTGGCGGAGGAGGAGGGATTCGAACCCTCGTCACCCGGGTTACGGGTGAAACGGT
>JAUNLI010000006.1 GCA_030532315.1 Slackia sp.
CATGCTTTGGAAACTGCAGGCGTGTCGGTGAATACCAGACAAGAAGTCACGGCGGATTTCGTTCGTGAGCAGAACCCCGATGTTGTAATAGTGGCGGTCGGGGGCTCTCGTCAGGAGCTTGATGTTCAGGCAACTTCGGCGACACCGATTGTTTCGGTCGAAGACTTCGTCCACCAAGAGCTCGGAGACGACATTGTCGTGGCGGGGTTCAATGCGCAGGCGCTCGATTCGGCTCTTTATTTGCTTGCCCACGGCAAGAAGGTAACGATGGTGTCGTCGGATTCCGTCGACAACTTGGGTAAGGGTCAGTCTACCAAGATGCTCTCGTTCGTTTTGCCCGCGCTGTACGCCGAAGGATGCCACGTGATTCCCGAGGCGAGCATCTCTTCTATCGGCGATGGCAATGTGGTGGTGACCGATGCCGCGGGAATCGAACGCACGATAGTCTGCAATGCGGTGGTCAATGCCATCGATATGGTTGCGAACAGCGGGCTTGCAGACGAGCTCGAAGGCGAATACGACGTTTATGCCGTAGGAGACTGCGCCGATCCGTGGGATATTCAAGCTGCCGTCGCATCGGGCAATCTGGCCGCACGTGCATGCTAGCCTATTTCATTCACCCCCTCCTCGAAGGGTCCGCTGCGGCGGACCCTTTTTATGGAATACGTATGTTGTCATGGAGATACGCGTCAAGGATTTAGGGCGGCCAGGGCTTCAGTCGCGTGTTTCTGTTCTTGTCGCCGAATGCGTGCCTCGTATTTCTCGGAGGGCGGCAAGATGAAGGGAATCTGGAATCGGCTGTTCGTTCGATTTTCGGTATGGCGGCGTTTTCGGCGGCTTGCTAGTATTTTCGGTGAAATGAAGCAAATGCGAGCATAGACGGAAGGGCGTATGACCACTCACGAACAGCAGACGAGGAAAGAAATCGAAAAAGAGAATCTAAGCACGACACAGCCGAAAGAACCCGAATTGCCCCATAGCTGGAAGCGCGTCATCATCACGATCTGGATCGGCCAGGCGTTTTCCATTCTGACCGCTTATTCTTCCATGTATGCGGGCGTGTGGTATGTCACCGAAACCACCGATTCAGCTTTGATGCTTGCCATAGCATCACTGTGTTCCATGCTTCCTCAGGGCTTGCTTTCGCCGATCGGCGGCGTTGTCGCCGACCGTTTCAACAGGAAATACGTGCTTATGGCGGCCGATGCGTTTGTCGGAGCCATGGCTCTGCTCATGGGCATGATTATCTTCATGGGTCATGTTTCGGTGGAGCTGGTGCTCATCATGAGCGCGTTGCGCAGCGTCGGCCAGGCGTTTCATATTCCTGCCATGGAATCCACCATGCCTTTGCTGGTTCCTAAGCGCCATTTGGTGCGCATCAATACGCTCAACCAGAGCCTTTGGTCTTTGGCGCTTATCGTCGGCCCTGTGTTCGGCATCTTTTTGTACACGGTCATCGGTTTCCAGATGGTGCTGTTCCTCAACGCGCTTGGTTGTGCGGCGGCGGTTCTTACCATCGCGACGGCAAAGATCCCCGATTTCCACGACACGAGCGACGAGGCCCGTCATCCGCTTAAAAGCCTCAAGGCGGGTTTTGCCACCCTTAACGCCGACCGCGGCCTTTTGGTCATGGCGGGTATCGTCATGGGTGTGATGGCCATGTATGCCGGCATCAATTCGCTTTTCCCGCTGATGACCTACGACCAGTTCAACGGCGATGGCTATATGGCCTCAACCGTCGAGGCGGCTTATGGCGTCACCTCGCTTATCGGCATGGGAATCTTGTTCGTCTGGGGCGGAGGCCGTCGTCTTTTGCGTCTGGTGGCGTTGTCCGGTTTTGGCGCGGGCATCATCTTGGTGCTCACGGGCCTGCTTACTCCCGACATGTTCATCTTCTTCGTCATCTTGACGGGAGTCTCCGGCGTGGTCGAGGCGTTTTTCAACGGTCCGTTGCTTGCGGTGTTCCAAAAGCGCGTCCCGCCCGAGAAGATGGGCCGCGTCATGGGGTTGTTTACCACGGTGACGGCGCTTTCTTCGCCGATTGGTCTTGCTTTGGCGGGAACGTGCGCCGAATTCACGGGCGTTGCGAACTGGTTCATCATTGCGGGTGTCGTGGTGTCGATCGGTGGCGTCTTACTGGGAACGTTGCCCATTCTGCGCAAGCTCGATAAAGAGGTTGCAGCCACGTTCGATGGCCCGAAGGTGGTTAAGCGCAAAGTCGACCTGAGAGCGAAGGGTTCGAACGAGGCTTGCGAGGAGTAGAATACGCAAGGCACGGTATCCGCCGTGCCTTTTGCTTGTCCGGTGTTTTGCCGGTGCGAAATAGATAGAAAGGGTTCGTCGTGATTATTCTCGGGTCGCTCGTCAATGGCATCGCTACGGTGTTCGGAGGCGTGCTTGGCTTGCTGTTCAAACGTCGCATGCCGAACGACCTGGGCGATTTCCTCATGAAGGGCCTGGGGCTGTGCGTCATTCTGGTGGCCGTGCAAGGCATGGTCAAGGGCGGAGACGTCGTGGTCACGGTGCTTTCGATCGTGATAGGCGGCCTGATCGGTTTTGCCATCGATATTGACAAATGGATTCATCGCTTCGGCGACTGGGTGCAGGAAAGGATCAATCATGCCTTCCAGGGGTCCACGGCATTGGGCAATTTCTCCGACGGCTTCATCTCTTCGTCGCTGTTCATCTGCATAGGCTCGATGGCGGTTCTCGGTTCGTTGCAAAGCGGCTTGCAGCTCGACCACTCCACCTTGTTCGCCAAGGCCGTGATCGACATGGTGGTTGTTATGGTTATGGCCACCACGCTCGGCGTGGGCGTGCCGTTTTCAGGCATTGCAGTGTTTGTTTACGAGGCGATTCTCAGCTTGGGTGCGAGCCTGCTCGCACCGTTTTTGACCGACGCGGTGATCAACGAAATGGTGTGTGCCGGCAGCCTGCTTCTGTTGGCGATCGGGTTGAACATGCTCAAGCTCACCGATATCAAGGTGGCGAACTATCTTCCCGCTGCATTTATGCCCATCTTCATCTGCGCCATCATGCAGTGGATGCAAGGGCTTATGGCATGAGCATAGGAGAAATCGTCCTTTTGGGTGTCGCTTTGGCCATGGATGCGTTCGCCGTCACGATATCGAACGCGTTTTGCTATCGCGGCACGTCGCGGGCGCGCCTGCTTGCGCTTCCGGTTGCGTTCGGCCTGTTCCAGGGGCTGATGCCGCTGTTCGGGTTTTTCCTCGGCGGCATCGTCGGCGATATCATCGAGGCATATGCGGGCGTGGTGACGCTTGTCATTCTGGGCATCATCGGCGGCAACATGATCAAAGAAGGCGTTGTGGCGCTGCGCCGTCCCGAAGAAGACGTATGCGAGCTCAGCGCTCCCGAGCTGACGGCGTCGGTCGTGCTCATGCAATCGGTGGCCACGAGCATCGATGCGTTCGCGGTCGGTGTGAGCCTGCGTGCCGTCAACGTTGACATCGCCGCATCCGCCGTCATCATCGCCGTGACCACGTGTGCATGCTGCTTTGTGGCGCTGGGCCTGGGCAAGCGTTTCGGCAATGTTTTGGGCGACCGTGCTCAGATCGTGGGCGGAGTGGTGCTGGTGCTCATCGGCCTGAAGGCGATGTTTTTCTAAGTTCGCGAAAGCGTGCAGCCATCGCGCTCTTTTGTTTTTCATCGGCCGCATGTCGCGACAAGGAGGGTGCCATGGCGAATAGGGTCTTCATCACGGGGGACGTGCATGGCCCGAGTGAAATAGGCAGGCTTGCCAAGACGTTTGCGTTGGGTCGCGAGCTTGACAAGGACGACTACCTGATTATATGCGGCGATTTCGGGCTGGTATGGGCGGATTGCTCCGAGTATAACTACTGGCTGCGTTGGCTTGATAAAAAGCCGTTCACCACGTTGTTCGTAGATGGTAACCACGAAAACTTCGACATGCTTGAATCTATGGAGGTCGAGGGCTGGCGCGGCGGGCTGGTCCATCGCGTGAACGATTCAGTGCTGCATTTGATGCGCGGGCAGCTTTTCGACATCGCGGGCCGTTCGTTTTTCTGCCTGGGAGGAGCGCGCTCGGTCGATAAGGCGCGCAGAACGCCGCATAAAAGCTGGTGGCCCCAAGAGATTCCCTCGGTTGAAGAGCGAAGCGCCGCATGGGCGGCGCTTGAGTCGTGTGGCTGGAAGGTCGATTACGTGCTGACCCATTGCGCGGCGAGCAACGTGCAACATCGCCTGAACCCGACGTATGAAAACGACGAGCTGACGCGTTTTCTTTTCGAAGTTGAGTGCAGGCTCGATTACCGCCATTGGTTTTTCGGACATTGCCACGAAGACCGCGATATCGACGAGCGGCAGACGGTCGTGTTCAAGGATGTGATCGAAATCGTGCCGTCTGCCGCAGGCGACGACGAGATACGTCGTGTATACGCGGATCCTAATACAGCGGCAGGTCTCCGGTGATCGGGTCGATTTGCTCGGGATAGAGCGGTTCGAATGCAAGGCAGGTGTAGGTAGGCTCTCCGTGGAACTCGGTATGGCCTGCGTCTTGGATGAGCGCCACGACAAATCCCGCATCGCGGCCGAGCTTTGCCAGCTCGAGCAGCGCTTCTTCAGAATCCACGTAGACGCAGATTTTGGCAACGCCGCGTGCGAACCATTCTGAAAGTGGGGTGGCGTCGCGGCCCGTGTCGGCAAGCGTCACCCAGTCGTTTTCGACGCGCACGTCGTCAAGGCGTTCTTCTTTTGCCAGCGCCATGAGCACCGCTTCTACACAGGCATGCCCCGATTGCGCGGCGATCTTTCCTTTGCGCATTTTCAAATCGCGCCTGACCACGATGACCTGCTTCGCGTTGTACATGCGGTTCCTTTCGTTTCCTATCCATCGGTAATTGCGTTCAACGCGCAAGTGTAGCAGGTGGCTGCGCGGGTGCTCGGCCGCTTCTTTGCCAAGCGTGCTTCCTGTGGCTTTCCTGCATCGTGGCGGCACGGCGTCCTCGCGATTTTTGCCAAGGAGGTTTCGTTTCCTGCGGTTGGCCAGGATATCGTGCTCTCGAGCCGAACTATGCGTTTGTTCCGCCGGCTGCGAAGGTGCGCTTTCTTGATGCTACAATGGCGCGGAATTGCAAATGGCCATGACGGATGCGCGCATCGCGCAGAAAACCGCGAGGTTTTCAGGGGAATCGGGGTGGAAGACCCCGGCTATGCCAGTAACCGTGATTCGTTCGTGTGCGGCGTGTTTTCGAGCGCGCCCTCTTCGCAATGCGGCGTTTTCTGTGCGCCGCCGACATGCGCACGGCGATAAGTCGGAACACCTGCCGTCTGAAGCCCTGGAGAAGAAAGGTGTCCGCATGCACGGAACCAATATTGGTGCGTTTCGGGCGAAAAACGCGGGTATGCTGCGCAAGATGCTCGCAGCGTTGCTCTCGCTCGTTCTGATTGCATCCCTTGCTCCGACATACGCTCTTGCCGAAACCGACGGCGGCGTTGTGGGCGGGGCTCAAGCTACGTTCGATTCTGCGAGCGAATCTCATGGCGAACCTGACGGTGAAACGCAGGGCTCCGACGGTCTTGAAGAAAGCGACTTTGCTTCCGTTTCCGCTGGCCAGCAGTCTGTTGAAAGCTTCGATCGTGCTCCTTCGGGGGAGGGCGGCGAAATTCCTCCTGCTGATCAGGGTGTATCGCCGGGTGTTGTTCCGCCTGCGCAGTCAGAGGTTCTCGGAGCCGAGGATTCCAAGGTTTCCGCAACGTTTTCCGTTACCGGCGTCGATGGCCAAGGCGTTGCTCAAGCGTGGCTTGAGCCCGATGCCTACGAACTCGACGAGGGCGCCACGGCGGCCGACCTGTCCGAGGCGGCGTTCGCGGCGGCGGGCCTTGCGGCCGACTTCGGCGAAGGGGCCTACGGCTGGTACCTCAACACGATAACCTCGCCCTTCGACGGACGCGTGCTGGGCTGGGACGAGGCTACGGGTTCGTATTGGAAGCTGACCGTCAATGGCGAATATTCCCAGGTCGGGGCAAGTAGCGTTGTGCTCGCGGAAGGTGATGAGGTCGCCTGGGTCTATGGTCCCGACAAGCCGCAGACGCCCGAAGGCAAAGTGGCTGCGACGATGGAGGTCGTAGGCGAGGACGCAAGCGGGACCCCTCAGCGTTGGACGGCGCAGACGGAATTCGAACTCGACGAGGGCGCCACGGCGGCCGACCTGTCCGAGGCGGCGTTCGCGGCGGCGGGCCTTGCGGCCGACTTCGGCGAAGGGGCCTACGGCTGGTACCTCAACACGATAACCTCGCCCTTCGACGGACGCGTGCTGGGCTGGGACGAGGCCACGGGTAAATACTGGTGCCTTTATGTCAACGGCGTTCAGTCAGAGCTCGGCGCGAGCGGCGTTGTGCTTGCGGAAGGCGACGAGCTGCGCTGGTCTTACACCACGTATGGCGCCGATCTTCCCGATGCCGACGACGTGGTGGTCGATCCGTCGGCTCCGCGTCCTGACTACGAAGCCGAGCACCCCATGTTCGGCGGTTCCACGCAGGGCGGTAATGTCACGGCTGCGCCCACTCCCACAACCGGCACGCAGCTGAACTGGTCGTATGACTTCGGCGACGGGTTGAAAAGCGGATCGGACCCGCTGATTGTCAACGGGAACCTGTATGTGGTGGCGGGCAGCACGCTGCGTGTCATCGATGCGCAGACGGGGCGGGAAACCGCCCGCACGTCGATCGGTTCGCAGGCGGGGTATTTCTGCCGACCTGCTTACGCGAACGGCGTCATTATCGTGCCGCGTGAAGACGGAAGCCTGGCGGCGTTTACGGCCGACACGCTTGCATGCGTATGGGTCAGCCGCGCTCTTGACGCTCTCGAATCGCACGGCGGCAACCAGTTCCAGGCGCTTTCCACGCTGACGGTGAACGGCGGCTATGCCTATGCTGGGTTCACCATGGCGGGAAGCCTGGGGGCATCGTTCGACCTGTCGGTTGCCGGCGCGTTGGTGTGCGTCGATGTGAACGACGGTCGTGTTGTGTGGACGAAGGTCTCCGATTCCGCGCAGACGGGCGAGGCGGCCGGCTATTACTGGGCAGGTGCCGCCTCTTCGGGCGACGATATCGTGATCGGCGACGAGTCGGGCACGGTGTCCTTGGTCGATGGCGCGACGGGCGAAGTGCTTTCGAGCGTTTCCGGTCTTGGCGGCGCGGTGCGTTCGGGCGCGGTGTCCGTTCCTGGCAACGACGACATGTTCTTGGTTGTGTCGCGCGAGAACGGTACGCTTCATAAAGTCGAGCGCGAAGGCGATGCGCTTGTCTTGAAGGGGTCGGTGCCGTTTGCGGTCGAATCGACCTCGACGCCTGCGATTGCGGGCGGCAAAGCGTTCGTGTGCGGTGTCGATGCGCAGGGCTACGGCACCATTTCGGTCGTCGATTTGGCAACCATGACGGTTGTTTCGACGGCGCGCGCAGGTTATGGAAAGGCCCAGGCCGCTCCGCTCGTGTCGGTGACGGGCGGCAAGACCTACGCATATTTCACGTGCAATGGACAACCGGGCGGCGTGTATGCCTACTGTCTGGAAGACGGCACGCTGGCGCAGATTTACGTGCCTGACGAGGCTCATCGCCAGTATTCCACCTCCACGGTGGTAGCCGACGCTCAGGGAAGGCTGTATTACGCCAACGATTCGGGCGCGCTGTTCTCGCTTTCGCCGGCTGAATCGTGGAAGGTGACGTTCGATTCGTGCGGCGGCAGCGCCGTGGGAGCGGTCTATGTAGTGAAGGGTCAGACGCTCGCGCAGCCCGCCGACCCCGCACGCGAAGGTTTTTCTTTCGCAGGCTGGCACGCCGATGCCGCATGTACGCAGGCGTGGGATTTCTCGCAGGCCCCGACGCAGGACATGACGCTTTTCGCCAAATGGGCGACGACGCAGGATGAAGGCGACAGCAACGCTGTGGCGGACGAGAATGGCCGACCAGGTGCCGTTTCCGGCTCCCAGGGCAATGCCGCCGCATCTGCGAACGTGGTGAGGACGGTGCTTTTGGGCAAGGCCGCGCCTTCTGCCACGACTGCTTCGTCACAGGCTGACTCCGATGCTATGCGGGATGATGCCGCTGCGACGGAGGCTGCCGCAAAACCGCGTTCCGGCGAGGCGAAGGCAACGTCTGCCGGCGCCGCCGACGATGCCGACGGGGTGCGTTCCGGGCAGGAAGGCTCGATGCCGTGGTGGCCGTTTGTCGGGTTGGCCGTGGGCGTATGCGGCTTGGCGGTCGCGTTGATCTGGGGCGTGAAAACGAGGAAAGGCAACGGGAGGTAGACCTATGGCAGACGATAAGACCGAACCCCGCTTCCCTCAGGATGAAAACGCATCGGAGCCGTTTGATGGCGTCGATTGTGCATCTTGCGCCGGTCGCGATTCCGCCGCTGCGGCGGCATTGCATGTGCAGCCCGCTGCGAACGGACCCGTCGAAATGCCGACGAGCGAATCCGCGCGTTCGCCGCGCGCCTTGCGCACGCAGCGTATCGGTGTCGGCGTCGTGGCGGTTCTTTCCGCCGCTTTGATCGGCGTTTCGGCTTTCGCTCTTGCGCAGGGCGGCTTCGCCAATCAGAAGGATGTTTCCGAAGACGTTATTGCGCCGGTCGATTCTTCTTTCGACGAGGAGTTTGCGGCTTCTGACGATCCCGCATCAGAGGAGCCCGGCGTCGATGACGCGGCGGATGGTTCTTCGCCCGAAAGCTCTTCGCCGACATCGGATGCGACTGCGCAATCCGTTGCGGTGGAAACCGTTCAGCAAGCTCCTGCGCCCACGGCTCAGGAGCCCACGTCGCGTCCGTCGGCAGGCGCAGGCGAACAGCAGGCCGAAGCGCGCGTGAACGTGACCGTTTCGATCGATTCGTCGGCCGTGGGCAACCCCGTTTCCGGGTCGAGTTCGTTCTTGCTGCCTCGGGGTTCTACGGTTTATGACGCCTTGTGCCGGCTGACCACTCCCAACGGCGGGCCTGATTACGTGCGCGCCATTGGCGGATTGGCGGAATTCGAACACGGTGCGCAAAGCGGATGGAAGTATTCGGTCAACGGCGTCGACGGTACGGGTTCGTGCGGCGCGTATGTTCTTTCCGACGGCGATGTGGTGGTGTGGCGTTACGTGACTTCGCTGAACGGCTAGCGGCGATCGGCTGTATCTGCGGCCGGCGAAAGGCGGTTTGGGTGCCTTTCGCCGGCCTCGCGCTTCATGAAGCCCGTTCTTGTTCTTCGGCATGGGAAGAAGGAGAACCTGCTTCATGGCGCGCTTTTCGCGGCGTTTTGCATTGCCGCTTGTTCTTATCGTGCTTTCGAGGGAGAGGAGCGCGGACTATTCATGCATCATGCGTTTTCGTCCTACCATCCCGCAGCGGCGTTCGCGTTTATCGTGAGCGCGGCCTTGCTTTCGATGGCTGCCATGCATCCGGTATATGGAGCACTTTCGCTTGCCGGGGCCTTTGCAACGTCGCTTGTGCTGCGCGGCGTGCGGCAGACGGTGCGATCGCTTGTCTGGGTGGTGCCGATGTGTGCGGTCATGGCATGCGCGAACCCGCTGTTTTCCGCGTCGGGCTCAACCGAGCTTTTTCGCGTTGCGAGCGTGACGGTGTACGGGGAATCGCTTGCCTACGGGCTGTGTTCGGGCGCCATGTTCGCATCGGTCTTTCTTTGGTTTGCATCGTATGCGCGTTGCATGACCAGCGAGAATTCGCTTGCGCTGCTGGGAAACGTTGCGCCGACGGTGACGCTTATGGCGTCGCAGGTTCTGCGGCTTGTTCCCCAGTTCGTTTCGCGCGGCGCCTCGATCGCCGCCGTGCAGGATGCGACAAGCGCCGCTGCCGCCCTCACGAAGCGCGATGCTGCGCATGGGCGCTTCCGCATCGTTTCGGTGCTGATGGAGTGGGGTATGGAAGACGGCATCGCCCGCACCGACGCTATGCGTGCGCGCGGTTACGGATGCGGTGCGCGGCGCACTACATATAGGCGGTATCGCTTCGGCCGCGCCGATGCGGTTCTTGTGGCATGCATCGTCGCATTGGCTGCACTCAATGCGGGGCTGATGGCGGCCGCGTGTTCGAACCATGAGTTCTATCCGACGATGACTCCGCTGCATTTTTGGTGGGGCTATGCGGCGTATGCCGCGTTTCTGGCAATTCCTCTTGTGCTTCAGGCGAAGGAGTGGTGGCAATGGCGTTCATTGAAATAGAGGGCTATTCCTTCGCGTATCCGCGGGCGGGAAAAAAGCCGATGCGAGAAGGCGACGCGTCAAAGCCGAGCGGTGTCGAAGGCGAGGCGTGTTGCGACGCGGATGGCTCTTGGGTGCTGCGCAACCTTGACCTGCAGGTGGAAGAAGGCGATTTCTGCGTGATCGTGGGGTCGACCGGCTGCGGTAAGACCACGCTTTTGCGCAGTTTGAAGCCTGAACTTTCTCCTGCAGGCGTGCGCACGGGCACGGTGCGCATTGCGGGTCATACGCTTGTGGAAGACGGAAGGGTGTCGCACGGTCTTTCTTCGCGCGAAAGCGCTTCTTCGATCGGCTATGTCATGCAAGATCCCGCCGCGCAGATCGTGTGCGACACGGTGTGGCACGAACTTGCATTCGGGTTGGAGAATCTGGGCATGGCGCAAGATGAGATGCGCAGGCGGGTTGCCGAGGTGGCACATTTCTTCGGCATCGAACCGTGGGTGCGCAGTGCAACCGAATCGCTTTCGGGCGGGCAGCAGCAGCTGGTCAACCTGGCCGCCGTGCTTGCTTTGCGTCCGCGGCTTCTTCTGCTTGATGAGCCCACCGCCCAGCTTGACCCCAACGCACTCAAACAGTTTCTTTTCATGCTGGCGCGTGTGAACAAAGAACTCGGCATCACCGTGATCATGGCGACGCACGCCCCTGAAGACGTGGCCGCCTATGCCACGCGTGTTGTGGAACTGCGGCCGTTAGGCGAGGTTGCGCCGCGTGAGGAGGCGGAGGAGAAGCTTGCCCCTCGCCGACAGGCGCGACGGGCCGCGGTCGAATGCGAGGATACGGCTATCGAGGTGTGCGATGCCTTCGTGCGCTACGACCGTCAAGCGCCTTGGGTGCTGCGTGGTACGGATATCCGGGTGAGGCGCGCAAGCGTGCATGCGATTGTCGGGGGCAACGGCTGCGGCAAATCGACGCTGCTCAAGCTGATGGCGGGCGTTGTGCGTCCGCAGCGGGGAAGGGTGGCAAATGCCCTGTCGTCTTCGCAGGCTTTGATGCCGCAAGATCCCAAAGCGTTGTTCGTGTGCGACAGCGTTGCCGAAGAGCTGCATGAGTGGAGCAGCCGATGCGGTTACGACAAGGCTGCCGAGGCGGATGCGCTGAAGCGTTTCGGACTCGAAGAGCATGCCCTGCAGCATCCATACGATCTGTCGGGAGGACAGCAGCAGAAGCTTGCATTCGCAAAATTGTTGCTTACGGGGGCGCGTTTGCTGTTTTTGGACGAGCCTACCAAGGGGCTCGACCCCGCATCGTGCGCTGAAGCGTCGCGCATTGTGCGCGCACTGGCCGACGCAGGGCGCACGGTGGTGCTTGTGACGCACGATCTTGATTTCGCGCTCGTCACCGCCGACGTGGTGTCGATGCTTTTCGACGGGGAGACTGCATGCACCGAGTACGTAGACGATTTCTTCGCCGAAAACCTCGTTTATCGTCCGAATGCGCGTTCGCGTCTGTTCGGGGCGGTGTAGGCGATGGGTTTGTCGAAAAGCCGCAGTATGCGTTCGCGTGTGCTGCCTCTTGTGCCCGAAGCGCTTGCCGTGGCGGCGGTCCCCGTCGCCCTTGTCGCGTGCGCATGGCTCGGTGTCGAACAGACGGCGCTGGTCAGCATGGTCGTGGTTGCGTGCGCGCTCCTGCTGTTTTTCGCGGGCTACGAGGCGAGCAGTCCGCGTTTGCGCGACATTATGCCCATCGCGGTGCTTGCTGCGCTCGCGGCCGCCGGGCGCATTCTGTTCGCCCCGTTTCCAAGCTTCAAGCCTGTGTCTGCCGTCGCGATCATCGCAGGCGCGGTGTTCGGCAGGCGCAGCGGGTTTTTGGTGGGCGCGCTTGCGGCATTGGCCTCGAACTTCTTTTTCGGGCAAGGGCCATGGACGCCATGGCAGATGTATGCCTGGGGCATGATCGGCTACGGAGCGGGGCTGATTGCGCAAGCGGGGTTGGAGAAGAGCCTGCCTGTCATGTGCGGCTACGGGTTTTTGTCGGGTTTTGCTTACGGGCTTGTTTTGAACACATGGAGCGTCGTGGGATTTTTCCACCCCCAAAGCTTCGTCCAGGCGTTTGCAGTATATGCGGCCGCGCTGCCGCTCGATGCGGTGCATGCGGTTGCCACCGTGGCGTTTCTTCTGGCGCTGTATGCTCCGTGGCGGCGTAAGCTTGCGCGCATCAGACGTAAGTATGCGCTCGGCGAACCCGAGTCGTGATATGGTGCTCGCTGCATAATTACGGGGCCTGTCGGGTTCGGGCCGAATACGATAAGGGGTGGCGGCTATGACTGAAATCGTTATCGGGGGTTTTGTCGCGGCGGCGTGTCTGATATCGGCGGTCGTGCTTTTTTCGGGCCACGGCGTATTCATGGTTGCCACGCTCAATCGCATGGATCCCGCCGAGCGCGAGGCATCCTACGACGTGCCGCGCGCCTGCAAGGCCACAGGCGTGTTCGCGCTTGTGGCGGGCATTGCCGTGCTGGCGTTCATCGCGCTGAAATACGTCGCGCTGACAAGCGGATTGCCCGGTGCCGTTTTGCCGGTGTACACGGTTGCCATGATCGTCGCCATCGTGGTGTCGCTGGTTTGGAGCGTTTCATATATAGAGAAGCGGTGCAAAAAAGAACAGCCTGCGAAAAAGGGCAAGAAGGGCAAGGGTTCCAAAAAATCCCGTTAGGGAAAACGGGCGGATATGCATCAAAAGCCCTTTCGGGGCTTATTTGATTCGTCTCGCCCCCGATTTCGGGGATAAATCTGCAGTTTCATGCATGTTAAGGCCGCCATTCGTGAGCGATAGCGCGCTTTAGTGTGATAGACTAGCCGAAAACGTCAGGGGTTCTTACGCGTGACGCATCGGTCTTTATCGCCTTCGGGCGATTTTTCGTGCGATGGCCTTTCTGTTCGAGGAAAGGCCTCTTCTGCATCGGAGCCCCGATTCATCGGTGTTTTGTGTAGAGGAGGCGTCTATGTCGTCTGAATCAGAAGCCATGAGCTTCGAAACCGAAGGAATGCGTGTCAACGAATCGGAGAAGCGAGGGCTTTGGCCGCTTACGATCATTTGGGTAAGCAACGCATTCAACGTCTCGACGCTCATGACGGGTGCGGCTCTCGGTGCGGCGCTTACTCTGGGCGATAGCTTCATCGCTGCCTTTGTCGGTTTCGGCATCATTACGGCCTATATGGTGCTTGTCGCCATGCAGTCGTCCGACCTGGGCCTTCCTACTTCGGCACTTTCCACTGCCGCCTTGGGCAAGACGGGCGGACGCTATTTGATCAGCATCGTCGTGGGTCTGGCGCTTATCGGCTGGTTCGGCGTGCAGGCGGCTGTGTGCGGCTCTTCGTTCTCGATCGCCCTCGCTGAACTTACCGGCTTCGAGATTCCCGTCTGGGTCTCTTCGGTGGTGCTTGGCGGTTTGATGCTGGTTACGGCCGTGTTCGGCTTCGACGGCGTGAAATGGGTCAATTACATCGCCCTGCCGCTTCTGTTCGTTATCTGCATGTACGGCCTGATCGTGTCTGTTTCGGGTACGGGCATCGACAGCGTGTTCAATTATGTTCCCGCCGAAGGCATGGGCCTTGTTGCGGGCATCAATATTTCCGTCGGCCTGTTCGCGCTCGGCGGTGCTACTATCGGCGACTTCACCCGTTATGCGAAAAGCCGCCGCGATGCCGTTGTCTCTTCGGCTGCTGGTGTGTGGCCGGCAAACGTGGTCGTGCTCATGATCGGTGCTGTGCTGGCTATCGTGGTTCCCGAATCGGGCGGCGACATCACGTTGATTATGGCGGGCCTCGGTCTGGCGGTTATCGGCATGGTCGCTCTTGTGGCCAGCACCTGGACCGTCAATGTGAGCAATGCTTATTCTGCGGGTCTTGCGTTTGCCGTCATGCTCGGTAAAGGTGAGCGCGGCTATAAGATTTCGACCATTGTGTCGGGTGCTATCGGCATTGTTTTGGCGGCCATGGGCATTATGGATTACTTCACGTTCTTCCTCACGTTGCTTTCCGCCATGATTCCCGCTCTGGCAGGTTCTATGATCGCCGATTACTGGCTGGTACGCAAAGCGCGTCCCGAGAACTTCAAGCCGCTCGACGGCGTGTCGGTGCCGGGCATCGTGAGCTTTGTGGTGGGTGCCGTTGTGGCCATGATTACGGGCGGCACGTTTGCCGGAACCCCTCTTGCGTTCTTGGACATTCCGTTTTTGCTGGGGCCGGTCAACGGCATCGTGGTTTCCATGGTGCTCTACGTGCTCATCTACAAGGCTATGAAACTTCCTGCTTTCGAGGGTCCCATTCAGGTCAAAACCCCGCAGCAATAGGACGCAAGTCCGCTTATAAGACAACCGGGCGTTCGCGCATTGCGCGGGCGCCTTTGGCATGAAAGAACGGCCTGCCCGCAAGGGCGGGCCACGGAAGAGGAAAGGATATCGACGTGCGCACGATAGGTTTGGAAGATATCGACGATATCGCGCTCGGCTCGTCGCTTCTTGGCTCAGGCGGAGGCGGCGACCCGTATATGGGCCGCCTCGAAGCCATCGCCGCCGTGAAGGAATACGGCCCGGTGACGTTGCTCGATCCCGAGGAAGTTCCCGACGATTGGACGGTGGCTCCTATTTGCGGCGTGGGCGCTCCGAGCGTTTCGCTTGAAAAGGGCACCAACGGCGTGGAGTACCCCAAGGTCCGCGCCATGATGGAGCGCATGCTGGGCAAAAAGCTCGATGCGTTTCTGCTCTCCGAGGCGGGCGGCATGAATTCCATGATTCCGATCAGCGCCGCCGCCCGCGCGGGGTTGCCGTTGGTCAATGCGGACGGCATGGGCCGTGCGTTTCCCGGCATCCAGCAGGACACCTTCACGCTTAACGGCGTGTCCACCAACCCGTTCATCATCGCCGATGAAAAGGGCAACTGCACTGTTCTCTACACCATCGACAATGACTGGACCGAATCTATCGGCCGTGAAATCACCACGGCTTCGGGCGGGCAGGTGACCACGCTTGCTTCGCCGATGTCGGGCGCGAAGATGAAGACGAGCGTGGTGTCGGGCACGGTCGATTACGCCCAAAAGCTCGGCCGCGTCATTCGCACCGCATCCGATGCCGAAGGCGAAGAGCCCGAGGAGTATTTCCTGCGCGAAAGCGGAGCCCTGCGTTTCTTCAAGGGCAAGATCTGCGACGTGCTGCGCGAGACGCGCGACGGCTTCAATTTCGGAAAGGTGACGTTGGAGGGCATTGCGGAAGACAAAGGCCGTGAAGCGGTGGTCGAGTTCCAAAACGAGAACATCTATGCCGAGGTCGACGGCGAAATCGTGGCGACGGTTCCCGACCTGATCTGCCTGGTCGATTCCGAAACGTTCGTTCCCGTGACCACCGAGAATCTCAAGTACGGTAAGCGCGTGCTGGTCATCGGCCTGCCGTGCGATCCTGCATGGCGCACCGAAGGCGGCCTCGAGCTTGCCGGCCCGCGTTGGTTCGGGTTGGACGTCGATTACATTCCGGTGGAAGACCGCGCATCTGCAAGGGGGACCAATGCGTAAGCTGGGCATACAAGACATCGAAGAAATCGCTCTCGGTGCCGCGCTTCTCGGCGCGGGCGGTGGCGGCGATCCCTACATCGGCAAGCTGACCGCCATCGGCGCGGTGAAAGAATGCGGCGAAGTCACGCTGATCGATATCGACGAGCTTGACGACGATGCCGTGGTGGTTCCCGTGGCATCGGTCGGGGCTCCCACGATTCTGACCGAGAAGGCCGTCGGCAACAACGAGTTCGCCAAGCTGCTCGATATGATCGAAACCTACTACGGCAAAAAGGCCACGGCCGTTATGCCGATCGAAGCGGGCGGCGTGAACTCTATGCTGCCGATTGCTGCGGCCGCCCGTTTGGGCCTTCCTATGGTGGACGCCGACGGCATGGGCCGCGCGTTCCCCGAAATCCAGATGGTCACGTTTACTATCGGCGGCCAGAGCGCCAGCCCCATGATTTTCATCGACGAAAAGGGCAACCTGGGCCTGATGGAGACGGTTACCAACAAATGGGTCGAAACCGTGTGCCGCGCGGGCTGCACTGCATGCGGCGGATCGGTTCTGAGCGTCGAATACGTCATGAAGGCCAGCGTTGTTAAGAAATACGGCGTGAAGGGCATCGTCACGCGTTCGCAGGAGCTCGGCCGTACCATTCGCGCGATCAAGAACTGCCCCGAAGGCATGACGCCCGAGCAGTATTTCCTCGAGTACACGCAAGGCCATCGCCTGTTCAAGGGCAAGATCGCCGACCTCGTGCGCGAAACGCGCGGAGGCTTCAACTTCGGTCGCGTGATGCTCGACGGCATCGGCGAGGACAAGGGCCGCAGTGCATTCGTCGAGTTCCAGAACGAGAACCTGGCCTGCACCGTCGAAGGCGAAATCGTGGCCACGACGCCCGACTTGATCTGCCTGGTGGATACGGAAACGTTCATGCCCATTCCTACCGATGCGCTTAAATACGGCAAGCGCGTGCTGGCTGTGGGCCTGCCGTGCTTCCATCTGTGGCGCACGCCCGAGGGCCTCGAACTTGCCGGCCCGCGTTATTTCGGCCTCGACACCGATTACGTTCCCGTCGAGGAGCGCTGCAAGAAGTAGTGGGTGGGCCGAAGGGGCGTTTCGTGCTCAGACAGTCCTGGGCTCGCCGGGACAGCACATTAAGTGCTGTCACGCTCGTGCGGAACTGCGCGCGGAACGCCCCTTGGCCCTAAGGGTCTGTTTCTGTCGCGATGGTATTCGTTTGTGAATCCTTGCAGGTTCGAAACCGGATTTGTGAGCGGGTCAGAAACGGCAATCGCTTTTGGTAGGGTTGGGCGCGGTGCCCCACGCGCAGTTCCGCAGGAGCCGAAAGCCACATGTGTGGCTTTCGCGCGACCTCAGGACTGTTTGAGCGTGGGGTATCGCGCCCACGCCCGAACGATTAATGCGTCTTTCTGCAAAGAGGAGGAACAATGTACAAACTCGGTATCGACGTCGGAGGCACGAACACCGACGCGGTTTTGATCGACGAAGACCTGAATGTGGTTGCTGCCATTAAAAACCCCACGTCAGGCGATATTTATGAGGGCATCATGGGCGCGGTTGACGCCGTGCTGGCCGAAAGCGGCGTGAACCCTGCGGAAATCGGCCAGGCGATGCTTGGCACCACGCAGTGCACCAACGCCATCGTCGAACGCAAGGGCTTGGCGCCGATCGGCATCCTGCGCATCGGCGCTCCCGCTTCGGTGGGCATTCCGCCCATGGTCGACTGGGCCGACGACATCGCGGCTGTCGCGGTTGATTCCGCCATTATCGGCGGCGGTTTCGAATACGACGGCAAGCGTCTGGCTGCATTCGACGAGGCCGCTTGCCGCGCGTTCTTCGAGGGCGTGAAGGGCAAAGTGGGCGCTGTTGCCATCAGCTGCGTGTTCTCGGGCGTGCGCAACGACGACGAGCTTGCTGCCGCCGAAATCGCGCGCGAGGTGCTCGGTGAAGACGTGCATGTGTCCATTTCATCCGAGATCGGGTCGATGGGCCTGGTCGAGCGCGAGAACGCGACCATCCTTAACGCCGCGCTGCATGAAGTGGCCAAGCGCTTCACCGAGGGCTTCGCGAAAAGCCTCGCCGAGCGCGGCATCACCAACGCCGACGTATACCTTTCCCAGAACGACGGCACGCTCATGACCATCGAGCATGCGCGCCAGTACCCGATCCTCACCATTGCGTGCGGCCCCACCAACTCGATTCGCGGCGCAAGCTATCTGTCCAAGATGGAAGACGCGATCGTGATCGACGTGGGAGGCACCACCACCGACTTGGGTGTTTTGCAGAGCGGTTTCCCGCGTGAGAGCGGCGTTGCCGTGACGATCGGCGGCGTGCGCACCAACTTCCGCATGCCCGACGTCATTTCGATCGGTTTGGGCGGCGGTTCCATCGTGCGCGAGCATGAAGACGGCCGCGTCACCGTGGGTCCTGATTCGGTGGGCTACGAAATCACCAAGCATGCGCTTGTGTTCGGCGGCGACGTTCTGACTGCCACCGACATCGCGGTGCGTCTGGGTATGGCCGAAGTGGGCGATGCTTCCAAGGTTGCCCATATCGACGAGGCCTTTGCCAACAAGGCGCTTGACGCTATGCGCGAGCTGGTGGAAGAGGGCATCGACATGATGAAGGTGTCCAACGACGACATCGACGCCATCCTGGTGGGCGGCGGCTGCATCATTTTGCCGACCGACCTGGCGGGCACGGCCGAATGCGTCAAGCCCGAGCATTCCGGCTGCGCGAATGCGATCGGTTCCGCCATTTCCAAGGTGAGCGGCACCTACGAAGCGCTTGTCGATTACGACGTGACGCCGCGCGAGCAGGCTTTGGCCGCCGCGCGTGCTGCAGCCATCGACCAGGCCGTCGAGGCGGGCGCCATCCGCGAAACGGTGGAAATCATCGATTCTGAGGATGTGCCGTTGCAGTACTATCCCGGCCACACCAACCGCGTGAAGGTGAAAGCCGCAGGCGATCTGGCGCACTAGGCGTTGTTTCTTTTGGCGAGGCCCGTCGATGCAGTTCAAGTCGGCGGGCCTTGCTTTGTCTTTTCATCGACTTTGCCCTGCTGTGCATCTGAATTTTGTTTTGTCGCCACGTCGTTGTGCGCATCGGGTTTGATTCTTCTGTTGAAGCTGTAACGAATGAGGCTATGTCGCACGCGGTTGCGCAGTCGGGAGTATCATGCGAAGCCGACGATGCGGCCGAAACGTCGGCTGTGAAAGCGAGGTTTCCATGAAGCAGACCGATTCCATCGAAAAAACCGCCGCGGCACTGACCGCCGGCAAGCCTGTGGTGTTTCCGACCGATACCGTTTACGGCATTGGCGTTGCGGTAGGGTTGGCGAAGACGCCGCAGGTTCTTTTCGATATCAAGCGCCGCGATTCCAACAAGGCCATTCCGTGGCTTGTGGGTAAGAAGAGCGCTTTGTCGCTGTATGGGCGCGACGTGCCCGGTTACGTGCTTGCTGCCGCCGAGAAATTCTGGCCCGGTCCGCTGACGCTGATCGTGAAGGCTGCGAGCAACGTGCCCGAGGCGTTTCGCGCAGAAAACGGCACCATTGCGCTTCGCATGCCGAACGACCAGGTGGCGCTTGCTCTGATTGAACGCGTGGGTTTCCCGCTTGCCACGTCGAGTGCGAATTTCCAGGGTAATCCTCCTGCGCATACCTTTGACGAAGTGGATCGCGAGCTGCTTGGCTTGGTGGCTGCGGCGCTTGGGGACGGTTCTCCGCGCAGCGGTGTTTCCTCGACTGTGGTTGACTGCACGGGATCACGTCCGATGGTGCTGCGTCACGGAACGGTGACGGAAAAAGAGTTGCTCGAACTCGTGTAATTCGTGCCGCGGCGGGCGCGGATCTGTTCTGTAGCGTCGTGCACCATGCCGATCGTATTTCCTTATTCGGCTTACAGAGGTTTGAGTACGGGGGGTCTGGATGAAAGCTTTCCAGACCCTCGTTTTTCGTGGGCACGAAGGTGTAGGTTCGCACATGACGTGTTTTCGTACGGGCGGTTCCGCATTGCTTCACAACGTAGGGACATTCGATATCGACCATGCTTTTATGCGCACCATAATGATGGAGCTTGGTTTCGCGGCGGTGTTGTTATTGTCGCGATCTGCCTATGAAGGGCATAGCGATCCAAGCGATGACGCATGCAAGTGCACCAATGATTAGGGCGAGCATCCAGTTCGGGTTGCGCAGGGCGAAAAGCATCACCAGCGCGACGATTGCGGAAAGCGTCATGATGACGCCTGCGGCGGCCCTCCTTTTCTCTTGAATGTGGTGGTAAAGCGATTCCGCTCCAGCTTGGTGTTCGCATTGCGCTGCGCCGGTATCGAGAGCGCAGCGGTCTTCGGTCTCATATACAACAAGCGTCGAGTCGGTCGAGCGGGGTTCATCTGTGTCGTCCGATGGCGCCGTGCGGCAACGCTGCTTTTCGTCGGCGCTCGGCGGCAGTTCTTGACGTGTGCCGATGGTGTGGTTCGGGTGCGCGATCAGGCTGAGGCGACGGGCTTCGAAATCTTGCCAGGCAGCGCGCTCTTCCATGCGACGGTTGTAGGAGGCAACGTTGACAGACGATGCGCGTATCGATGCGTAGACTACAGGCCACGCAGCGCATGCGAGCGCGATGTTCAACGAGGCAAGCCCGCCGTAAAGATGCTGCAGCGGAATCGTTTGGAACCAGCAGATGGCGGCGCCAACGACCGCGATGACGACCGCCGCCGCCCATGTCGCACCTTTTCGTTTGCGTGCGCGTGTTTTGTCGTTTTCGCTATAGAAATTCTCGACGAAAGGATGGCGACGCGTGAACGAGCGATGGGCGCTCTGGGCGAAAATCAACAGCGCGCAGGCGGGCAGGATGCCTGCCAGAAGGAACACGTACGGCCACATGATGTATTGCGATTCGATGCCGTAGATCGCGATGCCGCCCGTGCCGCAAAACCCAGCAATGCCGAGCAGCGCGCAGGATATCGCTGTGGCAACGATGGCTGCTCGCGCGCGCATGTGGCGGTCGTAATCGCAGATGTCGGTGGCGGGGCCTGCGGCAACGGCTAGGGCGGGTTCGTTGGGACGATGGGTCAAATCGCCGCGTGCTAAATCGTCGAGCGAACACTCGAAGATGTCACAGAGGCGTAAAAGCTTGTCCATTTCAGGATAGGCCGCATCCGATTCCCATTTCGAAACGGCCTGTCTGCTCACGCCGAGCAGCATGGCAAGCTGTTCTTGGGTCATAGAGCGTGTCGCACGAAGGTGTTGAAGGTTGGCACTGAAGCTCATGGCGTCCTCCTCTGCTCAAGCGGACTGTTTGCCTGGCTTCAAGTTTCATGCTTTTGCGCGGTTGCGGCCACCATGTTTCGGTTGCGTTTTGAAAATCGGCCGGTTGCGAGGGCGATGCGCCAACCCGCCGCTGAGATTTGGGCGGGATGGGCGGTAGATCTTGGGTGGAAATGTGCCGGGTATCGTTTGGAAAAACGCCGGATTGCGTCGATGGGTTTCGAAAAATGAGGCCGGGTCTGTTGGCTAGGCTTGGGGCATGGAGCTATTCTTCGACATACCTTTGGCTGTTTTGCCGCAGTCGTGCGCAATGCTTGCGAGTGCTGCGTTCGTGCTCGTGCTTGTGTGGTCGAGCATCGTCGACATCAAGCGTCGCATCGTGCCAGGCGGGGCAATCGCCGTTCTTCTTGCTGTGTGGACGCTCGTATTCGGTGCGGCGTTTCTTGCATGCGGAGATGCGTCCGTTTGGCGAAGCGGCGTGCTTGCGGGTGCCATCGGCGCGGCGGTTGCCTCGACGTTTGCGTTTTCGTGCGGTTGGCTGCTTTCGCGCATGCGGAAAAGAACGGCGCTTGGCTTCGGTGATGTGAAGCTGCTGTTCGTCTTCGGTTTGTACTGCGGAGTCGCAGGAACGCTTGCCTGTCTTTTCGCGGCCTGCGTGCTTGCCGCTTTTTATTCAATCGTGCGGTTTTTCGTCGATGCATGCGTACGCCTTGTGCCCGATTGCCGGCCACTCCGGTGTTTGCGGCGAATTCCGCCGTTCGACGGCACGTTTCCTTTCGTGCCGTTTCTTGCGACGTCGTTTCTGTTTCTCGCGTTTCTTAGGTTGCCGTTGTAGGGACGCCCCGCGAAGCGTCTGGCGCGCACGCTTTCGAGTGGCGCTGTGAAGCCGGCAATCGGCATATCGTTTCTCAAACGTTCCGTTCGCCGCAAAAGCCGCCCCGCTGTTCGTCTGAAATGCCCGTTTTCTCAAAAATGATACTTTATCGCTCTGCTGTGGTATACTATCACCCAAGCACTTTAGTATGCTAAAGTGTCGGAGGAGAATAAAGAGGAAAACGTTTCAGAAAGCAAGGGTGACGAAATGAAGAAGAAGCTCTCTTTGATTTTCGCCTTCGTGGCGGCAATGGCTCTTTCGGCCGTCATGTTGGCAGGTTGCGGCGGCGGTGCGGCAACCGAAAGCGAACCCCAGGGTGCTCCCGCCGAAGGCGCCGAGTTCGTTGTCGGGTTCGACCAGTCTTATCCGCCGTATGGCTTTGTCGGCGATGACGGCAACTTCACCGGCTTCGACCTCGATCTGGCGGCCGAGGTGTGCGAGCGTAATGGCTGGACGGTCAAGTACGAAGCTATCGACTGGGATGCCAAGGACACGCTGCTTAACAGCGGTGCCATCTCCTGCATTTGGAACGGCTTCACCATGGAAGGCCGCGAGGACGACTACGCCTTCTCTGAGCCTTATATGCTTAACGGCCAGGTTGTCGTGGTGAAGAAGGACAAGGGCATCGCCTCTTTGGACGACCTTGCGGGCAAGACCGTGATCACGCAGGTCGATTCCGCTGCACTCGACGTGCTTGAGGGCGACAAGGCCGATCTTGCTGCCACTTTCGGCAAGCTTGAGACCATCGGCGAGTACAACACCGCCTTCATGCAGCTTGAATCCGGCGCCGTCGATGCCGTTGCATGCGACCTTTCCATCGCCGAGTATCAGATGAGCGCGAAGCCCGACGCCTACGTCATGCTTGACGAAACGCTTTCCTCCGAACATTACGCTGTGGGCTTCAAGAAGGGCGATACGGAAACGGCCGAAAAGGTAAGCCAGACTTTGAAGGAAATGTACGAAGACGGCACGATCGAGGAACTTTGCAACAAATACTCCGAGTACGGTCTGTCTTTTGAAAACTGGCTCATCAAGTAGGGTTGTTTTCGGGTAGACTTCCCAAGGGTTAAACCCTAAGAGATATATCGCGGACGGGCTTTGCTCGTCCGCGATTTGCGCTGTAGAGAGAGGACAGTCGTGGATATCGGTACTATGCTGGGAATTCTTGGATCGGGATTCCTGGTCACCTTGCAGATCTTCTTTTTGACGCTGATCGGATCGCTTCCGCTTGGCATCGTGGTGGCTTTGGGGCGCATGTGCAAGTTCAAGCCCGTTGCATTGCTGGTCAGGTTCTATATCTCGATCATGCGCGGCACGCCGCTTATGTTGCAGATGTTTTTCATCTATTTCGCGCCGTATTACATTTTCGGCATCGAGTTGAGCACGGAATCGAAATTCAGCGCCACGATCGTCGCGTTCATCATCAACTACGCCGCCTATTTCGCTGAAATCTATCGCAGCGGCATTCAGTCTATCCCGAAGGGTCAGCTTGAAGCCGCGCAGGTGCTGGGCTATTCGCGCATGCAGACGTTTGGAAAGATTGTTTTGCCGCAGGTGGTCAAACGTATTCTGCCTGCTATGGGCAATGAAATCATCACGTTGGTCAAAGACACGTCGCTTGCATTCGCCATCGGCGTTGCCGAAATGTTCAGCTCGGCCAAGGCGCTCGTCGCCTCGCAGGTGTCCATGTTGCCGTTCGTGTTCGCGGCTATCTTCTACTGGGTGTTCAACTTCGTGGTGGAGGTCGTTCTCAATCGCATTGAGAAGAAGATGAACTACTACCACGACTAGTTGGTTGCGTCGGCCTGCCAGCCGACGCAACGGGTCGACGCTGCAAAGCCGCCGGGCACCCCGCCTCGACCCTCCGTGCTCCGGTCGCGCACCGAAGCGCTCCCTGCGCCAGTCGGGCCGATTCGGGGCACTGGGCGCCTCTTCGCTCCATTGCGGCGACCTGGGGGGGTGATGCATTTTGCTTCTGTCCCGCATGGTCGGTACTTGTTGAATAAGGAAGTCATCTCATGGATCAAAAACCTGTGGTGCGCTTGGCGCACATTAAAAAGAGCTTCGGGGAAAACGAAGTGCTCAAAGACATTTCGCTTGATGTCATGCCGGGCGAAGTGGTTGCCGTGATCGGGCCGTCGGGCGGCGGCAAATCGACGCTTCTGCGTTGCGCCACGCTGCTCGAAACGTTCGATTCGGGCGATTTGCTCTACGACGATATGACCGTTGCGCGCACGCGCGATAACGGCAAGGCCGAATATGCCAAGGCCGATGTGTTGCGTCGTGCGAAGATGAAGTTCGGCCTGGTGTTTCAGAACTACAATCTGTTCCCGCACTATACGGTGCTCAAAAACATCATGGATGCGCCCATTTGCGTGCAGAAGCGCAATAAGGACGAAGTGGAACGTCAGGCGCGCGAGCTGATCGCCAAGATGGGCCTCGAGGGCAACGAGGATAAGGTTCCCTGCCAGCTTTCGGGCGGCCAGCAGCAGCGTGTGAGCATTGCGCGAGCCTTGTGCATGAACCCCGAAGTGGTGTTTTTCGACGAGCCCACCAGCGCGCTCGACCCCGAGCTTACCGCCGAGGTGCTCAAGGTTATCAAGCAGCTTGCAGCCGAGCACATGACCATGGTGATCGTGACGCACGAGATGCAGTTCGCACGCGACGTGGCCGATCGCATCGTGTTCATGGACGGCGGTGTGATCGTGGAAGAAGGCCCCGCCGAGCAGGTGGTGAACAATCCGCAGCATCAGCGCACAAAGGAATTCTTGGCGCGCTATTAGAAACCCATCTATGCAATACGGAACAAAAAGGAGCAGGCGGTAGCGCTTGCTCCTTTTTGTATGTGGTTTGAAACCGTTGGTTCGTACGTGTGCCTTGCGTTTCTTCGCGGATGATTTTCCTGAAAACTTGAGTGAATAATTCAAGAAACTTATCAATATTAATAGAAATATAGTCAGAGAAAATAACTGATTTCTGAATATAGAGGAGGACAATATACGCTTTAAAACCGAGTGCCGGCATAACGACGCCGCTCGCTTTTTTCCTTATTTCGTAACAGTTAACAACCCGTTTCATTTTTCTTTCGAACAGTAGCATGCGATGTGCTCGGCATGGCCGAGGCTCGTGTGACACTTGCTTGAAGCGCGCCGGTGCGGCGTGTTGTAAACAGCTGTCAGGAGCAATGTTTCTTCGATAATCGGGAGGACTTATGGCCACATTTCTCATCGGCCTGGCCGTCTTGCTCTTGGGCGGCTATCTGTACGGCAAATTCTGCGAACGCATTTTTGGGCCTGATGCGCGAACGACGCCCGCTTACGCGCAGGGCGACGGCGTGAACTACGTTCCCATGAAGAAGTGGAAAAACGCGCTCATTCAGCTGCTTAATATTGCTGGAACGGGTCCGGTGCTCGGCCCCATCCAGGGCATCCTCTTCGGCCCCGTGGCTTTTATTCTGATTCCCATCGGCTGCGTGCTCGGCGGCGCCGTGCACGACTATTTCAGCGGCATGATGAGCCTGCGTCACAACGGAGATCAGATGCCCGGTCTTATGAAACGCTTCATGGGTAAGGGCGTTTATCAGATCTATAACATCTTCGTGTGCCTGCTCATGTTCTTGGTCGGCGTCGTGTTTATTTATACCCCGGGTGACATGCTGGCGGGTTCCGTCCTCGGCCTTTCTACGTCGTTCACCGATGCCGACGGTGCTATGCTCGGCATCGGCGCGCTTGTGCCGATTCTGGCGATTTACGGAATAATCCTTGTCTACTACCTGATTGCCACGGTGTTTCCGATCGACAAGATCATCGGCCGCATCTATCCGGTGTTTGGCGCTATTCTGCTGCTTTCGGCTGTGGGAATCTTTTTCGGCCTGTTTTTCACGGGCGGAATTTTCCAGCTCAACGAGCTGTGGGGCGCATGGCCTGCGTGGGTGAGCCTCGATAATCTCATTCCATTGTTCTTTATCACGGTGGCGTGCGGCATCGTGTCGGGCTTCCATAGCACCCAGGCCTGCATTATCGCCCGTTCCGTGAACAGCGAATTCGAGGGTCGCAACACGTTCTACATGATGATGATTCTCGAGGGCTTCATTGCTATGATCTGGGCTGCGGCCGCCATGGTGGTTTACAACAACGGCGTGGCCGAGGCGGGCGTTACGGGAGCCGTTGCCGTGGTCGGTCTTATCTCCAAGAGCTTTTTGGGAGAAGTCGGCGGCATTATCGCCATCATCGGCGTGGTGGTTTTGGCCATTACCTCGGGCGATACCGCATTGCGTTCGCTTCGCCTGATGATTGCCGATTACTTCCGTATCGACCAGGTGAGCAAAGCGAAGCGTATCGCGCTTGCGCTGGCGATTTTCGTGCCGGTGGGCGTCATCTTGATTTACTCCAAGCTTGACCCCAATGGCTTCAATATCTTGTGGCGTTACTTCAGTTTCGCCAATGAGACGTGCGCCGTGTTCGCGTTTGCGCTGATAAGCGTGTATCTGTTCGGCTTGCGCAAGCCGGGCATCATGACGCTTATTCCCGGCTGTTTCTATATGTTCGTGTGCTCGAGCTATCTGCTAAACGCGAAGATCGGTTTCGGCTTGGAATGGGGTGCAGCCTATGCTGTTGCGGGAGTTTTGACGGCCGCTTATGCCGCGCTGGTCGTGCGTGCGGGTTTGGTTCGCCGCAAGCGCCTCGAAGGTGGCGGCATGGCCGAGGCGAAGGCCATGGAGACGCCGGATGACACCGCTGAGAAAAGCGAAGCATAAGTTTCTGCGAAAAACGGAACATGTGCTGGGAGGGGTCCTTGTTTAAGGACCCCTCCTTTGGCTTTGCGGACGACGACAGTTCCCTTTTGCCCATGCTCTATGTCGATGCATTGCGAGAAGGGCATTCGAGAGCTGGTATTTCAACGTCAGGAAGGGCTCGTAAGAATCTGGATGAGCTCTTCTTTCGATTGGATGCCAATCTTGCGGTAAATGTTTCTTGCATGGGTGTATACGGTGCTTTCAGATATGACCAGCGTTTTCGCAATGTATGAACACGTGTGGCCTCGTCCGAGATAGGTTACGATTTCCTTTTCGCGCGGAGAAAGCGAGAAGTCGGCGGCCAGCTTGTCGCATCGGCGGGCGTAGCCGCTTTCTTCGTTGGCGTGCTTTTTGTCGCCATCGAATCTTGAGAGTCCGTTCGTCCAAAGCGATCGAATAGACTGAACAACCAGGTATGCACAGTAGAGTGCGGTAATGGTTTGGGGCATGAAGGGCTGTCCGTCCGACAGGAATGCTCCGAACGAAAGCCCTAAAACGCTGAATGTGGTGAAAAGGAAAAGGAATCCCGACCAAATCATAGGTGCCGAAAACTCGCGTGCATGGGTTCCTGCTATTCCGAGGGCAAGCGATATCTGCGCAATCATGCAGAAGAAAGTGTAGATGCCCGTTGAGATGAAATCGTTTGATATCGCGAAATCGTTGGCGATGGCCAAATAGCAGAGCAGCAGAATGGCGGCAGTGGGCGCAACTCCCGAAAAGAGCAGCACTGACACCGGCTGTTGCCTGCTTTTAATGAAGCACAAAGGCACAAGCGCAAGGCTCGCGATGACGTTTCCTAGGATTTCGGCGCTTATTGAATCAAGAATCGATTCGCGACTTACGCCCATATGAACCGCGAAAACCGAAAGGCCTATAAGGGCGGGAATCAAGACCGACACGAAACGAGGGATGATGACGGCTCCGCCTTGGTCGACGGTTTCCGCTTCGCCCTTCGAGTCATTGGCGCAACGAGGCGTGTTCTCCCGATTTTCGGATTCGTGGGCTTCGGCATGTTCGGGGCGCTTGGTAGCCGATGGAGTGCAGGGAAAGAACGACCCGAATGCGGTCATGGCTATGAACAGTGACGCCAAAAGCACAGGGGGAGAAAAGCTGAAAGCCCAATTGATGGCTGCAGTGCTTGCGCAAACTATGCAGACAACGAGCAGCGCTTGCTGCAGGCGAAGGGATACGAGGCGTTTTCCCCATCGAATAGCTACAAAGGGAAGAAAGAGGCCGATGCCGATGCCGCAGAGCATCGCAAGCGTTTCCTGGATGGGAATCGCCCCGATCAAAGCGAGGGCGAAATATGACATGCATAAAACGTATCCGAGAGGGGAGGCGAGCGAACACAGCGCAAAGAGCTTCTCGAACAGAGGCTTGCGCATTGCTGCGTGTGCGAACGATCCTGCAGACGCAATTGCTGCGCAGACGAGCATCGGGATGACGAAATGCCCCATTGCTTCGTTGTCTTGCAGGCATTGCTGCAAAGGAACGACATTGGGCGAATAGATGGGCATGGTCGAGAAAAATGCGATAAGCGCGATCGTTTCTAAGCACAGGGTTCTTTTGCTCATATTTCCTCCTGGGAAAACTATAGATTTTGCAGGCGTAATCAGGCAATACCTAATTTCCTTGATGCCTTTCCCTAATTGCCACGATGGTGGGTATGGGCTTTTCCCCATAGGATTTCGCAACGAAAAGCGCCGACGACGCATCGGATGAACGACCCCCTCCTGCCGGTGCAACTCAAGCAAACAAGGAAGAGAAGAGGAGCTACTCATGGCTAAAGAACTGAGTCGTCGTAATT
The DNA here is from genome assembly GCA_030532315.1 of Slackia sp. Classification (GTDB taxonomy): domain Bacteria; phylum Actinomycetota; class Coriobacteriia; order Coriobacteriales; family Eggerthellaceae; genus Slackia. The sequence continues at coordinate 28,494 of JAUNLI010000006.1, forward strand.
TTCTAAAGGGACTGGGCGTTGTCGGCGCCACCACCGCAGCCGCAACGGCTCTTAGCTCTTGCGCCCCTAAGGCGAGCGAGCCGAGCAAGGAGTCCAGCTCGAATTCTTCGCAGGATTCGAGCTGGAAGAATCCTCCTGCGGAGGTGACGGATTTCGCGCAGGAGATTGATTGCGACGTTGTCGTATGTGGTCATGGGTTTGCCGGATTGACCGCATGCCGCGAACTTGCCGAAGAAGGAAAGAACGTCTATCTCGTTGAAAAGCAGCCCGAAGATACGTTTGCTCCCGTCGGTAACGAGTTTGCTGCGCTGAACGCTTCTATCCTGAAAGAGCGCGGCGTTCCCGAAATCGACCCCGTCGAGTTCTACCAGAATTGGATGCTTATCACCGGCAACTATCCCAACCAGGAATTGGTTATGAAATTCGCGCAGAATTCTGCCGCGAACACCGACTGGTATCTTTCCGACCTGACTGATGACGACTTCGCCACGATGACGACGGCGTTTTTCCCGAAAACCGAACACCAGCTCGACGAGCTGAGCGGCGTGAAATTCTGGCCTTCCGTCTGCAGCTTCTATGGCGACTGCAATCAGAAGAAAATTCACGAATATAACCGTGCGGCGGCCCAGGCGAACGGGGCGGCGTTTTTGTTCGGAACCGAAGCCCAGTACGTCGTCATGAACGATGGTGCAGTTGCCGGCCTGGTTGCTTCCAATGAGAGCGGCAACATCAAGTTCAATTGCAAGGCGGTTGTCATTGCTTGCGGTGGTTTCGGCGGAAACCCCGAAATGCTGACCGACCTGATGCCCGATATGGCAGGTGCCTTGGTGGGCGACGAGGCTCTGAGCTCCATGTCCGCAAACGACGGTCGCGGTGTGCAGATGGCATATTGGGCGGGCGCACATCTTGAGACGTGCCCCATTCCCGGCATGAACATGAAGGGTCTTTCGCTGCCTGGCAAAATGAATTGCTTGCCGCAAGCGGTATGGATCGACGAGAACGGCAAACGTTTCTGCAACGAATACTATCCGACGTCCGAACAGCGTGGTCTTGAGACGGTGTATCGCAGCCGTAAAACGAAGTTCGCGGTTCTCGATTCGAACTTCCCCGAATATCGCCAGTACACCATTCCTCAGCATGCGGGATTCTCGGCCACCGAGGAAAACATCGCATCGCTGCGGGAATCTCTTGACACGGCATATGCCAAGTTCCAGGGAACGTATACCGAACCCGAGACCGAAGAAGGCGCGCTGGGAGCGGGTCCTGCCACCCAGGTGGAATATATCGCCGACGACACGCTCGAGGGTCTTGCCGCGCAGCTTGGTCTTGAAGGCGATGCGGTTACCACCTTCATCGAGACGATCGACAACTACAACGCATATTGCGAAGCGGGCGCCGATATGGAATTCGGTCGCGATGCGAGGGTCTTGTTCCCTGTCAAAGAGCCGCCGTTCTATGCCTGCACGTTCGATCCCGTTCTTGGCGAGACGATGGTGACGTGCGGAGGAATCATCACCGACGGCGAGCAGAATGCGCTCGATCAGAACTTCGAGCCCATTGCCGGCCTCTATGTTTCTGGCAACGACTGCGGTCGTCGTTTCGGCTACGAATACATCACTCCTATTCCCGGATGCAGCCTCGGCATGGCCATTACTTTGGGCCGCGAGTGCGGAAAGTCCGTCGGCAAATTCCTTGAGACTGCGTAGTGTCTAGGGCTTGGGTCCCCTCCCTCCTATTCCCGCCCAAGCTTTATCGCGCGTAGGTCGAAGGCGCCAGGCCATGTGTCTGGCGCCCTTTTGCATGTGATGCAGGCGGCTTTGCGTGGCGTGGGAGGACGGGTCGCATCGCTGTTTAAGCCCGTTGTCGGGCGTGGAAGAAGCGAAAGCCGATCTGCGTTTCATTC
>JAUNLI010000007.1:0-9118 GCA_030532315.1 Slackia sp.
TTTGCTGCTCGGGGCGGCATCGAGCCTTTCCGCTCAAAAAGAATACGTCATTTGGTATGCGGAGATTCTGCAGCATAGCGGCGAAAAATCCATCTATCGATTGTCCGATAAATCCGACGGCGAAGAACTCATCGACTTCCTCGAAACATACATGCGCGAGGCATGAGCTGCGCTTCAACTTCTTTCATGCAGTACCACGTACACGGAGATCGAGAGGCAAACCCTGTTTCGCTTCTCGATCTTTCATTCGACCGCCCTGCCCAGATACGCCGCTTCTTCGGCCTCGATACGCGAGCGGTCTTCGAGCAGACCTTCGAGCACGCGGTCGAAATCGGCAAGCGTGACGCACTGGTTCAATTCGCCGCGCGCATGGGCTGCACCAGGGATGCCATGCAGATACCACATCACATGTTTACGCATGTACACAAGGTTGTTTCCCACACGACGAGACAAAATCTCGGCATGCCTATGCGCCATGGCGACGCGCTCCTCGACCGTCGGCATAGCAGGCTCTTCCCCGCCCTTTAAGGCGGCTTTCACGCACGCGAAAAGCCACGGATCGCCCTGGGCGGCACGGCCGATCATCACCGCATCGCAATCAGTACGTTCGACAAGGGCAACCGCATCGGTTCCGCAACGTACGTCGCCGTTGCCGATCACGGGAACGGAAACAGCCTGCTTTACGCGCGCCACAACATCCCAATCGGCTTTCCCGCTATAGAACTGAGCCGCCGTACGGCCATGCACAGTCACCGCCGCAGCACCCGCATCCTCCATCATGCGCGCGAACTCGACCGCATTGTCTTCGCCATCGCGATAGCCTTTACGAAACTTCGCCGTCACAGGATGTTCGACCGCGGCAGACACCTGCCGCACGATTTCTCGAGCGACGTCGGGCGTGGTCATAAGCGCGCTGCCGTCGCCTTTCTTCACGATCTTGCGTGCCGGGCACCCCATATTGATATCGATATAGGCAAGAGCATCGCCCATCTGGTCTTCGACCCAAGCCGCCTCGCGCGCCATGGTGACGGGCTCATGGCCGAACAGCTGCACGGCCACGCGCGCTTCGTTCGGCGCACGGTCGAGCAAGTGACGTGTCTTCTCGTTGGCAAACGACAAGGCCTTCGACGACACCATCTCGGTATAGGTCAAATCGACCCCGCACTCGACGCATAGTTGTCGAAACGCCAGATCGTTCACGCCCGCCATGGGCGCAAGTAGCACAGGAACGTCGAGACGATTCGTAGTGCTCCCTCCAACGCACGGAGAAGCCTCCGGCGCGAATTTACGGAGCCAGCTCATAGATCCTCCCGTACAGTTCGTTGCCCAAAAGCCAGCCGCCGAACGTGGGGACATAGCGGCCGTCCTTGCGCTCTACCAAATTGTCGCGCACCAGCCCCCTGAACGTTTCCTGCACCGTAGGGAGCAGCAACGCCGCCGCGCGTATTTCCTCTTCAGATACGCCACGGCACATACGCATCTTCATCATGAGGTCTTCGGCGGCCATCTGGCGTCGATTCAAGTCGTCGACCACTTCGCCGTCTTGCACACGCATACGGCGCGCGTCGTTTTGCGTCATCGTGACCGCCGACATGCCGATTCCTAGATACGGCACCCCCGTCCAATAGGCGATGTTGTGCTTGCACTCGTAGCCTTCTTTGGCGTAGCTCGCCACCTCGTAACGATGGAAGCCCGCCGGCGCCAACTCATTGGGCGCCATGGACATCATGAGCGCCTCGTGTTCTTCGTTAACGTCGTCGATCTGGCCTTTGTCGACCATCTTCTGGAAAGGAGTATGCTCTTCGATGGTGAGCGGGTACACGCTGACATGCGTTACTCCCAAATCGACCGCCTTGCGCAGGCTTTCGAGAAACATCTCGGGCGTCTGGCCCGGAATGCCGCACATCAGATCGACCGACACGTTCTCGAAGCGCTCCTGCGCCATGCGGACAGCCTCTTCGGCACGTGCGCCGTCATGGACGCGATCGAGCGTTTTCAACAGGCCGTCGTCGAAGCTTTGCACGCCGATGGACAAACGATTCACGCCGAGCGCATAAATATCGCGAATCAGCTCGGGCGTGATGCTTTCGGGATTCGCCTCCATGGAGCATTCCACCTCAGGCGTCAAATCCATCGAAACACCCAGCGTATAAAGCAGGTTCGACAAATGCTTCGAGCCGATATAGGAGGGCGTTCCGCCGCCGAGATACACCGTCTCTATGGCGGCGAGCTCTCCTTCTTTCGCCTTGCGGCGAATGTCAAGGATGAGCCGTTCGATGTATTCGCCGATTTCGGGGCTGTCGCGCTCGACCGCGCGCGTCGCGAAATCGCAATAGGCGCAGCGGTGCTTGCAGAACGGAAGATGAATGTAGAGCGCTTTGTACGGATCGTGAGGCATGATTTTTCCGCCTATCGGTTCAAGTTCGCAAGGCCACCCGTTCAGGCCAGGCGGCAAGTCGATTACAAGACGAACGGCAGCATAGCCCAAAACACATCGAAGAACGCCCGGGCCATGCAGCCTTCGCCAAAAGAGAACAGTCGAAAACGCGCACGACGCCATGACCGCTACAAATACATGAGCGAGCCCTGGCGCGATGAGAGCTTTCGTGCGAATTTTCGCTTCGCCACCCAATACGCCAACCCCTTGATGGCGCGGCCGCCCAAGCGGCATTCGTGCACGCATCGCATGCAGGCGATACAACGTGAAGCGTCCGTCAGCGACGGGTTCTCCTCGGGGATTGCCCCGGTAGGGCACACGCGCGCGCAAATTCCGCACGACGTACAGCCGCCGACGGTCTTCACGGTAAAGGAAACGCCGCCGAATTCCTTATACGGGCGCTTCCCCGGCAGCTCGACTCGATCGACGGATTCGGCATTTGCAGCTTGTTCGACCTTGCGAAAAACGCGGTCGGCGAAATCATCGATGTCGGCACGGTCGCGCTCGTCGGGCCGGTCGAGGGCCACATCGGTCATCAGGCTGTGATGCGCAACGAATGCACCTGCGGCCGCGACGACGAAACCCGCCCGTTCGGCGGCATCGGCAAGCTCGATAAGCGTGTCGTCGATGGCTCGATTGCCATACGTCACCACTAGAACGGCCAAAGCCCCGTTGCCCTGGCAAGCCTCGATTTTCTCAACGGCAGGCGCAGGAACACGTCCGCCATACGAAGGAACCCCGATTACCGCAATATCGCCAGGGTTAAACGCATAATCGACCGACGATGCATGAGGGGTGATATCGAAGCGCCTGTCGCAACCGCCCAATTTGTCGCAAATACGTGCGACCACCTCTTTCGTCGTACCCGCACCCGTGAAAAAGACCGAGGCGATGCTTTTCGTTTCCATAGATGCCCTCCAAACAACGACGGTTCCGCACCGCGAAACCGTCGGATGATTCTTATGCCTTTTCACACCCTTACCAGGCACCAAAGCGCACTGACGCAACACGGGGCGATCCCGCGAAACATCGGGTTATTCGTCCACCTTCAGGATAGCCATGAACGCTTCCTGGGGAACCTCGACGTTGCCGATGGCCTTCATGCGCTTCTTGCCGGCCTTCTGTTTTTCAAGCAGCTTGCGCTTGCGCGAAATGTCGCCGCCGTAGCATTTCGCAAGAACGTCCTTGCGCTTCGCGCGAACCGTCTGGCGCGCAAGCACGCGTCCGCCAACAGCCGCTTGGATGGGAACCTCGAACATCTGCTGCGGGATGATTTCCTTGAGCTTCTCACACAGCACGCGTCCGCGGTCATAGGCCTTGTCTTTATGCACGATGAACGAAAGGGCGTCGATCGGCTTGCCCGAAAGCAGGATGTCGAGCTTCTGCAGTGCGCCCGTCTTATATCCCAGATATTCGTAGTCGAGGCTCGCATAGCCCTTCGTGCGACTCTTAAGCTGGTCGAAGTAATCGAGAATCAACTCGGAAGAAGGAATCTCCCAGATCATCTCGACCGTGGTGGCCGACAGGTAGTTCATCGTCTTGAATGTACCGCGATGCGCAACCGTCAAATCCATCACCGCACCCACATAATCGGGCGGAATCATAATGGTAGCCTTAAGATAAGGCTCTTCGATGTGATCGACCTCGGAAGCATCGGGCATGTCCTGCGGCGAATGCAGGCTCACCATGTCTTTGTTGGTTTTGTACACGTGATATTCCACGCTCGGCGCGGTAGCAATCAGATCGAGCCCGAACTCACGCTCCAAACGCTCTTTGATAACTTCCATATGAAGAAGACCCAAAAAGCCCACGCGGAAGCCGAACCCGAGTGCATGGCTGTTTTCGGGTTCCCACACAAGCGCGGGATCGTTGAGCGAAAGCTTCTCGAGCGCCTCTTTGAGCGCTTCGTATTGATCGCCGTCGATCGGGAAAAGGCCCGTATACACCATGGGCTTCGCCTCGCGGTATCCGGGCAAAGCCTCGGCCACGCCGCCTGTCTTCGCCGTGATCGTATCGCCAACGCGAACCTGGGATACGTCTTTGAGGCCCGTGACCAGATAGCCGACCTCGCCCACCGACAACTCGGGCAGCGCTATTTCAGCGGGACGACGCGCACCCACCTCTTCGACCTGGATTTCAGTGCCTGCGTTGACCAGGCGCACCATGTCGCCCTTTTTAATCGAGCCGTCCACCACGCGCACCAGCGCCACCACGCCGCGATAGGCGTCGAAATACGAATCGAAAATCAAAGCACGCAGCGGAGCCGCCGCATTGCCTTCGGGCGCAGGAATCATATGCACCACGGCCTCGAGCAGCTCGGGGATGCCCTCTCCCGTCTTGCCGCTTGCCAAAATGGCATCGTCGGCAGGAATGGCCAGACCGTCTTCGATTTCCGTCTTCACGCGCTCGGGCTCAGCGGCAGGAAGGTCGATCTTGTTGATCAAGGGGATGATTTCCAGATCGGCGTTCATCGCCATCATGGCATTGGCAACAGTCTGCGCCTCGACGCCCTGGGTGGCGTCGACCACCAGCACGGCTCCTTCGCATGCGGCAAGACTGCGACTGACCTCATAGGTGAAGTCGACGTGACCGGGCGTGTCGATCAGGTTGAATTGATAGAGCTGACCGTCTTCTGCGGTGTAATCCACCCGCACAGCCTGGCTTTTGATCGTGATGCCACGTTCGCGCTCGATGTCCATACTGTCGAGCAGCTGCTCGGTCATATCACGCGAAGAAACCGTGCCCGTAAGCTCCAAGACGCGGTCGGAAAGCGTCGATTTTCCGTGATCGATATGAGCGATGATGCTGAAGTTCCTGATAAAGCGAGGATCGGTTGCCATGATGTCCTGTTCGTTTCGTAATATCGCGCATATGCGCTTCCCTGCTCGATGACGCGCCGCAAAGCAGTCGCGCGACGCCTATTGTAACGCGCACAAGGCGCAAGCGCGACGAAACGCGCCGCAAGGGCCTTATGCCTGCGCCAGATATTGCTCGATGACCTTCTTCAAATCGTCGATGCCGGTGCCGTTTTCCGACGAGCATGGCACCACTTCGATTTCAGGACCGAAGGAAAGCTGCTTGCGCAAAGCCGCAACCTGGCGAAGCATCTGCGACTTGCTGAGCTTGTCGGCCTTGGTAAGCACCACCATGAACGGCAACTGCGCCTCTTTCAGGAAATCGATCATCTGCACGTCGAGCTTGGTGGCGGGATGGCGAATGTCGATCAACGAAACGACAAGCGTGAAATTACGCTCCTGGTCGAAATAGCCGTTGATCATCTCGGCCCAACGCACCTTTTCCGATTTGGACACCTGGGCATAGCCGTAACCTGGCAAGTCGACGAAATGCGCCCCTTCGGCATCGAAGAAATTAATCGTGGACGTCTTGCCGGGCTTCGAAGACACCTTCGCCAGCTTCTTGCGGTTGAAAAGCTTGTTCAGCAGCGAAGACTTGCCCACATTCGAGCGCCCGACGAATGCAATCTCAGGGCGCGTCGAGGCGGGAAGCTGCGAAGACGTTCCGTAGGCGGCAGCGAATTCAACATTATGATAATTCATCGTGTCTCCTGTCTTTATATCGGCCTTATCCTAGCCGATTGCGCGTCCTTAACTCCGAAAAACAGGAAAACGCGCACGAAGAGATGCGAAACTCAACGCTACACCCCATACAAAGAGAGGCTCCGATTTTACTCGGAGCCTCTTTCCCCTTAAATATGCGGTTATACCGCGAGTTGCTATTCAGCGGCCTCTTCGGCGCCTTCGGCAGCCTCAGCGGCAGCAGCCTCAGCCTCGGCCTTAGCCTTGGCCTCATGAGCAGCAGCCTCAGCCTTCAGAGTGGCCTCGCGACGGACGGCCTTCTCCTTGGCAGCAGCCTCGTAAGCAGCCTGCTTGGCGGCCTGACGCTCGGCCTTCTTGGCAGCCTTCTTGCCACCGTCTTTGGCCACGGGCATCTTCTTCTCGCGCTTGGGAGCGGCAGCGATGTCCTCGGCGGTCACAACGGTGTTGGCAAGAGCCATAACGCCGGACTTGCGGTTAGCAGCCTGGTTCTTGTGGATAACGCCCTTGGAAGCGGCCTTGTCGAGCAGACGGCAAGCCTCCTGAGCGGCGACGTAAGCCTGCACGCCGTTCTTGGCCTCGACAGCCTCGCGAACGCGACGCACGGCGGTCTTGAGCTGAGACTTGACAGCGCGGTTGCGCTGGCGAGCCTTCTCGGCGGTCAGGATACGCTTTTTCTGACTTTTGATGTTTGCCACAGTTTTTCCTCCAGTTTTCATTGGGGTGATGGAAGCGAGGCATGAACCCGCCTCGCCCTCGCGACCTTGTGTCGCAGCTTGTGCGCAGGTACGCCCCATCCGTTAGGCACAGAGGCGCGACGGGCATGTGGACAAGGCCCGCATCACGCAAAAGCGACATTGAATTATACGTGCTAACCAGGGAACCGTCAAGAAGGGTTTTCCGTTTGCGCCTTTCACACGCATCGTCAGGCGAGCACGAAGCCCGCCGCATGGTCTCGACGCGAACTATTTCAGATAATAGACCTTCGGATTCGTGCCCGCTTCTTCGCCCAGCAGCACGTAGGCTCTTCCCTCCAATACCTTGGAAATGTCAGACTCCGGATCGTCTAAATCTCCCCAATAACGCGCACGCCCAGGACACAGCTGCATGCAGGCGGGCGCCTCTCCTCGATCGACAAGATTATAGCAAAACGTGCACTTCTCAACCGTTCCCCCTCGATGCTTCGGAGCATCGGCCTCTCCCACCACGACATCAAGATAATACTCGGGAGCGCTGTTCAGGAGCGTACGCACGCCGTCATAGGGACAAGAATCGATGCATGCTGCGCACCCTATACACAATTCGCTATCGACCCACACGATACCGTCGTCGCGTTGCCGAGTCGCACCTGTCGGGCAAGCGGTAAGACAAGCGGGGCTTTCACAGTGCTGGCATTGATACGGCAAATATTCCAGCAGGCAATGCGGATATGAACCCGATGCCGTGTCAATCGAGGCTCCGCCCTGTGTGATGACACGATTGTAAACGATGCCCTTCGGCATGTTGTTCGCCATTTTGCACGCCACCGCACACGTCTGGCAGCCAAAACATCGCCGCGTATCTAACGCCATTGCATACCGAACCATTTGACCCCCGCCGTCGAACATCCAAAAGCACGCTTATGAACCTCAATCCGTCAAAGCATTCCGACGGTCGATTACAGCACGCACCATACGGGCAACGGCGTACGAAACGAACACCGCCGTGTAAACACCGACTGAACATTGCGCGGCCTGCCCGCCCGCCAATGCGGGAGGAAGCAGCATAAGCATCAGATGAGCATACACTAATGCAAAGAACGGATAGGCGAGCATCTGAACATGCTTCCAGCCCGATTTCGTCATGCGCCGCTTCACCGCACGCAAAGAAGTGATACCAAGAACTAGCAGAAGAGCGGTCAACACGGCAGCGACCGCAAGAGCCACGGCAACGCTTCCACCCATAATGCCCGATAGGATACGCGACGCATATGCGACAAGATAGACCGCCATATGACCGACGGAAAGAATGCACGCGACGATCGAGAGCTCGGCACGCACAGGCTGCAACCACCGACGAATGCGTGACGTCTTCGAAAACACACCGATAAACATGACAACCACGAACAAAGCCAGCGTCAACGTGCACTTATGGACGAGAATGAAAAACGCATTCGAAACCGCGCGAGGAAACCCAAGCGCGTCGCCTGCAAAAAACAGCACGACAGTAACGATTGCCAGTGCATAAAACGCCCCAGGACATTTCTTCAGCGGCGTCCTCAACACGAAAACGACACCGATCGTTGCAATCAAAATCCAAGCGAATATCATTATCGTCCCCTTTCCTGCCCCGTTTCATCCGCGCACGCACAGGCAAGAGGGCCGTCGACGAAAAGACGCGCAAAATGTGCGATATCACGGTATATGTCCGCCGCCTCGCATAGACACGTCTCGTTGAAAAACGACGGCAACCAGAGACATGCGTGGTCGCGCGCAAACGAGCAGAAGCGTTCTTTCCATCGCAGCGATTCCGGAATATCGCCCCCGCGCAAACACGACGCTTGCGAACCCGCAAGGTAGGAAAGAAAAGCGAATTCCCGCTCAACGCTATCACAGGGAAAACGTCGCTCGTCGACGGCAGCGACACCCGCTTCTTTCATGCTACGCTCCACATCAAGGGTTGCCGCCGAACGAAACATCGACGGTATCGAGGATACGTTCGCCGCTCGATGGCGAAACGCCCCTTCGTAAAGAAGCACCTCGGGGCTTCCAGGCGTCAAATAGACAAACGAATAAGCACGACGCATCCGTTCGAGAAGCGCGGCTCCATCGCAGCCCCTCAACGACAAAAGCCGCTTCCATGCCTCGTTTTCCCAGACCAAGCTCTTTTCAACACCCGCATCGCAAAGACACGACTCCACATCGCCTTGAAAAGTGCCTTGCGAGAGGGCGCAAGCGATAGCGTGATCGGGAAATGAAAAAGCAGCGGAAAACAGTTCGCACGAATCAGCCATCCCGACGACACGAATCAAGTCGGCATAATCGTCCACGGGTATCTCCTTCCTTCGAGCAGCAAGGCGCCCGGGGCAAATCCGGGCGCCTTGCACAAGCTGGCGCTATTTCAGGTAGTAAACCTTCGGCTTCGTGCC
>JAUNLI010000007.1:9128-30172 GCA_030532315.1 Slackia sp.
GTCTTCCTCCTGCAAGAATTCGTATTCACGCCCTTCGATAGCCTTGGAAATCGCCGATTCGGGATCGTCAAGGTCACCCCAATAGCGTGCACGACCAGGACACAACTGCATGCAGGCAGGTTCTTCCCCGCGATCGATCAGGTTGTAACAGAAATTGCACTTCTCGGTTGTCGACACCTTATGCACAGGCGCATCCGCCTCGCCGACAACCTTGTCAAGGTAATATTTCGGTTCTGCAGAGATGGTCGTGCGCACACCCTCGTAAGGGCACGCCTCGACACAGGATCCACATCCGATACACAGCTCGCTGTCAACCCAAACGATTCCATCCTCGCGCTGCTGCGTGGCGCCCGTAGAGCAATGGGCCATGCAGGCGGGCATCTCGCAATGCTGACATTGCATCGGCAAGAACTCCATCGTGCAGTTGGGGAACTGCCCCGCTGCTGTGTCGGTCGTATCAACACCAAGAGTGATCACCCTGCTGTACACGACATCTTCAGGCATATTGTTCGCAATCTTGCATGCCACGGCGCACGTCTGGCAACCGAAGCATCGTTTCAAATCTATCGCCATTCCATAACGGGTCATTTCGCGTCACTCCCTCTTATGCCTTCTCGATGCCGACGGCAACGTCGTTAAACGCCTGGTTCGCGCATACCTGGTTGAAATCCTTCGAAGGAAGCGAGGCAAAATGTCCTTCGATGAATTCCCATGCCGACCAACCGCGCGTCGCACTTGCCACACCGCGCGGGTTGCCCGCATGCAGTGCGGCCTTCATGACCACATATCCGCGATCGTTAAACAGCTTCACCGTATCGCCCTCTGCAATACCAAGCTCGACGGCATCATCGGGATTAATCTTGACAACCGGTTCAGGATAGATTTCCTTCAGATAAGACACGTCGCCCCACTGAGAATGCGTGCGGGAACGATGATGCTCGGAAATCAGATGGAACGGATACGTCTTACGGGCCTCGCTTGCCTCATCGGCTTCACGCGCAGGCTCCCAATACGGCTCCACTTCCTTCGACTCGTCGATTTCCTGACCGCTGTCGTAATCGGAAACAACAACATCCTGATACAGGCGCGCACGACCCGTAGCCGTAGCAAAAACACCGCCTTCGAACGAAACAAACGGATCGCCAGGGAGAAGGCGCGCCGCCTTGTCGTTTTTCAGCCCGTCAAACGTGACCCCCAGGGCCTCAGCAGCATCGCCACTGACATACTGGGCGATGAAGTCTTCTTCGGTGATATCCCAGAATTCGCCGTATCCGAGCTTTTCGCACAACGCTTTGTAGATCTGGAAATCGGATTTCGACTCGTACAGCGGCTCGATCGCCTTATCCTGCCACAGCAAATACGGATGGTTCGCATAGCTCGTGAAAAGATCCGTTTGCTCAAACCAATGGGCAGAAGGAAGCAAGATGTCGGCATACTTCGCCGTCTCGGTCATGGTCATGTCGGCCACAACGACGAAATCCATATTCGATACCCACGACTGCGTGTATTCGTGCTCGGCCATGTTGACCAAAGGATTGGCGAGCGTAATGTATACGCCCTTGAGCGCGGCGTCTTTCCCGGCAATCTTGCCTGTCTGCTGTATCTCGCCGACCTGATTTACAAAATACTTCGCAGCTTGACCTTGGCAAGGATTGCCCGCCGCATCAGCAGGAGCCAGCGTGGCCGTCATATTGGCCACCGCAACGGGCATCGCCTCAGAAAAACCGACCGCAGCACCCGGTTTGCCGACATTGCCCGTGAAGATGGCGGTCAAATACATACTCCAGTAATTGTAATGGCCGTTCACATAGTGGTCGCAACCGAACATGGAATACGTATTGACGGGGCCCTCTTCGGCATAAAGACGCGCAAGTTCCTTGATGTCGGCCTGCGGAATACCCGTAATGGCTTCCACTTTATCAAGCGGATACTGTGCAACGGTTTCAAGCAAGCGGTCGTAAGCAGTCGTAACCGCAAATCCTTCGGCCTCGGAAACGCCCGTAATGGCGGGCTTCGTCGCTTTCGAAAGCTCGACGACAGCTTGGGCATCTTCGTCCCAGACGGCATAGGGGTCGTTTGGAACCTCCTGACCGGTCGCAGGATCGACAACCATAGCAGGTTCGATTCCCAAATCGCTCATGCGCAAAAGCTTGCCGTCATCGTTTTTGACAAGAAGGCACGCCTCGGTATGATTGCGGATGAACTCCTCATCGGCATAGCCCTGATCGATGATTTCGCGCAAAAGACCGAAGCCAAGAACTCCATCGGTTCCCGCCTTGATGGGAATATACCAATCGGCCTTGGCGGCGGTTGCGTTATACACCGGATCGATGACGACGAACTTCGTGCCCTGCTCCTGAGCCTCCATGATGAAATGCATCACCTGCGGCTGCGAAACGCTCGGGTTGGCACCCCAACAGATAAACGTCTTCGAGTTTTTGTAATCGGCGGGTTCATTGTTCGTTCCGTAGGGAGTCATGCCGGTAATGATGCCGAATGCACGACCATGCGCGGCATCGACGCTCTGGTGAATATACGACGCGCCCGTTACATTGATAAAGCGGTCCGTCGCCCCGCCAAGACCAACACCGCTGCAGATAGCATAATTGCCCGAAGCGTAAAAGACAGACATGGCACCGGGGCCATACTGGTCGGCAATGCCCTTCCAGTTCTCGGCAATAGTGTCGAGTGCCTCATCCCAACTGATGCGTTCGAACTTGCCTTCGCCACGCTCACCAACGCGCTTCATGGGGTATTGCAAGCGGTCGGCGCCGTAGATACGAGCGACATGGGTAAGGCCCTTCGTGCAAATACGGTTATAGTCGGTGTTCGGCATATCGCGTGCCGTAGTGCGCACGACTTGGCCATCGCGAACATGCACGTTCAAAAAGCATCCGCCCGCACAGTTTCCGCGGCACACTCCAGAGTAAACCTCGTCTTTGACGACCTCGTTCGTCACCGCTTCTTCCATGCCCTGCTTTTGGGGCGAGCAGCCAGCCAAGGCACCTGTCGCCGTCAACAACGCAGCGCCTTTGATGAAATTCCTTCGAGTGAATCCGCGCGATGTTTTATCGCTCATATCCTCTCCTATCCCCCTTGATTCGTCCTTGCTCGGACGAAAACCCGCGGGCTGCCAGACGAACGCCTGTAATTCAAAGGAGGGGAGCAAACGCAGGCAGCCCATTGCGAAAACGCCTTATTTCCGCTAATGAGACAATACGAAAACGTGCTTTTCATTGCGATAAACGGAGTATAAGGTTCGGATTAATTCGACATTAACGAGAGATTAAAATGTCTGTTTATCAGGGAAAATACCGCCATTGTCACCTAAAGTTAAAGACGACAGCACATGAGTACGACCAAGAATTTAATGACCACGCGCCCATCAAACCGAACGACATGCCCATCACGGCAACCTCACCCGCAAGCGAAACGGCCCTGTCGCGAATAATGCCCGCGAACCAAAACGCAATCGGCTTTCTCTGGAATCGCGAGCGGACGCAATCTATAGCGAATCGGTCATTTTGTAACCGACACGCTGCACTGTCAGCAAATACTTTGGCTCCGAAGGATTCTCTTCGATCTTTTCACGAATCTTGCGCACGAACACCGTAATGGAATTGCTCTTCTGGTCGGAATCGCCCCAGATATATTCCTGAATCTGGCTACGTGTGAACACTTTGCCAGGGTTCGCGGCAAGAAACGCCACGATTTCGAACTCCTTCGTCGTAAGCGTTACGGGCTTGCCCTTCACAAAAACCTGGTATTCATCGAAGCGCACCTCGAGTTCCCCGATGCGCGCAACACCTTCACGATTGGTGCAGTGGGCGAACTCGATCGCGTCCTTGTGACGACGGATATTCGCCTCGATACGCAACAGCAGTTCGCGCGCATCGAAAGGCTTGGTCACGTAGTCATCACCACCCGCACGAAAACCGATCCCTTTGTCCACGATGTCGCTCTTCGCCGAAACGAAAATAACAGGAATACGCCGCCCTTGCTCGCGAATCTTTTTACACAAATCGAATCCGTTGATGCCCGGCAGCATCACGTCAAGCAAAAGCAGATCGGGATGCTCGCGAGCAAGCATCTCGAGTCCGTCTTCCCCGTTTGTTGCGCCACAGTATTCGTAACCATTCGAAACAAGCAATTCACGCATGGCGCGCTGAAGGTTTTCCTCGTCATCGATCAGCATGACCTTATACATCGTCGTCTCCTACCGTCGCCTCGTGCGGAATTTCGATTGTAAAAGTAGAGCCGGCACCCAACTCGCTTTCCACTCTTACCGAATACCCCTGCAAATTTGCATACTCCCTCACAAGAGCAAGTCCCAATCCGCTGCCGTTGTACTTGCGCGTCGATGTCGAATCAACCTGGAAGAACTTCTCAAAAATGCGCTCTTGATCGGCGGGGGCAATGCCGATTCCCGTATCACTCATTCTCAAAAGCACCGCGTCGGTTTCAACGTCGCGTTCCACCGAAAGCACGACAGAACCACCGTCGGGCGTGAATTTGACGGCATTGCTTCCAAGATTTTCCAACATGCGCGTTATTTTCTCGTAGTCGCCCATCACCAAAGGAACATCGGATGCAACGCTTGCAGAAAAATCGACCGCATATTTGTTGGCCAAAGGAACCATCGTGTTTCTCACCGACGCGACAATATCACCCAAATCGACCGGTTCGCATGATGCCGTGATGCTCCCCGCATCGGAGCGCGCCATGTCCAGCATATCGTTGATCATACGAAGCAGGATAAGGCTGTTCTTTTCGATTTCTTCCCACGACGCCCTATCGGATGCTTTGCCCTCCCCGCATGATTCCTTCGATATCTGGGCAAACGTAATGATCGAGGTCAAAGGGGTTCGCAGCTCATGGTTCACCATAGAAAGAAGGTTCGATTTAAATTCAGCCTCTTGCTCGAGCTTGGCATTAAGACGCTGCAGATCATCGCGCTTCTGCTTCAGCGCCTCATTTGCCTTTTGAAGATCAAACGTCCTGTCGTTGACTTGCTCCTCAAGGCTCGAATAGAGAATATCAAGCTCACTTGCCATCGCGTTGAATTCAATCATCAGATGGGCGATTTCTTTTGCCGTGTGCCTTTCGTCCACATTGACCGAAAGCGAACCTTCCTGCATTTTGCCAAACGCCTCTTTCATATGCGCAAGCGGCCTAAATACGAAAAGAGTGGTTATCGTCCAGACCACACCGCCGATCAAGACGGCCAAGCAAAGGAAGAACACCACATCGCGCACAACATTGCCAAACATCGATTCGTCTTGCGCATCCGTCGGCAAGACGATGCTGATTGCGCCGCCCACAGAATCGAGCGTCCATCCTTCTTTTTCATAGCCTGTTATATCGATTTCGCCAACGGGACTTCCATGGCACTCAAGGCAGCTTTCATCGACTTCCAGGGCACGAACATAACGGAAACGCTCCTCGCCTTCGTAGACCGCACGCCCGTATTTTTCCGTTCCGCCCGTCGACACGAACTCGTTTAAAGCAGCAGCTTCGTATTCGTCGGGAGTTCCCTGGTAGCTTCGAGGACTAAGGTTGACATAGCGAATGGCGTAATCGCTTCCGGCAGAAAAGATGGCCCCAATGCTTTTGCCGACAACCGCACAATGCAGCCCCTTGAACTCGTATGCGCCCTCGGTTGTGTAGTTGATTTTATCCTGAGAGTTGTCCATGAACTGCCACGTTGCATCCATTTCGCGGGCAAACGTCCTCGCTTCTTCAAGAAGCGCCTGGTCGCTCGCTTTGCGCTGGGATTCCATGTCGAACACCGCAAACAGCAGCACCGCTGTCAAAAAGACAAGAGTAAGCGATATCAAATAAATCGTTCTCAGGCCCATATTTTTCATTCGTCACGCATCCATCTCGTACGCCCATGACCACAGCGGAAAATTCCGCACAATGCCGACCACTCATCCCATCGAATAAAACAGACAAAGCCTTTTACGCTCGCATAACGCCGAGCATCCATTCGACGAAGGCGGTATCGGGGTCGGTTCCCGTCTTCATGGCGCGTTCGCAATCGCGTGCCTTGCTGAGCGCTTCGCGCAATTCCGACGCCTTCCAACGCCTTGCCCAACCTGCATGGTTTTTCACGCGCCATTCGGGAACCTTGAGCTGCGCCGCAAGAGCCTTCGTGCCGCCCTGTCCGCGCGCGGCAAGCGCATGGGTGCATATCAGTTCGCGGATGCGCGTCGTGCACATGCCAATCAACGCATACGGCGAGACTGAATCCATCTTGTTCAGCAGACTTACACATGTCGCCACATCGCGCGCCGCAAATGCATCGGTGAATTCCCACGGTTTCACCTCAGCCGTCCGCGTTACCATGGCTTCCACTTCCGCAACGCCGACCGGCTGGCCGTTTTGCCCATGCGCGAGCGCAAGTTTTTTCAGCTCCGCATCAAGGCGGACGGTGTTCTCGCCCACCAAATCGACAAGACGCTGCGCCGCGGCATCGCCGATCGTGATGCCGTGCGTTACCGCCATGCCGCGCACGTTGCGCGCGAGCTCGTATTTCTTCACAGGAGCGCAGTCGATCACCGCACGTGCGCCCACGGCCGCCACCGCCTTGTACAGTCTGGTGTTTTTCGCCAGTTTGCGCGCCACAAGGCAAAGCACCGTGGTTTCGGACGGATGCGTAAGATATTCGACAAGCGCTTCGGAATCGGCTTTTTTCAAGGAATCGGCAGCGGAAACGACGACGAGGCGCACGTCGCTGGCAAACGGCATGGTGTTGCACGCCGAAACGATGTCGTCGCCAAGGGCGGTTTCGCCATCGAACGTATCACAGTTGAAATCGATGTCGCCGAGCTTGGCAATGCGAGCGCGCAGACGCTTCAGCACGGTTTCACGCTTGAGTTCGTCTTCTCCGTTGATGAGATATGCAGGAAGCAGTGTGTCTTTTTCAGCCATAATTCGTTCAGTGTAGCGCATGGCCCCGCGACAATCGAGCCTCGATGCGCCGACATGCAAAAGCCATCAAAAGACCGAGCGCTCCCACAAAGACCCGCCCGTACCCTTCGGCACAAAGCGCAGCTCCAACCCGAAAACATCACCGCTGCGTCGATATGACAATTTCGTCACCCGCGAAACGACAGGTCACATCCCCCTGTTCGTCCGTGCGGAAAACCTCCATGCCGCCCAGTGCGAACTCTTCGAGCGCTTCTTCGCTCGGATGTCCGTAACGGTTGTTCGCGCCAGCGCTGATTAGCGCCGCCTTCGACCCGACCCGCTGGGAAAACCCCTCGTCGACTCCCGCCTTGCTGCCATGGTGGCCCGCCTTCAAAACGTCGACTTCCTTCAGCCCGGCCTCGTCCATCATCGCGCGTATCTGGGGCGCTTCGGCATCCCCCGTCAACAGCACGCTCGATTCAACCTCGCCGTCACCTTGCGCGTCATACTCCACAACAAAGCACAGACTGTCGGCGTTGCCTCCCTCTTCCTCAAAAGATAGCGGCCAGATCGTCTTACACGTGAACCTTCCCACCTGCACAACGTCGCCACAACGCATCCCGCGCACGCGATTCGGCCCCACAGTGCGCTGTGCCATCTCGACCAGCTCTTCGCAGTCATCGCAACCGCAAGAAAACGTTTCCCGGGAAAGCAGCACGCTGCCCCTTACTGTCGGTGCAAGCAATTCGAGACAGCCACAATGGTCGTCGTCGTGATGGGTGACTGCGACTGCGTCAAGCGAAGCCGTTTTATTGCGCGCCAAGGCAGAAAGCAGCTTTTGCTCTTGATTGCCCGTATCGACAAGCAGCGATGCGCCCTGGCTTTTCACGAGAATGGCATCGCCCTGCCCGACATCGAGCATCACCACTTCGTCGTTTGCCGCCATCGGCGCGAAAGCCAAGGCCACACCTGCAAGCGCAACAACCCCCGCGCAACAAACGCGCATCGCCTTACCACTCGGAGACGGCCACCATACCCAAAGCACAACGACGGCCGCCGCCGTCAGCAACCCCGCAACCGGTAGGCTTCCCGTCACGGGAACGGACGAGTACGGCAAATGCGCCGCCGCTTTCGCGCCGAAGCAAAACAGCTGGGCGATCGCATTCGCCGCATTCAACCCAGCCGACCCGAGCGCGGGAACAAGCGCGCATACGGGAAGTGCCACCAGGCCCCATCCGAGCAAAAGCGTGAACACCGGGGCGGCAAGCATATTCGCCACGGGCGCGATGCACGAAAAGCGAGAGAACACCGCCACGGTTGCCGGCATAATTGCGAAGCATGCCGCGAACGTAAGGGCAAACGCCTCGCATGCGCCCGCGCAACGCCCGCCCGTCATGCGCACAGCCCAGCAAGTGAACAGCGGGGCGAACACAATAACGCCGAACGTCGAGGCAGCGGACAAGAAAAACGAAAGCGAGACGGCATTGTGAGGATTCAGACCGATAAGCACGCATACGCACACGGAAAGCGCGGCAAGGGCCGATGCCCGACGTCGCGCCCAAACAGCTGACACGACAACCGCCGACATGATCGCCGCGCGAATAACCGGCGCTGAAAGCCCCGTGAAAACCGCATAGGCTGCATAAAAGACGCACAGCACGACCGCGCAGAGACGACGCGGCACGCGCGCACGCCTCATGAGAAAACCCGCCATCGAGGCGACCACCGACAGATGCGAACCCGAAACCGCCACCATGTGCGCAAGCCCGACCGCCTTCATGTCGTCATAAAGCCCGTCGCGCTCGATGTCGACGCGGTCTCCCGTCAAAAGCGCGCGCATCAGTGCCGCTCCGCCTGTCTGAGCCCCGTCGAAAAGGCCCGATGCCCACGTTCGCAGGCCGATCAGCGGCGCCAACATGCCCGACGGCACGCGTTCAAGACCGCCCTTCACACGCGCATCGGCGACAAGCCCACGTTGCGCAAGACGAAACCTACTGCTTTCTGAAAACGAGTCGAAGACGGCATAGGCGCTAAAACACTCATGAGCCATAAGCCGATCTGCGGCATCATACAGAACACGAACATTGAAAGAAACGCCGTCATGCCACGCCCGCGCAGGGGCACTATAGCCGTAATCGCCCTTCGAGGCGTCTTCGAGCAACTCGAACGTCCAAACGCCCGCATCCAGCCCGTCGGGCAACGCTTCGTTTTCATCGTAAGAAAGAAAAAACCAACAAGCTGCAACAATCCAGAGCAGCACGGCGCAGAAAAACGCAATCGACGGCAAGGGCCGCATCGGACAACTGGAAGTACCGTGCTCAAGCTTGCGCCTACCATCGAGCAATCCCTCGTCAAGCAGGCCCATCACACGCAAATGCTTTCTTTGAGCTTTTCGAATTTCTTTTCGCCGATACCGCTGACGCGTTGGATGTCTTCAATCGAGGAGAACGGCCCGTTCGCTTCCCGCTCCTCGACAATAGCTTGAGCCGTTGCCGGGCCTACGCCGGCAAGCGAATCCAGCTCATCGATGCTAGCTGTGTTGATGTTGACGGGGCCCGACTTCCCCGACGAGGCGCCCGCCCCAGACGTCCCTGAAGCCGCCGTCGCCGAAGCGAAAACGCCCGATTCCACCTGGTCGACCGTAGGCACGGCAATTTGTTCTCCATCGGAAACCCTGCGCGCAAGATTGATCGCATCCGCGGCGGCATCTTCTTTCAATCCACCCGCCGCATCAAGCGCGTCGCACACGCGCGAATCTTCGGCAAGCTCGTAAACGCCAGGCGTTTCCACCGCTCCCGACACGTAGACGGCAATCTTTGCCGACTCAAGCTCTGCTTCAGCCTGCTCGCCGTGAGCACTATCCCCCTGGCCCTCTCGACCGGAGGGCGAATCTTGAACGCCGCCTCCTGGCACATCCGCACCACCCGCAGCATCATCGCGCGTTTCTTCTTCCTGCTGTTCTTGCATCGAAATGGTGAACGCCGGCTGGGGCGAGCATGTAGAAAACCCCACAGCAACACCCCCGAGAGAAACAACAAGCAACGCCGCCGCGCCCGCAAACGCCGCCCTTGGCATGGCCCTGACGCGTTCTTGCAATGTTTGACGGCGCATCGGCTCTGGAAACGACATGCGTGCAGCCCTCCCTCGATCGAAACGGACACCTTGATCATGGCAGACCGATGCGGTCGCCTTTTGTCGCGCGTCATCGCATAATCCGGCTCGATTCCTTTCGAATCCTTCCCTGTTTCCCACCGCAACCACGAGCCCATGACGCTTCGACCCGGCCGCATTACCGCCCGCGCCCTGCCTGCTTCATCCGCGAAACAGCCCTCCATAGCCCAAAGCACGAATGACGATCCGCCGGTTCGCCCCGCTTCGCGCCTCTACGACACGCTCGACAACGAAACGCTCATTCCGCCCTCCGCAAAGCACGCCCCGTTCATCAGGCACCGCCTTTAAACATAAAAAACCTCCCGCCCTCGGACCCTGCGGTCCAAAGACGGGAGGTTGTCGCGTTGCCCTATCGATTCGAAGCGCATCTGCACCGATAGACATCGATGTGAAAGAGCACCCCGATGCAGCTTCGTAGCGCGATGCTACGCTAAGGACCTACCAGCCCTTTCCTTCGGGCACGATGTCGTCGGCCACTTCGCCGCGCGCCACTTCTCCGATAACGCGATCGAGCACGTCAAGCGCGTAATCAAGCTGTTCTTTCGTGATGACCAGCGGGGGCTGGAAGCGCAAGATGGCGCCCGCGATGGTAATCATGACCACGCCTTCGTCGTAGGCGCGGTACACGATTTTAAGCGCGTCTTTTGCGCATTTCGTACGCGTGCCCGGCTCGACGATGTCGATGCCCAGATTCAAGCCCTTGCCATGCACGCATCCGACGATGTCGTATTTCTCGGCCATCTCGTTGAAACGCTTCTCGGCATACGCGCCCAGCTCGCGCGAACGCTCGATCAGGCCTTCGTCCTCGATCACGCCGATCGTAGCCAAAGAGGCGGCGCAGCACACAGGGTTGCCGCTCGTCGTGAACAGATGGGCAGGGAAATCGAGCGCGTCCATGATTTCCGCCTTGCCGATAATCGCAGAGAGAGGCATGCCCGAAGCGATCGATTTGCCCACGCTCATCAGATCGGGTTCAACACCGAAGTGCTCGATCGACCACCACGTGCCCGTACGGCCCATGCCCTGGTTCACCTCGTCGACGGCGAACAGGATGCCATGCTCTTTGCAGAAGGCGTAAAGCTGCTCGACATAGGCTTTCGGAGGAGCGATGATGCCCAAATCGCCCGCGATGGGCTCCATGATCACGCAAGCGATTTCATCGGGCGGCAGGTAATTCTCAGTCGCCTCGATCAGCGGACGCATGAAGTATGCGGCCTGCTCCTCTTCGCTCAGGTGATCGACGCCTGCATGGTAGGCGTCCGGATACGGAATGTGATAGACGCCAGGAACCAAGGGTCCCATCTTGCGACGCATGTTCAGGCTGATGGCAGAAAGCGTCATGGAGCCATAAGTCGAGCCGTGGTAAGCGCCCTGGAAGCTGACCATGTACGGACGGCCGGTATAGGCACGAGCGTACTTCATAATCGCATCGTTGGCATCGGAGCCGGAATTGCCGAACACCACTTTTTTCGGCGTGTCGCCAGGCGCAATCTCACACAGTTTTTCGACAAGCGCCATTTCAGGGGTGTGATACACATACGCAGGCGTGTAATGAATAAGGCGCTTCGCCTGTTCCGTGATCGCCTCCACCACACGCGGGTGGCAATGGCCGACGTTGGTCGCCGAAGCGCTTGCCAGCAAGTCGACGTAAGAATTTCCGTCCACGTCGTAGAGCATGGCTCCTTCGCCATGGTCGATAACCAAATCGTAGTATGGAATGCGCGCGGCAGGCGCCATATAGGCGCTTTCTTCACGCACCATCTGCTGAGAAAGTTTCTTCTCCGTGTCGGCCATGCCGACCACCTCGCTTTCGCATCTCGCAACAGGCGCATCCGAACCGGGATGCGTTCCTTATACGCTCCAAGGAGCCCTCCACGAAAGAAGGCTCCTTGGCTTCATACCGCTCTAACCGAAGTCTACTCGCTTTTCTTTCCCGAGAAGTGCCAGCGGATGTATTGCACCAGGATAATCACCATGAAGGCAATGCCGAAATAGCCGACGAAGGGATACACCACGTTCACCAGAGTGGAGAACGGAAGCTGGCCGCCGATCAGCATGACGATCGCCAATGCGACGATGATGCCCTTGTGCTTGACGGGATCTTTCTCTTCGGAAGTGAACTGGTTGGCAACCGAGACGATCATGGGAACGATGGTGTTGTAGATCATGATGAGCAACACCACAGCGAACACGACGCCGACCACAGGAGAAATCATCGTGGCGAACTGCAGGGCGGGAACCTCCTGGACGCTGACCTCGCTATACGTTGCCAGCATGGCCAGGTTCAGGCAGATGGCGCACATTCCCAGCAGCAAGCCGCCGAACAAGCCGCCCAAAACCGCCTCTTTCTGGCTTGCAGCCTCGGTGCCCATCTTGGAGATGAACGGCACGCCCGCCAAGATGTTGTAGGCGACATACATCACAGCGCCGACGATCCACCAGGCATTCGAATCGCCCACGCCGCGTACGACCGAATCGCCCGCCGCGACGATGGCGGCATCGGCATTGACGATGTTGTCCCAATTCGTGAAGAGCGCGACGAGCGCGATAACGATCAAGAAGATAATGGCCACAGGACCGATGGAGCCAAGAACCTTGACGATGCGGTTCATGCCCAAAAGCGCGCTTGCCAATGCGATTGCGGCCATAATCGCGCTGCCCGCGAACTGAGGAAGACCGAAATACTGATTGAACGTGGCACCCGCGCCCGAGATCATGATGATGCCCACCAAGAAACAGAACAGGATGGTGAACCATTCAAGAAACGTGCCGACATATTTGCCGCAGAAGAACCTAAACGACGAAAAATCCGCCGATTTCACGTGCTTATAGCCGTAATTCATGAACACGGCGCCCAAAACGGCAAACAGCACGGTGGTGACGACGCTGCCGAAAATACCCGAGATTCCGTAGGAAGTGAAAAACTGCATCACTTCCTGGCCCGACGCGAAACCGGAACCGATAAGGGTGCCGACGAGCGTTCCTGCGAATTGGAATACCTTTGCCGGTCGGACACGAGAAGCACTCTGCTCTGACATGCCGGTCCCCCTTCCCCGCCGCATCTCCTGGCGACGATTCTCGTAACGGCGGCGCGTCCCCTTTTTCGACGCGCCGCGCAACTCCACATTGGTGTTGTGGCTCGTTACTTTATCGCAATAAAGTGCGAATGTGTAGAGAATCTTCAGACGAGGTAACAAAGCGGAAACATTGGGAAGGCGTCATCGCCCGACAACGCTACGCAAGCGAAGAAAGCTCGCCGACGTGGGCCTGCGAAGCATCCTTCGCAGCCACGCTCGGCTTGCCCTTGTACGACGACGGACAGCGATATTCGTGCAGTTCGATCTTTTCCATGATTTCATCGACCCACGTCTGCCACGGCAGCGCCTCCTCGGCCGCTTCGACTTCGGCGATCTTCGCATGCGTCTCAGGGCTACGCGGCATGAAAAGCGTGCAGCAATCGGGGGCTTGGACGCTGGAAATCTCGAAAGTGCCCAGCTTTTGGGCGTCGGCGATGATTTCAAGCTTGTCGTTGCCAATCAGAGGGCGGAATATCTGCATGTCAACCGCAGCATTGGTGGCAGCAAGGTTGTCGAGCGTCTGCGAGGCAACCTGGCCAAGGCTTTCGCCCGTCACAAGCGCCTTGGCACCCTCCTTGCGCGCAATACGCTGCGCAATGCGCATCATAAGACGACGATAGATGATGATGCGCAAAGAAGGCGGAACCATGCCGGCGATATCGCGCTGATAATCACCGAAAGGCACCACGTATACGCGCGCCACGCCGCCGAAACGTTCGAGCACGTGCGCGATGTCGTCCACCAGGTATTCCGATGTCGAAGGCGTCTGAGGACGACCCGAGAAATGGACGCCGATGCACGTAGCGCCGCGACGAGCCATACGCCACATAGCCACGGGAGAATCGATTCCGGAAGAAAGCAGGCACACCACCTTGCCCGCCGTTCCGACAGGCAAACCGCCGACGCCAGGAATGCTCTGCGCATAAATATAGGCATGGCCCTGAACCACCTCGACGTGCACTTCGACATCAGGGCGCTTCATCCGCACTGGCTTGTCGGGATGATGCTCGCACAAATATGCGCCGACGAGCTGGTTCATTTCCATGGAATCGATGGCGAAATCGGTATGGCTGCGACGGGCGACCACCTTCCACGTGGTGAACGGCTCCGCCTCGCGCAGCGCCAAATCGGCCGCAGCATACATCGTGTCAAGTTCGCGCTCGCACACGAAGCCGCACGAAACACGTGCCACGCCAGGAACCTTCGCCAGCAAATCAGCCGTATCGGCAACGGCCGACGTATCGGCATCGGGAAGATACATCACCAGGATGCGTCCGGAAATGCGCGTTACCTTTTCGACGGGGGCGTTTTCGAGCAGCGTTCGCACGTTGTACATGAGACGCTTCTCGAACGCGGTGCGATTATGACCCTTCAAGCCGAGTTCGTGATAATGCACGAGGCTTATCCTTTGAAATTGCGGCATGTATCCTCTTTCTCTTAGACGAAGGACACGCGAGGAATGCGCGCTTGACCTTCGACCGGCTTTAAAAGCGGGCCCGTCTGCATCTTGCCTTGTCGGCAAGCTGTTCGACATCACGCAGGATGCCGTCTTCCTCTTCGCGCCTTCCCACGCGTTCAAGTATGAAAAAGGCCCGCGAACGGGCCTCAAGCAGGTTGATTGATGCAGCTTAGTGCTGCGAGATATCGATCGTCTCGGGGTCGTAGGAAACCTCGTCGCGAGCAATCTCGGCGAAAGCCATCGAGAGCGGCTTTTTGTTATTCGCCTTGGCGATTTCGACGGCGCTGGAAAGCTGAATGGCGCGATCGCGCTGGCCACGCATCATGTCATTGATGTCGTGCGCGCGCTTGGATGCCAAGGCGCACAGCAGGAATCGGTCGTTATCGGTGGCGTCAAGCAAGACGTCGATTTTGGGGTCGATGATGCTCATAAATCTACGTTTCCCATCTATATAGTAGCTTGGCGTTCGATGTAGGACACCAATTCGTCGGTGCAGACATCGATGTCGTCGTTCACGAATTGTATATCATACTCCATCTTGCGCGAAAGCTCCAGTTCTGCATTGCGCAGACGCAGCACAATGCTCTCTTCGTCTTCGGTTGCGCGTCCGCGCAATCTGCGCTCGAGTTCCTCAAGCGACGGAGGTTCGATGAAAACAAGGTGCGCATCGGGGTTTTTCTCTTTGACCTGGAAACCGCCCTGCACATCGATTTCAAGAATAACCTGGTCGCCGGCGGCCATATGCGATTCGACCAGGGCGCGCGGCGTTCCGTATTTATGGTCGTGCACCTGGGCCCATTCGAGCAAACCCTCCGCTTCGACCATTTGATCGAACTCGGCATCGCTCAAGAACAGATAGTGCACGCCGTCGACCTCTCCTTCGCGAGGCTTGCGCGTCGTGGCGGAAATGGAGACCCATGCACCGGGAACCTGATCGACCAGACGTGAAACCAGCGTGCCCTTGCCCGCGCCCGAAGGCCCGGATATAACGAAAAGGTTCCCTTTGCGCATGATATCCCCCCTGACGGATCGAAAGCCTAGCGAAGACGCTCGAGCAAGGCGGCCTCCTGGCGCTCGCCAAGCCCCTTGAGACGACGGCTTTCGGCAATCTTGAGTTCGCCCATGATCTTTTCAGCCTTAGCCTTGCCGTAACCGGGAATGGTTTCGATCAGCGTGGAAACCTTCATGCGACCGACGATGGGATCGTCCTTCATCTTAAGGACATCCTCCAAAGAAAGCTTGCCGGATTTAAGGTCGTCGCGAACCTGCGCGCGCTTGATGCGGGCAGCCTTGGCCTTCTCGAGTGCAGCCTGGCGCTCTTCGGCGCTCAATTGGGGAATTGCCATTATGTACTCCTTCGACATCTGCATGTTCCTTGATTGCAGCGATACGGGATAATACCACATGAAACGGCATTTTCAAGAATTCTTGGCGGTATTCTCAAACTCTGACGCAATATCGCTCGATTTACCCGTTTTTCGCATTTTGACCTGTGTATTTTCAATGCGATGCATAGCAATGAAAAAGCGCCAGGCTCCGAAACGAATTCCGAAGCCCGACGCTTCAACTCATGCAAAATGCAGAGAGGCAATTGCACGCTGCGTCTGATGCAAAGAAGATTCCAAGGGTCGAAAGCCCGCGCTTACGCCCCAGCCGGCAGCCCGTACCCGGACAACAACATCGCTTCGGCTTTAAAGCTCTGCAGCAATGGCATCGAACGCGGCTGCCGGATCGTCGGCCTGTGTGATCGGGCGGCCGACCACGATATGCGAGGCGCCCGCATCGAAGGCTTCGCGCGGCGTGGCAACGCGGCTCTGGTCTCCCAAGGCCGCACCGACGGGACGAACGCCCGGCGTGACGATCAAGGCATCGGGGCCCAAAAGCTCACGCAGCATGGAAGCCTCCTGAGGAGATGCGACCACGCCCGAAAGCCCTGCGTCCTGCGCGCACGAGGCAAGCGTCTTCACCTGTTCGGTCATCGATCGACTCACGCCCGTCTGCGCAAGCGTTTCGTCATCCATGCTGGTCAAAACCGTGATGGCAAGCGTATCGGCATCACATCCCGACTCATCGACCGCAGACTGAGCAGCCTGCATCATCGGAATGCCGCCCACGGCGTGCATCGTGATCATGTCGGCACCCGCTTCGACGGCAGAAGCGGCAGCGCCGCTTACCTGGTGGGGAATGTCGTGGAATTTCAGATCGAGAAACACCTTATAGCCCAAAAGCTTGAGAATCTCGACGATCGAAGGGCCTTCTGCGTAATAAAGCGTCATGCCGACCTTCATCCACTTCGCCTTGCCCTGAAGCTGCTGGGCGAGTTCGAGCGCTGTGGCGCGGTCGCAGTCCAAGGCCACGATCACGCGGTCCGCGCGAGGGATGCTTTCATACGCTGCTAGCATTGCAGTCCTCCGATCAATTCGTTCACATCTTCGACGCCCTGCTGCTCGCAATAGGCAATGATTCCGTCAAGCACGTCGTTTTCTGCATGGGGATTCGTGAAATTCGCCGTTCCCACCGCCACCGCGGTAGCGCCGGCAAGCATGAATTCGACCGCGTCTTCACCCGTCATGATGCCGCCCATACCAAGGATAGGCACCTTGACCGCCTGATGGCACTGCCACACCATGCGCAACGCGACCGGCTTGACCGCGGGACCGGAAAGGCCGCCCACCACGCGCGCAAGCTTCGGACGACGCGTCTTAGCATCGATCGCCATGCCCAAAAGCGTGTTGATCAGCGAAATGGCATCGGCGCCCGCAGCCTCGGCGGCACGGGCGATTTCGGCGATATCGGTCACGTTGGGAGAAAGCTTCACGATCATCGGGCGCTTTGCAACCTCGCGACAAGCGCTTACAACGGCCGTTACGCTGGGAACATGCGTACCGAACGTCAAACCGCCTGCGTCCACATTAGGGCAGCTGATATTGATTTCGTAGGCATCGGTGGTGCCGTCTTCCTCGAGAGCTTCGATGACTTGCACGTATTCTTCAAGGCTGTGGCCCGACACGTTCACGATGGCAGGCACCCCCTGGCTCTTGATCCAGGGAAGATCCACCTCGCACAGATGCGCGACACCCGGGTTCTGCAATCCGATGGAATTGAGCATGCCGCTCGGCGTTTCGGCAATACGGGGAGAATCGTTGCCTTCCCAACCGTGCAGCGAAACGCCCTTGGTGGTAACT
Source organism: Slackia sp. (assembly GCA_030532315.1). Taxonomy (GTDB): domain Bacteria; phylum Actinomycetota; class Coriobacteriia; order Coriobacteriales; family Eggerthellaceae; genus Slackia. Next base: position 26,933 of record JAUNLI010000007.1, read on the forward strand.
GCCCCCATACGGGACACATCGACGAAATCGGCGTATTCGCGACCTGCCGCAAACGTGCCCGACGCATCGGTCACAGGGTTGGCCATGACAAGGCCACCGAGGTTTACCTGCAAATTCAAAGCCATTACCACACCACGTCCTTCGCATTGAAAACCGGGCCGTCGACGCACGAGCGCTTTTTGCCCGCCGACGTCTCGACCACGCACGACAAGCACGCGCCTACGCCGCACGCCATGCGCTTTTCCATCGAAACGAAGCATTCCACGCCCGCCTCAGCGGCGATCGCAGCAACCGCACGCATCAAAGGCTCGGGACCGCAGCAATACACCGCGGCATATTGCCCGCAAGCGAGCTCTTCGCGCACCGGCTCCGTGCAAAAGCCCGCATAGCCCACGCTTCCGTCGTCGGTTGCAAGAATGGGATCGCGACCAAGAAGCTGCGCGTAATCGGCACGAGTGACCAGCATCGATTCGGTCTGCGCGCCCAAGACGACCTCGAAGGGGCGGCTCTCGTGCGCAAGCTTTTCGGCAAACAGGAACAGCGGGGCCGCGCCGACGCCGCCGCCCACGATCAAAGCCTTGCCCTCGCAAGGCTGCCAGCCATGACCCATGGCGCCGATCAAAGCGCATTCGATGCCCGGCACATACGACGTCATAAACGACGTTCCCTCCCCTACCACTTGATAGATGATTTCAATCGAGCCTGCAGCGCGATCGGTCCTATAAACCGAGAACGGACGGCGCAGAATATGAGCTTCCATGCCCGTCAGCTGCATGTGCACGAACTGGCCGGGTTCGATAGCGCATGCCATTTTCGGCGCAGCAAGGGTTATTTTGTACAAGCGGGGGCCTATCTGCTCATTTGCGAGCACACGCGCCTTTTCGTCGAAATGCTTCGGCGCAGAGCAATCACACATAGCGAACCTGCCTATCAGCGAGATGAAACGATTAAACCGCGGCGCTTTGCGCCCATTGCGGCCGTTGTGCGAGTATAACGCAAGAAACGGCCCGCACGACAACGCAGCCGTGCGGGCCGCCGTACCGCAGGTATCTGCGGCGACGTTTTTCGGGGCTATTCGACGATCGCGCCGTTTTCGAGGGTGGCCACACCGCCCACGAACACATCGGTCGCACGACCGGTAAGCTTCGCGCCGATAAAGCCGGAGTTCTTGGACTTCGATTCGAAGCCGTCCTCCTCGACCGTCCACTCGACCTCGGGATCGAATACGGTGATGTCGGCGACGCTGCCCTCGGCGATTTTCACCGGCTCCAAGCCCAGGATCTCGCGCGGAGCGATTGCCATGAGCTCGACCATCTGTGCGTAGTCGATGGCACCCGTTTTCACCAGATGCGTGTTGACCAGGGCAAGGCTCGTCTCAAGACCCGTCATGCCGAAGGGGGCATATTCGAATTCGTGAGCCTTCTCCCAGGCCGCATGCGGCGCATGGTCGGTGACGACCGCGTCGATCGAGCCGTCTTTGACGCCTTCGATCAAAGCCAGACGATCGGCTTCGGTACGCAGGGGCGGGTTCACCTTCAGGCTGGTGTTGTAGGTGGAATCGATGTCGTCTTCGCTCATGAACAGATGATGCGGCGTGACCTCGCAGGTCACAGGAAGACCCTTGTCCTTGGCGGCGCGCACCATATCAAGACCTGCGGCGGTGGAAATGTGCTGGATATGCAGCGCACAGCCGGTAAGTTCGGCGAGCATGATGTCGCGCGCGATCTGAAGCTCTTCGCCCTGCGCAGGCCAGCCCAGAAGGCCGAGACGCGTAGAGACGACGCCTTCGTTGACCTGCCCAGCGCCGACCAGGCCTTCATCCTGGCAATGGCTCATGAAGACCTTGCCGAACATCTTGCCGTAGTCCATGGCGCGGCGCATCATGCCTGCATCTTGGATGCCTCGGCCATCGTCGGTGAAAGCAACGGCGCCCTGGGCCACCATATCGCCCATTTCGGAAATGATTTCGCCCTTAAGACCCTTGCTCATAGCACCTGCAGGATACACGCGGCACTTACCCACCGCCGCTGCACGGGCAGCGACGTATCCGATCACGACGCCGTTGTCGGCCACCGGGTCGGTGTTAGGCATGGAGCACACGCCGGTGAAACCGCCCTTGGCCGCAGCGCGCGTGCCGCTCGCGATGTCTTCTTTGTGCTCGAAGCCGGGCTCGCGCAAATGCACATGCATGTCGACCAGGCCGGGAACCAGATATTTGCCGGACAGATCGCGCACCTGCGCGCCTTCGACCTCGATGCCTTCGGCCACGCGGGCGATCTTGCCGTCTTCGATCAACACGTCGCATACGCCGTCGAGCTCGACGGACGGATCGACCACATGGGCGTTTTTAAGAATCAAGGCCATTGTCGGCACCTCCCAAAAGCAGATACATTGCAGCCATACGCACGCAGATGCCGGCGTAGACCTGTTCCAGAATGACCGAGCGCTCGGGATGGTCGGCCATGTAGCTGTCGAACTCGACGCCGCGATTGATCGGGCCGGGATGGCAGACGATCGTGTCGGGCTTCATGAGCTTTTCGCGCTTCTGCGTGAGGCCGAACAGGTTGTGATATTCGCGCAGGCTCGGGAACGGGGCGCCCTCGAGGCGTTCGCGCTGGATGCGCAGCATGTAGACGACGTCGAGCTCGGGCAAGACGGCATCAAGATCGGCGCTCACATGGTCGGCACCAAGCACGTCGGGACGTGCCGGCATGAGCGTGCCGGGGCCGATCAGCGTGACTTCGGCGCCCATGATCTTGAGCGCGGGAACGAGCGACCCGCATACACGAGAATGCCCGATGTCGCCCACGATGCCAACCTTGAGGCCGTCGAAGGAATGCTTATGCTCCCAGATGGTGTAAAGGTCGAGCAGCGCCTGGGTGGGATGCTGGTGCTTGCCGTCGCCTGCGTCGATGACACATGCCGGCGTATGCTGGGAGATGATATGCGGAGCGCCTGCATGCTTGTCGCGCACGACCACCATGTCGATTTTGTAAGAGTTGAGCGTGGCAACCGTGTCGATGAGGCTTTCGCCCTTCACCGTAGCCGTCGAGGAGCCGCCGAAGTTCAGGCTATCGGCCGAAAGACGCTTCTCGGCCAGCTCGAAGGAGCTGCGCGTACGCGTAGAGGGCTCGTTGAACATGTTGACGATCGTCTTGCCCTTCAGCGTGGGAACCTTTTTGATAGCACGCTGATTGACCTCGGAAAACGCCTTTGCGGTTTCCAGAATGGTCATGATGT
>JAUNLI010000156.1 GCA_030532315.1 Slackia sp.
GCACGTTATATCTCCTTGGGGTTCGGCCTCGTATGAAAGGATTGCGTCTCCGGCCATATCGCCTTCGTTAAGGAGCGCCATGCATTACGTCGGAGTCGATATCGCAAAACATACCCACTGCGCCGCCGTTTTGAACAGCGAAGGCGCTCTTGTCGCCGAGCCCTTCCTTTTCGACAACGATTCCCAAGGGTTTGCGCAGTTTCTGATGAAGCTGGGAAGCATCGGCGCATTCTGCGGCGACTGCACAATAGCCATGGAATCGACGGGGCATTACTGGTTTGCGCTGCTCGATTTCCTGATCGCGCATGGCTTTGAGCCCATTGTTCTCAATCCCATTCAAACCGATGCCTATCGAAAAGTGGACAACGTCAGGTCGGCCAAAACGGATGTGATTGACGCCGTGCTTATTGCCGATCTGGTACGCGTAAAACGTTTCAGCCCATGGACGCGCGGCGACGAACTTTGCGATGCTTTGAAGCAGCTCACAAGGTACAGGTCCACTTTGGTTACGCAATCTACGCGCGTGAAAAACAAGACGACCGCCGTGCTCGACCGCGTGTTTCCCGAATACGCCGCCGTTTTCACGCATCCCTACGGTCCCACGTCGAAAGCCGTTTTGCAACGGTGTCCCACGCCGCAGCAAGTCATGCGATTCGGCGTTCATAGACTGACGCGCGTCATTGAAACCGCTTCAAACGGACGCTGCGGCAGAGATTACGCCGACGTGCTTATAGCCGCCGCACGTACGTCGGTTGGTGCGTCGCATTCCTCTGATGCGCTGGCATTTCAAATCAAGCTCATGATGGAGCAGCTTGACTTCCTCGAGCAGCAGATGAAAGACCTCGATGAAGAGATTGCTGTAATTCTTGATGAAACGCCTGGGAAATGGCTCGTGACCATTCCTGGGGTTGGCCCCACTCTCGCGGCGCAGATAACAGGCGAAATCGGCGATCCGTGGCGGTTTTCGAGCGCACGAAAACTTGTGGCCTATGCGGGCATGGATGCAACGGTGTCTCAATCGGGCGAAAGCGAGATGGCGGGCCATATGTCGAAACGCGGGTCTGCGCAGTTGCGCTATGCGCTTGTTCGCGCGGCCGATGGCGTGCGACGGCTTGACCCGTATTTCAAGGAATATTACGAGAGGAAGTTGCGTGAAGGAGCGCATTATTTCTGCGCCATATCGGGCGTCGCGCGTAAGCTGTCGGGCGTAGTGCTGGCTTTGATGCGCGAAGAACGCGCTTACGAACCCTGGCCGCCAGGGATTGGCGATGTCGATAAATCAGGCTCTTCCATTGATGAGCATGCCAGTTGCGAGGGCAAGGGCTGCAAATAGCAATCAGCCTTGCCGCTCGAGCCAGCTATTTTCGTCCGATTCGCGACTTTCATGCAAGGGCGGGTTTTCACAATGACCGATGAATTGGCCGGCATTGCAGGTCACATACGTCATCCATCTTGCGAGCAACGCAAAGCACCCTAGCTTAATTGCCTCGAACAAGCGAAAACGCCCCGCATTATGGCGAGGCGTTTTCTTGACGAAGCATTGTGCGACAGCTTGCTTTAAGCCAAAGGCTTATGGAAGAACTCACGGTGCTTGCATAAGCCTGCTTCATTTCGAAGGGGCTGCGGGAGGAAGAACCTCCCGCAGCCTGCCTTAATCGCTAAGCGAACATCAGGCGCAAAGCCTTAGGAAAGCTTTGCGGGCTGGTAAACAACAGCCATCTTGGCAACCTGAGCGCGCGTGACGTTCTGCTGCGGAGCCATGGCGCCGGTGTCGCCGATGCCCTGCATGATGCCGTCCTCGGAAGCCCAAGCAATGGCCTCGCGGGCGAACTCGGTAATCTCCGCGCCGTCAGTGTATTTCGCCAGCTCGGCTTCCACGTCGGCGGAAACGTCGGTGCCGGACATCTTGGCGTAACGATACAGCATGGTGGCGAACTGCTCGCGGGTCACCTGGTCCTCGGGACCGAAGTTCTCGCCGTCGGCATAGCCCTGAACGATGCCTGCGTCGGCAGCCCACTTGATAGCCTGTGCGTAGTAGGAATTGGCATCAACATCGCCGAAGCCCGTCTCATAGGGAGTGAAGACACCACCGTTGTCGATATCAAGCTCGACATTGCCCATGCGAGCGAGGATAACGCACACGTCGCCGCGCTTGATGTTGTCGTTCGGTCCGAAGAACTTGCCGTCGGCATAGCCGCCGATGTAACCAAGGTCATTCATGCTGGCCTTCATGACGAAGGGATGGAACCACTCGGACTCGGGAACGTCCAAGAAGACCTTGTAGACGTCAACATCGAACTCGAACGGAGCAGCCTGGAAGTCGAAGTTCACGGCATCCTCGACGTCCTTGGCCTCGAGAGCGACGGTGTAGTGGCCGACAACGTTCTCGTCGAACTTGTCAAGCTTCACGCCGTCCTTGCTGTAAACCGCGGTGCTCACGGCCTCAACAGCAGAACCAGCGTAGTTCGTCCAAACAAGCTTTCCATCCTGGTCGCGCTCGGTGGCAACCTGCAGAACGGGCGCGGTGCCCTTCTGAAGAACCATACGGCCGTTAACGGCGGAAAGGTTCTGAACCTTGACGGCCATGACCTCGACAGGGTTGATGATGATGTCGAAGGTGCCGTTCTCAATCTGATAGGAATCGCTGACGATCTGTATGGTGTAGGAACCGGCGTTCACCAGATCCTTGGCCTTCACCACGTTGCCCTCAGCGTCGGTGTACTGAACCTTGAAGTCTTTACCCTTCTCAAGAGGGGTCTTGCCGTCAGGGCCGAGCAGAGTAACAGTGATAGCGTCGGCAACACTGGCGCCCGTGTAATCGGCCTCGATGGAGTCAACCACAGCACCGTTGTAGCGAACGAAGAGATTGGTGTCGCAATCGATGGTGCCCGCAGTCACGTTCACGGCCATCTGAACGCTACCGCCGAGCTCGTAGTTCGTCTGGTCGGCTTTGACAGTGACGGTCACGATGTAAGAGCCAGCCTTGGCGAGGTCACCCTCCTGGGCGGGAGAGCCGTCAGCCTTGGTGTACTTGACTTCGTACTTGCCAGCCTCAAGAGCAGTCTCGCCATCCATAACCTTAATCAGGGATGCATCGAAAGCCTCTTTCTTGGCAAGGTTGATGTTGAGGGTCTCGGGCATGGCGGCATCGTTGTAGGTAAACGTGGCAGCCTTGTTGACCTTCACAACCTCGACCTGCTTAGTGCCAGTAAAGTTGGAGTCGTCCTTGGTTGCGGCGGCAGCAGTTGCGTTGACGGAGCCCTTATCGCCCACAACGTCAGCATAGGTGAGGCCAACCTCGGCAGCAAGAGCCTTGGAGCCGTTCACCGTGGTGGGAGCGGTGGGCATCTGCGCGGTGGCGCCGACAACCTGCTCGACGTAGATGTCGGCAGCAGACAGGTCAAGAGCGGCAACATTTACCGTAACGGTGGCAACGGTGCCAGCATAAGCACCCATGCCCGTCAGACGAGCGGTATAGGTGCCAGCGTTGCGGACGGTCTCGGAACCGGCAGCGGGGTTGTTGTAGTCTTCGCCGGCGGTGTAATACTTCACCGTGAAGTCTTTGCCGTTGACAAGAATTTCCTTCTTGTCGTTCACGAAACCGATGTTCTGGGTTTCGGCGGTGTAGGCAAAGGCCGTATCGGCGGTGTCGGTGGCGTCAGAAGCGTTGACCTCGAATGCGGTCACGGTGCCCAGGTTCTTACCGGTGATTTCGAACTTGGCATAAGCAATGCCGCCTTCGTAGTTGCCAGCAACAGCCTCGACGGCAACGAAGTAAGTGCCGATTTCGGTGGGAGCTTCAACCTTGGTGGTGGTGGGCTCGCCCTTGGCGTCGGCGGTCACGTAGTAAACCTTGTAGTCGTCGCTGTCGTTGACATTGACGGCTTTGCCGTTCAACGGGGTAACCGAGGTGACCTTGGGCTCGAAAGCGTTGCCGGTCCATTCGACTTTATTGTTGTCGAGCTTGACCGTGCCCTTAGAGAATGCATCTGCAGCGGAAACGGCCAGCAGCTCGACATCGCCCTCGGAAGCGGTCTCGACCTGGGCGTCGTCCGCGAACGCCGCGGCGGCGGGGACCATGCCCGC
>JAUNLI010000157.1 GCA_030532315.1 Slackia sp.
GCCAGGACCTGCTGCGCTCCATCAAGGCGGCGTGTCCCGACAGGGAATCGCGTTTTGCGCGCGGGATCGCTTCGATGGTGGACGATTACGGTCGGTTGGCATCGGCCCGCGCCGAAGCGGAAGGCATGCGTGCGGCGCTCGCCGCTTCGGAATCGGACGAGTCCGCCGCCATCATGGAATCGGTGCGCACCCTGAAAGAGGAAATCGAGTCCGTCCGCACCGAATCGGCGCAGTGTCAGCGTGCGCTCGGCGATGCCGACCGCCGTGCGAAAAACGCGGCGGGCAGGCGCGAGCGATGCGAGGCCTATTTCACGAAGACCGAGGCGGCGAACGTCGCTTTGGAGGAAGGACGCCTCGAAGAGGCCGCCCGCCGGGAGTGCGTGGACAATTCGTTCAAAGACCTCGAAGAACGTTCGCGCGCCAAGGCGTCAGCAAGCAGGGAATGCTGGAATGCCCTCGTGGCTTTCCGCCGTGAGCATGCAGCCGCCGTTTCGACGGAGCAGATCGACGAAAATGACTGCGGCAACGAAGCATGGGAGCGCGAATGGAGCGTCTTGGAGACGAATGTCATCCCTGAAAGGCGCGTGCTGTTCGAACGCATGGAGACCGAAACCAAAGAAGGTTTCACTACGGCAATCGTAGGAGCCTTGCGAAATGGCATCGTCGACGTCAGAAGGACAATCCGCGAAACGAACGCTTATCTGGCCGAGTGTCCGTTCGGCGATATCAGGTATCGCTTCGATTGGTCGAAGAACCCCGATTACGCGCCGTATTACGACATGATTATGGATCCCGATTTCGATAATGCCCTGGGCGGCTTGTGGGACGAGGCGTTCCATACGAAGCACGGCGCCGTGATCGACAGCTTCTTCGACACGATCAGGGACAGCCGTTGCGCCGAGACCGAGCAGCAGCGTAACGAGGCCCTTGCGCGCAAGCGCGCTCTTCTCGATTACAAGAGCTATCTGAGCTTCGACATGAAGGAAGTGCGCCCCGACGGAAGCGAGGTGTCGCTGAAGGCCGGCCTGGGAGGCAGTTCGGGCGGTGAGCAAATGTTGCCGTTCTATGTGGTGCTGTTCGCGTCGATGGCGCACCGGTGCCGCACGAAGAAGCAGGGGCTCGATGGTAATACGCTACGTACGGTGTTGATCGACGAAGCGTTCGAGGTGGTTGACAGCGAGCGTACCGTGCAGGCCATCGAATTGATGCAGCGCCTTGGATTGCAACCTATTTTGGCCACCCCGAATGAACGTGTCGGAACGTTCGCGGCCATGACGGGCAGCGGCTTCATCCATCGCAATCTCGGCGGCACGTTCGAGGTATCGCGTTGGTATGACCAACAAGCTGAGTAGTGTCTGCTCGATGACGGCGATTGGAGTGTTTTATTCATAGCTCCTGAACTGGTGTTTTGAAAAATTACGGATCGTTTTTCAAAAAAGTTAGAAAAAATGCTTGCCAAAGCATCGAGTCAGGCGTAATATACCGTCTTGCGTTTGAGGGAAACAAAGAAACAAACGAAGACGCAACGGGTTGTGGCGCAGTTTGGTAGCGCACTTGACTGGGGGTCAAGGGGCCGCAGGTTCAAATCCTGTCAACCCGACCAGAATTCGCAGGTCAGAGCTTCGGCTCTGGCCTTTTTTTGCCCGGATGCCGAAAAATGGCTCAGGAATGGCTCGGCCGAGGCCGCGCATCCGCCACGATGCCCATCCTCCCGCGCGCGTTTGGTCATCGTCCTTCGTCGATTATGCGTTTTTTGTGAATATGAATTAGATGTGTATGCCTTGTGGATCTCCACAGCGAAATACGCCGGATGCGCCGATTCCGAGCGGCCTGATGGACGAGACCGCTTAAAGCATAGGAGCGTTTCGATGTTGTCGTAACCTTGCGATTCCAAGCAATTCATGCAAGGTTATCCGATAACCTTGCATATCGCTCAATGGAAAGCGAGATTGCCGTTGTGAGTTTTGCGTAGGCGGGTACTGGCCGAATGAATCTGCGGCGCAAAAGATAGGCCTTCCTTGTGATAGAGGTATGCAAGGGCATAGTCTTCGATCTTTCTCGCTTCGATTCGTTTAGGCGGTTTGTCGCATGATCGTCGATGCATCGGGGAGTCATCTGCTTCTTTTTAATTCCTTATAAGGGCAAGAATCTGTCTTGTTGTGCTGGATAGAGCGGCTTGCTTCATGCGGAAATATTAAAAATCGCTTTGAATTCATGCGAAATATTTAGTCTATCGGGACTTATGCAGGCGTAGAATGATTTCGGTTAACAGCTCGCCGGCAGCATCGGAAAATGCGATTGTGTTTGCGTTCCTCTGCGATTGTGCGTTACGCGTGAACGTGCTTTCGTCGGGAGGACGGGAGGCTGCGGGCGTGGGAGAAAGGAACGACGGGATGAAAGCACGTGATGCGAAAACGGAACGAAGGGGCGCAATGCGTCAGGCAGGGTTCACCATGGCGCTGGTTGCGGCTCTTATGATGGGTGTCCCGGCGATCGCCCACGCAGACTACTTGGGATTCACCGATATCGACGAATCGCACTGGGCGGTTGCCGACGGCGTCGTCGACTGGGCGAGCGAGAACAAGGTGGTCAACGGCGTCGACGGCCGCTGGATGCCCGACGCGGTAATTAGTCGTGCCCAAGCGGCAACCGTTTTGTGGAACCTGACAGGCAATCCTTCTCCTAGCGATAAGCCCTTCTTTACCGATGCCGACGTGCTCGACTGGTGTGCCGACGCGGCGGCATGGTGCCAGCAGGAGGGCATCTTCACGGGCGACGGCGTCACGGGCGCGTTCGACCCGTGGGCCCCGCTCACGCGCGAGCAGTGCGCCAAGGTGCTCATGGTGCGCGAGGGCGGCTCCGAGGGCGAGGCCTCCTCGCTCGACAGGTTCTCCGACAAGGGCACCGTCTCCGGCTGGGCGACGGGCGTCGTCGCATGGGCGGTGGAAAACGGCGTGATCAACGGCGTGCAGACCGACTCCGGCCGCCTCGTGCAGGGGCAGCGCGCCTGCACCCGCGCCGAGTTCGTGGCCATGCTGAAGAACCTCGAGGACGGGGATTCCGAGACCCCTGGCGGCGGCACCGACAAGCCGACCGACCCGGACGAGCCTGGCCAGGGCGGCACGGGCGGCGGTACCACCGACCCCGAGACCCCCGCGTACGACCCCTACGACATCGGCAACGGCGACTTCGTGCTGGATGCGGACAACTACAGCAACTCGGGCCTCGACGGGCAGGACTGCGTGACCTTCTGGGCCGGCGGCAAGTACTACAGCAAGATCAACATCGGCTACATCACCAACTCCAAGACCGGCGAGGAGCTGAGCTGCAAGGGCGCCCTCACCATCTCCGACGACGAGGCCGACTTCTCCGTCGTGAAGACCTACGACTTCGACGCGGGGACGATCCGCGTTGTGGCGACGGGCATCAACAAGTACCACGGCACCCTCTCCATCACCTGCACCTTCAAGAAGTACGCCATCGTCCACAAGGGCACGTTCCTCTGCAAGGTGTGCGGCAAGTCCTGCAACCAATACACGCCTGAAGGTGACTCCAGCAGGCCCCGCCTCATGGCTGGCCTCTGCACCCACGAGTCACACGGCGCGTCCGGTTCTATCAACTGCCCGGTGACGCTCGACAAGGTGTATTACGACTCCATCAACGGGCGGAAGCGCGCGAACAAGTTCGTCACCATCGACGAAGCCGTCGAGGCCGGACTCTACTGCCGCAACAGCGCTTGCCCCAAGCACCTACAGAGGCTCACCGCGTCTGAGGTCAAGACGAATCCTCACCCCCAGGTCGATAGCGACCACACCGTCGGCGCGGAACTCTACGAGGATCACTACCTGACGAAATAGGAACGAAAACACGATCGATAAACAGGAGGGCCCGCACTGCGGGCCCTCCTTCGTCTACGGCAAGCAGGACGCGCTACTTGAACAGGTTCTCGAAGTTCCCCTCAAGGCCCGAATCCTCAATAGGCAGCCAAGGCACGTTTCTTTAGATTTTCTTCTTGTTCACCATTCCTGCCAAAACAGCGCGGATGGCGCTTTGGC
>JAUNLI010000008.1 GCA_030532315.1 Slackia sp.
GAGCTTCGATGCATCGCTCGATGCTCGTGTTGCTCCCGACGTGAAGTTTTAGAAACTTTGCTTCTAACGAAAAGAGATGGAAGACGCCCGCCACTTGTGCGGGCGTTTTGCATCGGAGGGAATTCCACCTTATCGGTTCGAATCCCATGGACCTGAAAATAAAAAAACAGGTCCGGACGTTGCCGGACCTGATGCGTTCATCTGGCGGAGAGCTGGGGATTCGAACCCCAGATACCCTTTTGGGGTATACTCACTTAGCAGGCGAGCACCTTCGGCCTCTCGGTCAGCTCTCCGTAAAAGATGCAGAGTGCATGATAACGTTCCTTATACATAAAAGCAAGGAGTCTTCATGGCTTCGACTACGACAAATCCACAATGCCGTTTTTCGGGCCTTCGTTCGCATCGTTTTGAGCATGTTCGTTCGTGCTCGGATGCCGGCTGCGGATCCGGCGTTGCTTCGGGTTGTGATGCTCTTTTGAGTCCGTCTCGCTCCGCCGCATTTTCTCATGCTCATTTTTCTCGAACCGCTGTGTTTACCGCTTTGCTTGTGCTTGCATTCGCGCTTGCATGCGTCGTTCCCGGCGTTGCTTTTGCTAAAAGCTACACGTGTCCGAGTGTTGAAATAGATGCGACGGTCGCCCAGGACGGCACGCTGTCGGTTACGGAAACGCGCACGTTCGATTTCGACGGATCGTTTTCCGCTGTGTGGTGGACGTTCGATTCGATGCCTTCCGACGAATGCGAGCTGTCCGTTTCGTCGGTTGGCCTTGTTTCCGAAGACGGCCAGGCTGCAACGCTTCCCGAAGTCGCATTCCAGCGCGCATGGCGCGATTCGGGCGGTCCTGATGAGCCTGCGTTTTCGGTTGATTCGGCCCGCAAGACCGTCTATGTGTTTTCAACCATGGCCGATGCGCGCATCGACGTGACCATGACGTATTCCATCACGAATTTCGTGCAAGCATACGACGACGTGGCTGAACTGTACTGGCAATACATCGGCCACGGCTGGAGCGTCGACAGCGATCATGTGGTAGCAACCGTTCATCTTCCCGTGCCCGAAGGCGTCGACGCCACCGCCGACGGCGTGTTGCGTGCATGGGGCCACGGGCCTCTCGACGGCACGCTTTCGTTCGACGGATCAGGCGTCATCTCCATGACCGTGCCTTCGGTTGCGGCAGGGGGTTATGCCGAAGTGCGTGCGGTGTTTCCCCGTTCGTGGCTGACCTCGCTTTCCTCCGCTTCGCCTGCTGTGCACACGGGCGACAGGCTCGATGCCGTGCTGCAGGACGAAGAACGTCTGGCCAAGCAGGCGAATGCCGAACGCATAAAGTCTTTGACCATGATCGTGGTTTGCTTGGTCGTATCGCTTGCGGTGATTGTCTGGGCGCTCGTGATGTTTTTCCGCCACGGCAAAGAGCACAAGCCCACCTTTGACGAACCGTATTGGCGCGACGTTCCCGAGAAGGGGATCCATCCTGCGGTGATCGGTCGTCTGTGGCGCTGGGATTCCCAGAGCAACAACGATTTCCAGGCCACGCTGATGCATCTTTCGAGCATCGGCGCAATCAGGTTGGACGCAGGAAGCTATCAGCGGCAGGACGGCTTGTCGGTCAAAACGGTTAACGACTACTACATCACGCGTCTTCCCGGGTGGGAGGAAAAGGTGGAGAAGAGTCCGATCGACAAGCGTGCCATGAAGCTGCTGTTCGATACGATTGCGAAAGGTGCCGATGCGCTTTGGTTCGCCACGGTGAGCCAATATGGCGCCGAGCATCCCGAGGCGTTTGTCAACGCCATGAACGGCTGGCAGGGCGTTGTTTCGGCGGAAACCAACAAGCAGGATTTCTTCGAGGCGAAAGGTGCGCGCTACCAGGCGAGCATGTTCGTGCTTGGCGTGCTGGGCATTATCGCGGGCATAGCCTTCGTGGTGCTGTTCGAGAATTTTATCCCGCTTATCGTTGCCGCTCCGACGATCGTGGTGCTGTTCGTGGTGGGCGCCGTGATGTCGCGCCGCAGCAAGCGGGCGGTCGAGCTTCATGCGAAATGCGAGGCCCTGCGCCGTTGGCTCAAAGATTTCAGCGCTCTTGACGAGCGTCTTCCCACCGATGTGAAAGTGTGGGGTGAAATGATGGTATACGCCTATGTTTTGGGCGTGGCGGACGAAGCGATCAAAGCCTTGCGCATGCGCATGCCCCAGATTGTCGAAGACGCCGATTTCATGCCCGTGTATTACTGGATGATGCCCCATTACTACGGCACGGGCATAGGGGCTTCTGCCATGAACAGCCCGCTTAATGCGTTCGAGGTCATGCAGACGAATACGATCGATGCGGCGAAGGCGGCCGTTAGCGCGGCGTCGGGCGATTTCTCCAGCGGCGGCGGCTTCGGCGGAGGGTTTTCCGGCGGCGGTGGATTTTCCGGCGGCGGCTTCGGCGGCGGAGGCGGCGGTGCGCGGTAGGCGCTATACTGCCAACGAACTGATGCGGTACCATGCCGCGAAACGATACGTGATAGGAGATAGACCATGTCTTGCGACCATAAGAAACCCGTTATCGGCATTATCATGGGAAGCGAAAGCGACATGCCCGCGATGGAGCCCTGCATGAAGCAGCTCGATGAGTTTCATGTTCCTTACGAAGTGAAGGTGGCGTCTGCTCATCGCAAGCCGCTCGAGGTGCACGAATGGGCCGAAACGGCTGAAGAGCGCGGCATTCGCGTGATTATTGCGGCTGCGGGCAAGGCTGCGCATCTGGGCGGCGTTGTGGCGGCATATACGCCGCTGCCTGTAATTGCCGTTCCCATGAAGACGAGCGATCTGGGCGGATTGGATTCGCTGCTTTCCATGGTGCAGATGCCTTCGGGCGTTCCTGTGGCATGCGTGGCAATCAACGGCGCGAAAAACGCTGCGGTTTTGGCTGTGCAGATCATGGGCGCCGGATGCGAAGGCGCGCGTCAGAAGATCAAGGACTTCAAGGCCGCAATGGCCAACTAAGGGTTCCGTCGGCCTTTCGGCCGACGGAACTGAGTCGTCCGGCTGCGAGGACGCCTCTCGCCTGTATTGTGGCGACCTGAGGGTGGTGCGACGAGGCTTCGATTCAATTTGCCCGACCCTCCGTGTTCCGATTGGCTCGACCTCCCAATCCAAGGTGCGTGCAAGGCCTCGCGCGCAGTTCCGCACGAGCCGAAAGCCACTGAATGTGGCTTTCGAGCGAGCCCAGGACTGTTTGAGCACGAGGCCCTGCGCGCACCCCACCATCCTTTTCGTTAACACTTTAGGCCGCTGGAGCGTTTGTGCTTCGGCGGCCTTTGTTTTTGCCTACAATAAAGGAAATCTTTCGTTGGAAGACGGCTTGTGACGTGGCTTCTGAGTCGCGTTTGCCACCGAGGCCTGCGTGCCGTCTTCCGCATTCGAGGGGGTTTTCATGGCGGAAAAGCTGCTGATGGGCAATGAGGCGTTTGCATGCGCAGCGCTTGAGGCGGGCGTCGGCGTGGTTGCGGGGTATCCCGGCACGCCATCGAGCGAGGTCATCGAAACCGTGGCGGCCCGTGTTGCCGACGGTTCGTCGTCGGGTGTGCATGTGGAATGGTCCACGAACGAGAAAGCCGCCCTTGAAGTGCTTGCCGGCGCATCGTATGCGGGCGCCCGCACGCTGTTTACTTGCAAACAGGTGGGGCTCAATGTGGCAAGCGACGCGCTGATGAGCTTGAATTATGTGGGCGTCGAGGGCGGCTGCGTGTTGTTCGTCGCCGACGATCCCGGCCCCATCTCTTCCCAGACCGAGCAGGACACGCGCCGCTTCGCGTCGTTTGCCAAGGTTCCCGTGTTCGATCCTGCCGATATCGAGCAGGGAATGGACATGATGAAGGCCGCTTTCGATCTTTCTGAGCGTTATCGCACGCCGGTCATCGTGCGTCCCACCACGCGCGTTTGCCATTCTTCGACGTTTGTCGAGGTTGCTCCGGCAACCTCCGCCCGTCCCGCGAAGGGGTTCCAGAAGGACGACAGCCGGTGGGTCATCTTTCCCGCGCGGTCGTATCGGGGGCATTTGGAAGTCAACGAGCGCCTTGCGTGGATCGAGGCCGAATTCAGCGGCGCATGCGCATCGCCGCATTCGGATTGCGGCGACGCCGGTGAGGCGGCCGAAGGGAAGCGCGCCTCTTTCGCATCGGGGTTTGCGATAGACGAAGGGCGTTCGTATACGCGGCTTTCCAGCGAGGGCCTCATTCCTGCCGTCGCCGCCGATATGGGCCGATGGGGGCGTGACGGGTCGAGAAGCGAGGGCGATTGTTTCGACGGGCTGCGTGAAGGCGCACCCGTTGCGCGCGAAACCGCCGCCGTTGCGTCGGGTCGTGTGTCGTTTCCGCCATGTGACCTTTCGCGTTTCAATCCCGTCGAGCAGTGCGGGAGCAAAGACGCGTTGCCCCGCCTGGGTGTCGTGTGCGGTGGCGTTTCGGCGGCCTATGCCCGCGAAGCGCTGGCTCGAATACGCTCTTTGGCCGAAGAGCGCGGCGAAAAGATGCCTGCTTTTCGTTTCATGCAGGTGGGAACGCCCTTCCCGTTCCCGATGGCTCTTGCGGACGAGTTCGTCGAGGGTCTTGAGCGCGTGTTCGTTTTCGAGGAGCTCGATTCGGTTGTCGAAGACGAGCTGGTGCGCCTGATGGGAATGCGCTCGGCGGCGGGGAAAAAGGCGGCCCGCGTATACGGCCGCAGGTCGATGCCGCAGGCTGCGGGAGAAAACTCGGTCGAAAGCGTGTTCGCCGTTCTTGAACGGGTTCTTTTCGAGGAGGCTTTGCGCGACGTCGGCGCTTCTTCGGCAGAGCTGTCCGATCGTATGGATGCGTTCGACGAGCGCCGAACGGAAGAGGCGGCAGCGCAAGCATCGAAAGCCGTTTCGGTTGCGCTTCCCGCCCGCCCGCCGGTGCTCTGTGCGGGGTGCCCTCACCGTGGGGCGTTTTACGCTGCCAAGCGAGCGCTGAAAAAGCTTCGTGTGCGTGGCGTTTTCTCGGGCGATATCGGCTGCTACACGTTAGGAAATGCCGCACCGCTCAATGCGGTGGACACGTGCCTGTGCATGGGTGCGGGCATTACCATGGCGCAAGGTCTCGGCGTGGTCGAACCCGACGTGCGCCAGCTGGCTTTCGTCGGCGACTCGACGTTTTTTGCAAGCGGCTTGACGGGCATAGCGAATGCCGCCTACAACGGCCATGACATCACCGTATGCGTGCTGGACAATTCGACCACGGCCATGACGGGCGGGCAGCCCCATCCAGGAACGGGTCGCAGGCTCATGGGGTCGCAGGCCGAAGCCCTTTCTATCGAGGCCGCGCTCGAAGCGCTCGGTGTGAAATGCATCGAACATGCGAACCCGCATTGTTTGGAGGAAAGCGTTGATGCGGTCATGCGCGCTGTCGAGCACCATGGGGTTTCGGCCGTGGTGTTCAGAGCGCCGTGCGTCGATCTGGTCGGCTCGGCATCGGCCGTACGCATCGATGCCGAAGCGTGCACGGGCTGCAAGAAGTGCATCACGAGCATCGGATGCCCTGCCATCGGTTTCGACGGTTCGGTTGCGACGGTCGACGAGACGCTGTGCATCGGATGCGGCTTGTGCGCCAGCGTATGCCCGTTCGGCGTCATTGCTCTGCCTGGTAAATCCGAATAAGCCGCAGGGCTGCGCTTCAGGCGATTGCTGCGCGCTGATCGTTTTCGCGAAAGGAACGACGATGAAAAACGTAGTGCTTACCGGCATCGGCGGCCAGGGAACCGTCCTTGCGGCGAAGGTTCTTGCTCAGGCGGCGCAGAACCGCGGATGGCAGGTGCGCACGGCCGAGACGATCGGCATGGCGCAGCGCGGCGGCAGCGTGGTAAGCCATGTTCGCATGGGCGATTGCGGCGAACAGGTTCATGCGCCGTTGGTTTCGGCCGGCCAGGCCGATGCTTTGATTGCGTTCGAGCCGGGCGAAGCGGCGCGCGTAGCGCATCTGTTGAAGCCCGAAGGCGTTTTAGTGAGCGCGTCGCGCGTGGTGCAGCCTGTGACTGCTTCGCTCTCGAAAGAGGTTTACGAAGCGCGTCCCGTGATCGAGGCCCTCGAGGCGCGCTCCGGGCGCACCATTATCGTCGACGAGGCGCCGCTTCTGGCTGCAGTCGGCAATCCGAAGGCTCTCAATATGGTGCTGCTTGCGACGGCGGTGCAGGCTGATGCAATCGGCATTTCGCTTGACGGGCTGAAAGACGCCGTGCGCGCGTGCGTGAAGCCGCGGTTTGTCGATATGAACGTGGCGGCGATCGACGAGGCGGCAGCGGCGCTTCGCTAGCTGCCAGGCGCGCTTCTCTGCCGCCTTTGCACGCTGTCCGCTTGCCGTTTGCGGAGCCCTGCGGCGTTCTTCCTTGCGACAGGTGCACTTTAGCGTACAATAGTGCCATGACGATTCATGGACATATTCCTTTCTTCGTAGCCGCGCGCACTGCGACGGCTGGTCGATGGCTTTAGCTTCAAGCCTCGTATTGCGAGCTTGAAGCGCCTCCTTTCCCGTTCTTTTCGCGGAAACGCGCCAACTCTTCGCCTCGATGTCTGATTTCGGTATTTCGCAGAAGCCGAAGCTCTTGCTTTTATCGACATCGTTTTTTGTGCAGAAATGCGTTCCGCCTTGTCAAGCCCATCGTTTGAAAGGATTCGCCATGCAGATGACCGACGAACAGCTTGCCCTTATCAAAAAGGAATTCGCCACGCTGAAAGAGCGTTCTGCCTTTTACGCGCGCAAATTCGAGGGAATCGACCTTTCCGACGTGCAGATCCAGGCCGATTTCGAGAAGCTCCCGTTTTCCGAGAAGGCCGATTTGCGCGAGGCCTACCCCTTGGGAATCCAGGCGGTTCCCGACGAGGAGGTGGTGCGCATCCACAGCTCTTCGGGCACTACGGGAACGCCCGTTATCATTCCCTACACCAAGCAAGACGTCGACGACTGGGCCGATATGTTCGCGCGCTGCTACGAGACGGCGGGCATTACCGCGGCCGACCGCATTCAGATCACGCCTGGCTACGGCCTGTGGACGGCGGGTATCGGTTTTCAGCTCGGCGCAGAGCGCCTTGGAGCCATGGCCATTCCCATGGGACCCGGCAACACCGAAAAGCAGCTTAAGATGATGCAGGATTTGGGCAGCACGGTCATCACGGCCACCAGCTCGTATGCGCTTTTGCTTGCCGAAGAAATCGACAAGCGCGGCTTGCGCGATTCGCTCAAACTGCGTAAGGGCGTGATCGGCTCTGAGCGTTGGGGCGACAAAATGCGCGCACGCATCGCCAACGAGTTGGGTGTGGAAATCTTCGACATCTACGGTCTTACCGAAATCTACGGTCCCGGCATCGGCATTTCGTGCAGCGAGCATCATGGCATGCATATCTGGAATGATTACATCTATGCCGAAATCGTCGACCCCGAGACGGGCGAAGTGCTGCCTGACGGCGAAGTGGGCGAATTGGTGCTTACCACGCTGCGCAAACAGGGCGCGCCGCTGATTCGCTATCGCACGCACGATTTGACGCGCATCATTCCGGGCGATTGCCCATGCGGGCTGGTGCATCCGCGCATCGACACGCTGACCGGCCGTACCGACGACATGGTGAAGGTGAAGGGCTGCAACATGTTCCCGGCCCAGATCGAGGAAGTGATCAAGTTCGTCGACGGAACTAGCTCGGAATACCAGGTCATGATCGAAGCCATTAACGGCCGTGACGTTCTTACCGTGCTGTTCGAAACGCCGCTTGAAGGTGACGAGAAAACGCGCTGCGAAGAGCAGCTGGCGGCTATCTTCAAGGCGAAAATCGGCTGTACACCTGAGGCGAAAGGCGTGCCCATGGGCGAGCTGCCGCGTTCGGAGAAAAAGACCAAGCGCATTTTCGACAGCCGTTATTAAAGTGCTTCCGTTTCGGGTCGGATTCGAAGCGGAATCCGGCTCGCTTTTGCTGGTCGATTCAACGGCCGCGCCCCGATTAAGGGTGCGGCCGTATTTTGTTTGCCGCCGGAGCGATGACGCGTGTCGATGGCGTGCGTTTTCGGCGGGGCTGGCCGCACAGGTCTTACGCGGCTGTTTTTGCGCCATGTTTGCATGTGCGCAATATGCTTGCATGGGTCGCGGCGATGCGAAGAGGGTGCAGTGCTTGCTAGTCGCGCTCGCGGCGCCGTATGTCGTCGAAGTAGTCGCGAAATTCTACGCCATGGCGGCTTTGGGGGCACATGAAGCGATGGGCTGCCAGAAAGTATTCATCGGTCATGCTTGCCAGGTAATCGACGGCGATTCGGTGCGGCTCTTCGTTTCGATAGGGGGAATCGTCGTCGTAAAGCCTGCGTTGGCGCTCGATTTTCTCGATGAAATGCCTGTATACCGGAGAGCTTGTGTCCTGGGCGGCGATGTCGGCCAGGATGGCGTCGTAGAGTTCGGCGAACATCGGACGAATCTCGTCTTCGTAGACGTCGCCCTGTTCGTCGCAAAGGTAGATGCGTTCGTAGTTTTCCGCCTTAGCCGTTTTCAGGCTGTGAAAGGCCTCTTCGCTCATGGAGATGCTGTCGCGCATGTAGCTGTGTTCCACGATATCGACCGTCAGATTGTTGATGATCGAGGCATTTTGAACGCCGAGCGTCCCGCTTGAAAACGAGCTGTCATCGGCAATCGATCCCACGCCCACAGCGTCTTGCCGGTCTTTGCCTACGTAGGCGATCATGTCGGAGATGCGCACGACGCAGCCTTCAAGCGTAGAGGGACGCAAGCGGCCGATGGCCTGTTCGTCGACATCGCAGGCTTCGACGAGGCTGTCGAGCGTGGCGAAATCCTGCGTGCTGCCGCGTAGGAACTCCTTTTGGCTGCTTTCGCCGTTGTGGCACAGAATGCCGTCGAGCGTCTGCAGAGTGACGTTGCGCGCGTAAAGGGCGTCGAGTACGCGCACCGAATGGACGTTGTGGTTGAAAAAGCGCCCGGTATCGGCATGGTAGAGTTCGCTGAGAATGCGTTCCCCCGCGTGGCCGAACGGAGTGTGGCCCAGGTCGTGGCCAAGGGCGATGGCTTCGGTCAGGTCTTCGTTGAGACCGAGCATGCGTGCGATGGTGCGTGCGGTGCGCGCCACAAGTTGCACATGCAGGCCGCGCCGGCTGATGTCGTCGTTGCGGACGAAGCTGAACACCTGGGTCTTGCCTGCATATCGGTTGTAGGGCGCTACGTTTAGTATTTTGTCGATGTCGCGTACGAAGGCGGGCCTGTGCAGACGGGGCGACATGTCGCGTGCGGGGTTGCGGCGTATGGCTGCCGCATCGTCGGTGCGATAGGGGTTCGTGCGGCCCTCGGCGCGGTCGGCTTCGAACTGCTCGATGAAATCCTTGCTGAAATTGCGGTATGTCATATCGATCGGTTCCTTCATGGGGCGCGTTGTGCGACGGGCGGTTCGCTCTGGCCGCAGGGTCTGGCGGTAGCGCCGGTTGCTTCATGGCGCCAGTATACGTGTGCGGCGAAGCTGCGTTGCGAGACGTGCCTGTTTTACGTGCAAGCAGCATGGAATTGCCGGCCGCCCCTATTGAATCGGGGCGTTTTCAGAGCTTGCGCAGATAGGTTCGGCCGCCATGGTATCAAAACGAAGAAAATGACGGTTAGCTGCGGATTTTCTGCTTCACTTTAGTATGCGGTAGTGGTACAGTACCGCAATCGCCTTGAAGACACGACCGACTTTTTCCTCTCTCTTGCCGTCCGTCGAGCTCTCAGGGCTATCTTCCCCTGGGAGCCGCGCTTTCGTTTGCGCGGCTCTTTTTTCGTGGCATTTCCGAAATATGTCCCGGTAATCGAAGGGGAAGTTTTACGAAGTCGGATGTTTCCGGGCGATCGGCCTGCATGGCCGCCGTACGCTTCGTTCGAGCTTGCCGTTCTCGCGGCCGATTCGGATTGTGGACTGGGCGTATTGCGGGGCTATTGCGTATTGGTTCCGGTAGAATTTCGCACGCTGGCAAGTCCCGCTGTGGGGCGGCCCTCGAAAGGAGGGCTTGCCTTATGGACATTGCATCTTTTGTTCTTGAAACTCTGGCTGCTGCGGCGGCCTTGGTCACCATTCTCGATTTCGGTTGGGATGTGTGGCGACGCAGGAGAGATAAGCGCAAGCGGGATGATTCGGGAGATTAAAAGGAAAGCCAGGATTGCTCCTGGCTTTTCACAATCGTAAAAACTGGGTCGCCCCGCACTCCAAAGTTTTCCCGACGGCGGAATGGGACTTGCCAGCATTACGCTTCGCATTGTACCACAAGCGTTGTTCGCTTGCGGCCATGACGTTTCGTGCTGAGAATCCGCCAGCAGGCGGTGAAAACATAGATAGGACCTGTGATGTTCGACCAGGAAAAGATCAAGCAAGCCACGCGCCTTCTGCTCGAAGGTATTGGGGAAGACCCGCAGCGCGAGGGGCTCCTGGAGACGCCCGACCGTGTTGCTCGCATGTATGAGGAAATTTGCGCCGGCATGCAGCAAGACGCCGGCGAACATCTTGCGACCACGTTCGAGGTGAGCGACGGCGGCATGGTTGTCGAACGCGACATTCGCTTCTACTCCTTGTGCGAACACCATCTGCTGCCGTTTTTCGGCACGGCGCATGTGGCCTACATTCCCGATGGGGAGGTTACGGGCCTGTCGAAGCTTGCGCGCACCGTCGAGGTGTATGCTCGTCGCTTGCAGCTGCAGGAGCGTTTGACGGCACAGGTGGCCGACGCTTTGATGGACAGCCTGCATGCGAAGGGCGCAATCGTGATGATTCAGGCCGAGCATATGTGCATGTCCATGCGCGGCGTGCGTAAGCCTGGCAGCCAGACGGTCACTTTGATAAAGCGCGGCCTGTTCGAAGAGGACGAGCGTTTGGTGGACGATTTCTTCCGCATGGTGAACGCATAGGAGCCATGCGTCGGCCCCACGGGGTGCCTTCGGTTAAAGCTTGGCGGGCTGTGTCGGGCCGGCTTATCGGGTTTGCGCGTTTCAGGAAAGGAAGTGCGCCATGGGGTTTCCCGCAATGCCTGCTGTCGAGCAGATTCGGCGGCATCCTGTCTATCAGGCGCGTTTGTCATGGCTGGTCGAGCTTGAGTCGGACCGTGTGTTTTGCCGCCACGGCATGGTGCATCTGCTCGATACGGCGCGTATTGCATACATTTTGAATCTCGAGCGCGGCTTGGGTTTTTCGAAGGAAGTCGTCTATGCCGCCGCACTCTTGCACGATATCGGCAAGGGCGACCAGTATGAATCGGGCACGCCGCATGAAATTGCGGGCGCTCAGATAGCGCGGGAAATTCTCGTCGATATCGACGGCTTCGACGTCGACGAGAAGGCGGCCATCGTCGCAGCGGTGCGCGAGCATCGGCGTCGGTCGGCCGATGCGTCGCCTCTGGGTGCGTTGCTTTGCGAGGCCGACAAGGCGTCGCGCGCTTGCTATGCGTGTCCTGCGCGCAATGCGTGTTCATGGCCTGCTTGGAAGACGAATGCAGGCGTGGGCGTGTAGCGGATCGGGCTTCGCGGCGCTTCGTCTGGCGCGTTATCGGCGGTTCGGCGTCCTGTGTCCTATAGAGAAATCGAATGACCCGGCGGAGGCTTCATTGGACAAGATCATCATCGAAAACCTGCAGGTGCATGCCAACCATGGCGTTTTCCCCGAGGAAAATGCACTCGGCCAGCGCTTCGTGATTTCCGCTATTTTGCATGCCGATTTGCGTGCGGCAGGGGCAAGCGACGCCCTGGAAGATTCCATCGACTACGGGGCGGTGTGCCGCCTGCTCGACGAGCATACACGCTGCAACACCTACAAGCTGCTCGAGCGTTTGGCGCAAAGCCTTGCCGATGCACTCTTCGACGGGTTTCCCGCAATCGAGCGCGTGGAGTTGACGGTCAAAAAGCCCTGGGCTCCGATCGGCTTGCCGCTCGATTACGCTGCGGTGGCGATCGACCGTATGCGCGAAGGGCGTTAAGGCGTTGCTATGCAGTGTTTGCGTCGGTCGATGCGCCTGAGAGCGCATGTAAAAGCGTTCGAACTGTGCGAGTGCGCACTCATATGATGCCGTCGGCGCGCGGCATCATCCCTCTTCAGAAGCGCGGAGTTCTTCTCGTGAGACATCGTTGGCGTCGAGGTGCTTTTTCTTGATCGGCAGCGCTTCGCTTACCACGATTCCCGCGCCGATCAGCACGAAGCCGATTACCATAAGCGTCGTGACGGTTTCTCCGAGAAACGCCATTGAGAAAATGACGCCGAACACGCTTTCGGTGGCAAGGAACAGTGCTGCCGGGGCGGGTGCGACGTGTGCGACGCCGATGTTTTGCAGCGAAAGCGCTATACAGGAAGCGAATACGACGATATAGGCTACGTTGCCAAGCATGGCAGGTTCGGCGAGCATGTTCCAATCGGGCATTCCTTCGAAGAGGAACCCTGCAATGCAGCCGATGACGCCCGAGGTGAGGAATTGGACCACCGTGAGCGTGAGCGCGTCGCGGCCATCGGAAAGTTTCGCCGTGAAGGCGATGTGAAGGGCGAGAAACGCCGCCGATACGATGGTGATGATTTCTCCGTACCCGAACGAAAGCGTTTCGAAGCCGTCGGAAAACGATACGAATCCGACGCCTGCTATGCACAGCACCACGGCGGCGAGGTTATAGCGTGTCGGTCTGATGCGCGAGATCGCCCAGGCGAAAAATGGGACGAATGCGCAGTAGGTGCTGGTGAGAAACGAGCTTTTCGCTGCTGTGGTGTCGGTGAGCCCTGCGGTGTTGCAGGCGTAGGATGCAGCCAAAAACACGCCGAGAAATATGCCTGCCACGATGCTTTCGCGGTCGATGTTGGTCCGGATGATTTTGAAGCATACGGCCAAAAGGATGAGCCCCGAAAAGAAGAACCTGATGCCTACGAGCCATAGCGGGGGCAGTGCGTCGACGGTGTCTTTGACCACGACGGTGCCGAGGCCCCAGATGGCGGCGGCCAACACGAGCATGGCCTTATACGACCACGCCGGCAACGCAATGTGGCCTGCGCGTGCGGCAGGCTTGTGCTTGTTTGGGGGTGTCACGTCAGAACCAGTCATGGCGTTATCGTATCTAACAGATGCGTGTTCGTCTATGAGCGTATCGGACGGAATGCTGGCGATCGTCTTTCATCGGGGCGGCAGCGGCTTCGGTGATGGTTTTGGTGCGACTTTCGGTCGTGTCATGCGATTTTGCCGGCCTGGATACGCTTGGCGCCCATTTTGCAATCCGAGGGGAGAAGACGGTCGAGGGAGGCCTCGTACGGCTGCGTGCGGTACGTTTCGTTCGAGTTTAATGTGCTGGGGTTTGAGCCAAGAACGCTGATGATGCGGGCGGACAAGCGAACAAAAAAAGAAGAACTCGGATTTCCGAGTTCTTCTTCATGGTTAGTTCTCTGCTTCGTCTTCTTCGCCTTGGTTGCTGCCCTGGCCGTTTCCTGAGCCGTTGTTGCCTTGGTTCGAGGAAGGTCCGGTCGACACCGTGATGGTGATCGTGTCGCCCTTCTTGGCTTGGCCGCTTGCAGGAGACTGTTTGATTACGGTTCCTTTGGGCTGATCGCTCGACGCTTCGATGACGTTGTAGCGTAGGTCGAGGTTGGCGATCGCGCTTTGCGCGTCGGAGGAATTCATTCCGACTACGTTGGGGATATCGATAGCTTTATTGGCGGGGTCTTCGCCCTTCGATATCGTGATGGTGACCGTTTCCCCCTTGGCAAGTTTGCCGCCGTTGGGATTCTGCGCCATGACCTGGCCTTCGGCATACTTGTCGCTGTAGTCGCCGGTGACGACGTTTACCGTGAATCCGGCTTTTTCAAGCGTGCTCTTGGCGCTGGCCTGGTCGGATCCCACCACGTTGGGAACTTCGATGTCTTCGGGGCCGGTGGAAATCCAATATTTCACCGTGGTGCCCTTATCGGCCTGCGTGCCTGCTTCGGGGCTCTGCTTGCAGACGGTGTCTTTGTCGGCATCCGATGCCTCGTTGCCTGCGTACTGCGGCGTGTATCCCGCATCTTTCAGGGCTTTTTCCGCCTGTTCCGCTGTCATGGTCTTCAAATCGGGGACCGATCCGTTTTCGACGCCCTTGGAGATGACAAGGTTCACCTTCTCACCTTTTTCAAGCGCGGTGCCGCCGTTGGGGTCTTGCTTGCAGACGCGACCTGCAACGGTGTCGTTGTTGTATTCCTCGGTGATGTCTCCTACCACATAGCCGGCTGCCTCGATCGCCTTGACGGCGGATTCTTGCGTTTGCCCCAAAACGTCGGGAACCTTCGTTTCGCCGCCGCCTATAAGCGCCATAGCGATGGCTGCGATGGCGATGATGCCCGCAATCAAGCCCACCACGATGCCGATGGTCTTTTTGTTCGACTTCTTTTTGGAGTCATCGTCCATGCGGAAAGATGCCGCCTTCATAGAACCCGAATTCGCGGGGTTCACTGCCGGCATGACGGCAGTGCCGCCTTCGGCGCCCATGGCCATCGGTCCGATCGGGGGCACGTTGCCCATGACGGCGGTCGGGGCCGATGCGATGTTGCCGGCAACGCCCGTGACGGGGCGGCCCATTAGGAAGTCGTCGAGCGCGTGTTTCATATCGCGCACGGTCTGGAAGCGGTTGTAGGGGTTTTTCTCCATGGCCTTCATGATGATGGCCTCAAGGTCAGGGCTGATGTCGGGCTTGACCTGGCTCGGCGGCAGCGGCGCTTCATTGACCTGGCGCATGGCGACGCTGACAGCGTCGGGGCCGTCGAAGGGAAGCTGGCCCGTGGCAGCTTCGTAGAGCACGCAGCCGAGCGAGTAGATGTCGCTTGCGCCGTCGAGCTCTTTGCCCTGAGCCTGCTCGGGGGAGATGTAGTGTGCTGTGCCCAGCACGCTGGAGGTTTTTGCCTTCACGCTGTTTTTCGCGCGGGCGATGCCGAAGTCCATGACTTTCACGTTGCCGTCGGGCTGCACCATGATGTTTTGCGGTTTGATATCGCGATGCATGATGTCTTGGCCATGGGCGACGGAAAGAGCCTGGCACACCTGGCTGCCGATTTCGGCCACCTTGCGCTGGTTGATCGCGCCGCGCTGCTGGATGGCGCTTTTCAGATCGGTTCCGCGCACGTATTCCATGACGATGAAGTACGTGCCGCCGTCCTGGCCCCAGTCGTAGACATTGACGATGTAGGGGCTCTGCAGATTGGCTGCCGATGCCGCCTCCTGCTTGAAGCGGGCGGTGAATTCGGAGTCAGCGGCGTATTGGGGCAGCATGACTTTGACGGCCACCGTGCGGCCGAGAACCTGGTCTTGTGCCTTGTAGACTTCGGCCATGCCGCCGATGCCGATACGTTCGGTAATCTTATACCGTCCGTTGAACACCCTTCCTATCACGATACTCTCCCTCTATATCTGTCTCGTTGCCTTATCTTCGTTTCAGCTGCGTTTCCGGCTTCGAGCGTACGAAACGCCGAATGGTCGGTGAAACTGCCATCGTACCTTACCTAGAGCAGACCTTGCACCTCAAGCGCGGTTTGAATCACGCTTTTTGCACGCGAACTTGCCTCGCCCGACTCGTCTTCGCCATGGACGCCCTCCTCGATCAACACGGCCACCACGACGCGCGGGTTGTCGGCGGGCGCGAAGCCCACGAACCAGCTGTCGTTGTATTCCTTGTTGGTCTCGGCGGTGCCTGTCTTGCCGGCCACCTCGACGCCCTTGATGGACGCGTCGGCGCCGGTGCCGTTCTCCACGACGCCGAGCATCATGTCGGTGATGCTGTCGGCGGTCTGCTTGCTCATGACGGTGCCGTAGGACTTCGGCGAAGCGGTGAAGCTGCGTTCGCCCTTGGCATTGTAGATGCCCTCCACGAAATGCGGCGTTTCGAGCACGCCGTCGTTGGCGATCGCGGCCGCCACCATGGCCATCTGCATGACGGTGGCCTGCGGGCCTGCCGGGCTTTCGTGCTGGCCGACGGGCTGGCCGCATGCCGCCCATGCCGTTTCCCACGTGGTCATTTCCTCGGGGTCGGGCATCAAGCTGGTGTAGAGCGGCAGCTCCAGGTCGTCGACGGTTTTGTTGAAGCCGAACTTCATGGCTGTTTCCACCAAGAGCTCGGCGCCCACCTTGTCGGCGCCGAGGGCGCCGAAGGCGGTGTTGGAAGAAACCTCCGTGGCGCGCTTGAGCGTAATGGTGCCGTAGCCCACGTCGTTGGCGTTGGTCACTTTGGCGTTGCCGATTTCGGCGAACGCGGGCGCTTCGACCTGCGTGTTTTCGGTGGCAAGGCCATTTTCCAGAAGTGCGGTCAACGTGACCAGTTTAAACGTCGAGCCAGGTGCGTAAAGCGCGTTGGTGGCGCGGTCGATGAGGGCTCCGTTCGACGAGTCGGTTCCTGCCGCCGCGTTTGCGAGCAGGGTGTCGACATCGGCGTTGGAGTAGGTGGGCGAGCTCGCGCTTGCCAGCACGGCGCCCGTTTCGGGGTCGAGGGCCACCACGGCGCCCTTGTAGCCCTGAAGAACCTCCTCGGCGGTGCGCTGGATTTTGGAGTTCAGCGTGAGCGTCACATCGTTTCCGGGCGTGTTCACGCCGGCGAGATGGTTCACCACGTCCGACCAGCTGGCGAAGTTCTCCTGGCCCTTGAGCGTATCGTTCATGGACTGCTCGATGCCGGAGAGGCCGTACTGCTCTGAGTAATAGCCCACCACATGACTCGCCAGGCTTCCTTGCGGATAGGTGCGCTCGTAGGTGCCGCCTTCCTGCTCGATGCTTTCGGCGAGGACAACGCCGTCGTAGGTGCTAATCGACCCGCGTTCGGTGCGTGACTCTTTGTAAAGCGTGTGGTTGTTGCCGGGGTAGCTCTGATATTCGTCGGCCATGAACACCATGATGTAGGTGAGGTTGGCGACCAGCGCTGCGAACAGCAGCGCGAAGGCCATCATAGTCGAAGTGAGGCGGCGGCCCAGGGCGACGCGTCCGAGCACGCCCGTATCGCCCGCTCCTCGTGCGGTGCCGTGTGCTCCGATGGCGCGCATGCGCATGGTGCCGTCTTTGATTTCCGAGTTGATGCCTGTGCCTTCGTCGCCGCAGCGCAGAAGCAATCCGATGCCGATGAAGCTGGCGAGAAGCGAAGAGCCGCCCTGGCTGATGAAGGGCAGGGTGAGGCCGGTCAAAGGGATGAGGCGCGTGACGCCGCCCACGATGATGAACGCCTGCAAGACGATGGTGACGGTGGCGCCGACGGCTACAAACGAGCTTACGTCGCTTTTCGCGCGCGCTGCGGTGGCGAAGCCGCGTACGGCCAGGCACAGGAACAAAAGCAGCACGCCCGCGCCGCCGAGCAGGCCGGTTTCTTCGGCAATGGCGGCGAAGATGAAGTCGGATTCGACGACGGGGATATTTTCAGCAAGGCCGTTGCCCACGCCCACGCCCAGCATGCCTCCGTCTGCCAGCGAATAGATGGACTGGCACAGCTGGTAGCCCGTGTTCATGGCGTCGGAGAACGGATCGAGCCAGGTGTTCACGCGAATCTGGATATGACCGAAGGCGGCATAGAGGATGACGCAGCCGAGGGCTGCCAGGCCGAAGCCCACGATGAGGAACATCTTCTTGCCGCTTGCCACATAGAGCATGGTGAGGAAGAGCACGAAGCACACAAGCGCGCTGCCGAGGTCTTTCTCGAACACGGCGATAGAAAACGAGATGCCCCACATGATGAGCAGCGGACCGATCGTGGCGACATCGGGAAGGTAGAAGCGGCCCACGCGTACGGTGAACACCGAGAGCATCTCGCGGTTTTGTGCCAGATACGATGCCAGGAAGATAACGATGCAGACCTTCGCGATTTCACCCGGCTGGAAGCTGAAGCTGCCGATCTTGATCCAGATGCGGCTGCCGAGGACCTCTTGGCCGATGCCGGGAAGCATGGGCATGAGCAAAAGCACGATGCCGACGATCATAAAGGTGTATTTGTATCGAGCGAGTTTGTCGAGGTTGCGCACCAATGCCAGCGTGACTACCATGAGGGCTATGCCAAGGAACAGCCACATGACCTGGCGCATTGCCAAATCAGGCGCAAGGCGCGTGACAAAGGCGATGCCGATGCCCGATAGCGCGAATACGACGGGAAGAATTGCCGGATCGGCGTTTTTGGCGAGCAGGCGCACGCCGATGTGGGCGACGACGAACGCGCCGAAAAGACCCACCGGGACGGCGAGCGTTTCAAGCGAAAGTTCGGCGCCTTCGTTGACGAGCACCATGGAGAAAAGCAGCACCACGAAAGGCGCCGCCAGACAGAGCAGCAAAAGCTCGGTGTTGCGGCGCGTCATGCAGCATCACCTTCCTCGGTGTCGCTGTTTTCGCCGTCTGCGGATTCGGCGGCCTTCGCGGCATCGGAGCTTGCGGCGTCTTGCGCATCGGCGTCGTCGGTGAGCTTCTTGCTTGCGGGAGCGGTGCTCTTTTTGTATTGCTCGATTTGTTCTTTCCAGGTTTCGACGAGCGCGTCGGCATCGGCCACGGAATCCACCTTGATGCCTTCTGCCAGGCGTTCGCGCACGTTTGCGGGAAGCCCCTCGAGGTCGTCGGCGGCAAGCCCCGTGTCGTGGTCGAAGTGCGAAAACGTCAGGCCCGCTATTTCGCCGGGCATGCCGCGATACACGGCCACGTTGCCGTCTTTCTCGGTGAGAAACGCGGTGTGGTCGAGGTATGCCATCGATCCTGCGCCCACGCCTACGAGCACCAGCACGAAGGCGATGGCGGCAAGAATCGCGGCAAGGCGTCCCTTGCGGGTCTGTTTCTTGATAACGGCTTCGGCATTGGTGGGTACGTCGACCACGATGGCGGTCACGTTGTCGTGTCCGCCTGCCGATATGGCTTCGTTCACCAGCGCGGCTGCGCAGCGCTGCGGGTCTTTCACGCGCTCGAGGGTGCTTTCAAGCAGCGAATCATCGACCATGCCCGACAGGCCGTCGGAGCATAGCAGCAAGCGGTCGCCGGCAGCGACGTTCATTTCGTAGATATCGGGCAGCGTGGAAGGGTCGCTTCCCAGGGCGCGTGTGATCACGCTGCGTTGGGGGTGTACGCGTGCTTCCTCTGCGGTGATCTGCCCGCTTTCGATCAGGTCGGCCATAAGCGAATGGTCGCGCGTGATGCGCTGGAGCGAACCTTCATGCATGAGATAGGCGCGCGAATCTCCGACTTGCGCTACGACCAGGCGTTTTCCGACAAGCATGGCAGCGGTCATGGTGGTGCCCATTCCCTTGCGGCCGATGCCTTCGATGGCCGCACGGATCACGGCGTGGTTCGCCGCCACCACTGCGCGCGCCAAATCGTCGCCGTCGGGCGTCTCGGGCGCGTTGGCCACGAGGGTTTGAATGGCGATTTCGCTGGCCACTTCTCCTGCAGCGTGGCCGCCCATGCCATCGGCCACCGCATACAGCGGCGGGTTCACGGCAAGGCTGTCTTCGTTATGGTCGCGCACCAGGCCGATGTCGGTGCGCGATCCGTATGAGGGCATGGCTCCTTTGGCGTGACGGCCGCGCGCGCCGGCGCGCTTTGCGGCGGCCACTATTCGTACCTCACGCGGATGGCGACGTCGCCCACATTGACCACGTCATTGCTTTTCAGCACGGTGGGTTCGTTGATGCGATGACCGTTGACTGCGGTTCCGTTCGTGGAGCCGAGGTCTTCGACGAAAAGGTTCGCGCCCATGAGGCTGAAACGCGCATGGCGCGCAGAGACGTATCCTGCTCCGATGACGATGTCGGCGCCGGGAGCACGGCCGACGATGACCGGGCCGCGCACGGACATTTTCACGCCGCGCAGTTCCTTCGGCCCGCGTTCGACCGAAAGCCCCCAGCTTTTTTCCTTTTTACGTTGGCCTTTGACCAGGCCGATTCCCGTCTTCATGATGGCGAAGAGGAACAGGTAGAGCAGCGCTACGAAAACGAGGCGCCCGACGAGCAGGATGACGTCTATCACACAAGGCTCCTATCGCATCGAGAAGACGAATTCGGTCATGCCGAGCGTGATGCGGTCGCCGTCAGACAGGCCGCGACGCGAGACGGGCATGCCGTTGACGAAGGTTCCGTTGGTCGACCCCAAGTCGGTGATCACCCATACGCCTTGGGGCTCGAAGGCCACCTGGGCATGCTGGCGGCTGACGTTGAGGTCGTTGAGTACGATGTCGTTGCCGGTTTCGCGTCCGATGAGGATGCGGCTGGTTGCCAGGTCGTAGGACCTGTTGGATCCTGCGTCGATCAGGCGCGCGCGCACGGCCGCCTGGCTGGCGACGGGAGTGGCCTGGGCTGCGCCTGCGGCAAACGCCGTCGTGTGCGGGACGGCTCCGTAAGCGGGGGGCTCTTGCATGGCGCCTGCGGGCGCCTGCTGGGCTCCATAGGCCTGCTGGCCGTAGGCGGAGCCGTATGGGTTGTTGGCCGGGGCGTTGTAGCCCTGGGGGAATGCCGGGTTGGGAAGCGGCTGGGCCTCGAAGCCCTGGGGGGCGTAAAGCCCTGCAGGATCGATGTTCGCGTCGAAGCCGGCGACATGCGCCGCCTGCGGCTGCTCCTGGGACGCTTCGTTGTCCGCCTGGGAAGGCTCCTCTTCGGAAGCTTGGTTGTCGTTTTTGCGATAGTCTTCGAAATTCTTGCTGTCGAAGGTGTATTCGCCGTAGTCGATCGAATAGTCGATTTCGTTTTCGGGAACATAGGGCAACGGCGGCTTGGCCGCAGGTGCTGCCTGGATGTCGGGGAAGGCTCCCGCCTGTGCGTTCGGCATGCCGAAAATCTGCTGGCCGTAATCGTCGCCGACGCCGGGCGCGCGGAAGGCGGGGTCGGCAGGCGCGGGCTGCGGACGATACTGGGGAGCGGCCTGGGGCGCCTGATGGTTCGCCATGGCAGGTTCGCCATAGGCGTGCGCATGCGGCGCAGGAGCGGCGATGGCTCCGCCCATGCCGTAGCGCTGCATTTCTTCGGCGCGCAGCTGCGCTACGATCGGGGCACTGACGACCTCGGCGATCACGTCGAATTTTCCATGCTTGAGCCCGTCGTCAACGATAAAGCGCACGAGCGGATGGCCGTCCATCGACAGGCCTTCGCTTGCGGCGCTCGAGGCGAGCCGCGTTTCGCATTCGCCTGCCAAGGTGGGGTAGAAGCCGAACAGGCGCTGGTCGTCGTCAGGGTTGACGAGCACGGTGTAGAGCGTGGGCGCGAATTGCTTGCCGGCGCTGACCACCTTTTCGCGGCGCATCTGCTTTTCGGCTTTTTTCATAATCTGAACGGGGGAGATGGGCGATTTCTGCATCTTGCCGGCGGCACCTTCGAAGGTGTCTTCCATCTTGCCCTCGAACTTAGAGAAAAATCCCATGGTCGACTCAAGCCTTTCTGCGTTTACGTTCCGTGAGCTCAAGGTATATATAATAAACTCTTCGCACGAGTGAAAGGCTTGATGGCGTGCAAAATCTTATCTTGAACAGATATCGTTTACTCGAGGTTGCGGGCAAGGGCGGCTACGGCACTGTGCAGGTGGCGTGGGACACGCGCATCCAGCGTCGCGTGGCCATCAAATGCCTGCGGCTCGACATCTTCGGTACCGCCGCTTCGCCTTCGACGCCGCGCGATATTCCCGGTCTTGACGAGGCGCGCACCGCGGCGATGCTTTCCGATCCGCACATCGTCGGCGTTTACGATTTCGAAATCGACGGTCCGATGGCGTACCTGATCATGGAATACATGGACGGCATCACGCTGACCGAGCTTATGCGCATGGCGGGCGGCCCGTTGCCCCTGGATATTCTGACCTGCGTGTTCGAATCGGTTGCGCACGCAATCGAGGTGGCGCATGACAATCAGGTGCTGCATTTGGACATCAAGCCCGACAATGTGTTGATTAACCGCCAAGGCCAAGTGAAGGTGGCCGATTTCGGCCTTGCCCAGCTTTCGCACGAGGCGGGGTTCGGCCAGGCGGCGGGCGGCACCATCGGTTACATGCCGCTTGAGCAGATGCGTCTCGAGGCGCTTGACGTGCGCACCGACGAATGGGCGCTTGCGGCGCTGACGTATCAGATGCTTACGGGCGACAACCCGTTTTTGGCCCATGACCTGGCCGGAGCCGAGCGTGCGATCGAGGATGCGGAAATCGTGATTCCCTCGCTTGCCCGCGGCGATGTGGGCGAAGAAGTGGATGAAGCCGTGTTCGGGGCCTTGGCCATCGCGCGCGAGGACCGCTTCGCGTCGGTGACCTTGTTCGCCGACGCCATGATGCCGCACTTGGGCGATGCGCGTCGGGGCGCGCGACAGCTTGCCGCCGTCGTGGGGGACGCTTGCGCCGACGAGGAAGAAGAGGCCGAAGAGCCCACCGAGTCTATGCCTCCCGTCATGCGCGCGCGCAGGGGGCTTGTCGAGCGTCTGCGTGGCAGCGTGGGAGAGGCTCTCGGCGGCGTGTGGTCGGCGCTTGCTTGCGGAGCTTCCGCGTATGTGGGCTTTTCCCAGGTGGACATGGCCTCGTTGCTTGGCGGCACGGGGGCGGCCGCCGTTTGGGTGATGGCCCTCGCGGTCGCGGTCGTCGGTGCGGCGTTTCCGCGCGTCGGATCCGCGCTTGCGCTTTTGGCTTTGGCTGCCGGCATGCTTGCGGGCGGCTCCTACGTGGCGGGTATTCTGTTCGTTTTGGCCGCGGGCGCATGGTATGTCACGTGCGGGAAGACGAGCAAGGCGGCAGCTATCGCAGGGTCGTCGGTTGCGGCGTTTTCCCTGATGGGAGCATTGGCTCTTCTGCCGTTGGTTGCAGGGCTGTGCCTGCGCGTTCGCGATGCGCTTGCGACGACGCTGTTCGCCATTGCCTCGGCGTTCGTGCTGACGTATTGCGGCATGGGGTCGTTTACGGGCGGCGGTTTGTTTTTGCCGGGCGCTTTGGCGGGCGGTTCCTTGGAGGGAATTTTGAGCCAGCTGGCCGATCCGTCGATGTGGGCTGTCGCTGCATCGTGGCTTGCGGCGGCGGCGGTAGGCGCGTGGCTGTGCTCGCGCGGCGGCCGGCTTACGGCGGCGTTTGGCATGGCGGCTTCGTCGGGCATTCTCATGTTCGGGCTGGCGTTTCGCTCCTTTTTGGAAAGCGGCCTTGTTTCATGGATGCCCGATCCGGCGGAATTCGCGGTTCTTGCCGTGGCGGCTTGCGTTGCCGTGGGGCTTGCCGGATGGTTGGGCGCGCCCGACCGTGCGGGACGTGTTCGCAGGCATGGCCGTCGAGCGCGGGATCATGCTGGCGAAATGCAGCCTTCTTCCGCTGGCGATGTGCCATACGCTTCGGCCGCAGCGCCCGCATCGACCGATTTCGTTCCGTCGGCGTTTTTCGACGACGATTCGCGTTTTCGGTAGTTTTTCAGCCCAGCTCGTCGTTTCATGCGAGGATGGGGCGAACAGTTCGACGGCATGTTTATGTGCGACGCGGTTTTCGCGCCCTGTGACATGCCGAACCATTTGAGGCGAGAGGACGCATCCGTGACAGACGAAAACCTTTCTGCGGGCACCGAAGCGGGGTCGCGACGCGTGATCGACGACGCCCAGCTCAAGCGCATGATGAAAGCCGACCGAGGCACGTTTTTCCAGCGCAACGCATACCAGGCGGTGACGCTGCTTCTCATCGTGATCAACGTGGCAGTCTATGCGGTCGAGGCGTTTTTGTCGGGCTTTCATTTCGACATTTCCTCGCGGGTACTCGTGGAGATGGGCGCGATGTATCCGCCGCTTATCCAGTCGGCCGCCGACCTATATCGTTTCGTCACGCCGATGTTTCTGCATCTCGACTTGATGCATCTGGCGTTCAACATGGTGGCGCTCTACAGCGTGGGCGCGCTGCTTGAGCAGGTGCTGGGCAAGGCGAACTTCTTGGCGCTGTATTTCATCGGCGGCATTACGGGCAACGCGGTGTCGTATCTGGCGGGTATTTACGTCGAAGGCGGCATGGCCATTTCGGCGGGTGCTTCGACCAGCGTGTTCGGCTTGTTCGTGGCTACGGCTCTGCTGGGGGTTTTGCATCGCGAGGGCAGGACGTTTTTCGCGGAGTACAGCAAGGGCATGTGGGGCGTCATCGCGGCCAACGTGGCGTATTCGTTTCTGGTGCCGGGCATTTCGATCAGCGGGCATCTGGGCGGAGCGCTTGGCGGCGCGATCGCGATGTTCATGGTTCCCGAATACGGCCTGCGCGTGGCGTGGCCCGTGCGCATTGTGGTGGCTATTGCTTGGGTGGCGTTTTTGGGTTGGATGCTGTTCAGTCAGGGAATCGTCGGCTAGGTTTTTTCGTGCGGTTCCATGAAATTCCAGGTCGGGCGTCGGGTTCCTCCGACGCCTTTTTTGTTTTCGGCGATGCGAAAGACGACGATGGTGCGCACTTTGCGCGTTTGGGGGCACGGCGGCGTCCGATTGCCGCCGTGCTTTCAGCTTGTCCCAGGCGACCTAGCGGCCGAACAGCGCGGCGGCTTTCGTCATGCGGTCGGCGATTTTCACGCCGAAGGGGCAGCGGCTCTCGCATTCCTCGCAGGCGATGCAATCTGCTGCCGTGGCGCCAAGCGCTTCGTAGTGAGCCTGCACCGATGCAGGCACCCGGGGTTGTGCGGCGGCAAGGTCGTAGAATTTATTGACCAGGGCGATGTCGATGTGTGCGGCGCAGGGCGCGCAGTGGCCGCAATAGGTGCATTGTCCGAAATAAGCGTGGCGCGGGGCGTTTGCCAGCACGCTGGCGTAATCGCGTTCTTCTTCGGTTGCGGTTTCGTAGGCAAGGGCGTCGTCCACGTGCGCTTCGTTTGCCGCCCCCACCATGATGCTGGCGACGGCAGGCCTGGTCAGAGCATAATGAATGCACTGTACGGGGGTCAGCGCCACGCCGAAAGGCGACGATTCTTCGGTAAGCAGGCGGCCGCCGGCATACCCTTTCATCACCGTGATGCCCACGTCTTCGCGCTCGCATGTCGCGTACAGTTCGGCGCGGGCGGGCTCCATGCCTTCGAGGCCTGCATCGTATGTGCCGAATAGGGCATCGAGGTCGCTTGTTGCGGGCATCATGTCAAACGCGGGGTTCACGCTGAACATGATCGCCTCGATTTCGCCCGAAAGCGCCGCCGCACGGGCCACTTCGGGGCTGTGCGTGGACAGGCCCACATGTTCGATCGCGCCCGATGCCAGCAGTTCGCGTACATAGGCGATAAAGGGGCCGTTCATGATGGCGTCGAATTCTTCGAGTGCGTCGACGTAGTGGATCATGCCCAATTCGACATGGTCGGTGCCGAGGCGCGCAAGAAGGTCTTCGAAAGCGGGTTTTACCCGGTCCATGTCGCGCGTGCGGACATATTGGCCGTTTTGCCAGGTCGATCCGATGTGTCCTTGGATAATCCAATGGTCGCGATCGCCGGCGATAGCGGCTCCCAGGTTGCTGCGCACCTCTGGTTCGGCCATCCAGCAGTCGAGAATGTTCACGCCGG
Source organism: Slackia sp. (assembly GCA_030532315.1). GTDB lineage: Bacteria > Actinomycetota > Coriobacteriia > Coriobacteriales > Eggerthellaceae > Slackia. The sequence continues at coordinate 25,451 of JAUNLI010000008.1, forward strand.
CCTGTGCGAAGCGCTGCGTTGTCGCGGCTACTTCTTCCGCCGTTTTTCGTTCCATCCATTCGGCTCCGAAACCGATTTCGCTGACCATGAGTTCGGTTTTGCCCAAGCGTCGATAGTTCACGGGTTTCCTCCTTGTTCGCGCTGCGGGTTTTCCGTCGGCGTTTACGGAATCAATGCGTACAGCGAAGCATACTCTGCGAAACGGGGTTTGCGTCAAGGGCGGCCGAATGGGGCGCGGCAAGCTGTCGACGACGCGGGCGAGCTTTGTACAAGCCGGGGCTTCCGCGCCACAAAGCGTGCTGCCTCTAGCCCGTTCGGGTTACGCGCGCTGACGTAAATGGCGCCGATGCGGCGTTCGTTTTTCCTGAACATGGTTCGAAATACTATAGTTGGTCGCGCGCTGTCGGAGGGCATGCGCGGCAACCGTCCGAAAGGGAAGAAACGTATCATGCTTGGAATCTTGTTGATGAACACCGGGACGCCCGACGCACCGACGCCCGAGGCGATTCGTCCGTATTTGAAGGAGTTTCTTTCGGACCGCAACGTTGTCGATATGCCCGCTTTTATATGGCAGCCCATTTTGAACTTGTTCATTCTGCCGAAAAGGCCGAAGAAAACCGCGCCGCGCTATCGGGAGTTTTGGGCGCCTGAAGGAAGCCCCTTCGTCATCGATTCGCTGGCGCAATGCGCCGCGCTTGAAAAACGCCTGGCTTCTCTTTCGGACGAGCCCGTCGTCGTGCGCCTTGGCATGCGCTATGGCAACCCCTCGATCGAGGCGGGGCTGCGTGAGCTGTGCGATGCCGGCGTCGATCGCATTGTCGGGCTGCCGCTGTATCCGCAGAACACCCGCGCGTGCACGGGAACGTGCCGCGAGGAGTTCGAACGCTGCATCGACCGCATTGCGCCTGAAGGGTTGCGCCGATCTTTCGTCGACGAATATTGGAACGCTCCCGGCTATATCGAAGCGTTGGCTGCATCGGTGCGTCGCTCGTGGGCGCATGCGGCAGGGTCGAAGCTTGTCGTTTCCTTTCATTCGGTGCCGGTTTCGTTTGCGAAGCGCGGCGACACCTATGTGGAAGCCACGAAGGCGACGGCGCGTCTGCTAGCCGAAGCGCTCGGCCTGTCGTCTGCGGATGTGCTGACGACGTATCAGTCGCGTTTCGACAGTCGGAAGTGGCAGGGGCCTTTGTTGGTGCCCGAGTTGGAGCGTCTTGCGCGTGAAGGGGTGCGCGACGTGGCGGTGGTGTGTCCTGGCTTTTCGGTCGACTGCATCGAGACGTCGTTCGAGGTGGGAATCGAGGCGGCCGAGGCTTATCGGGCGGCCGCGCAGGACGCGGGCGTCAAAGGGGCTCGCTTTACCTATATTCCCGCGCTTGGGGCCGACAATGCATGCATGGACGCGCTTTCCGACGTGGTGATGCGGGCGGCGTGCGCTTGCGGCGAGTAGGTGCGGTGGTTTTCGACGCTTGACTTGGAGTATGCTCTCAGTGATTCAATGCGTTCGACCATTTCCCTCTGCCGTGAAAGGTGCGTCATGAAGATTGCCGAAGTAAGCAAGCGCTATGACATCTCGGCCGATACGCTGCGTTATTACGAACGTGTCGGCCTGCTGCGCCATGTGCCGCGCAATTCGTCGGGCATTCGCGACTACAACGAGACGAACTGCAAGACGGTCGAATTCCTGAAATGCATGCGTGGCGCCGGCGTGTCGATCGAGGCGCTGATCGAGTATATGGACCTTTTCGACGAAGGCGAGCATACGGCCTCTGCCCGCAAGGCTTTGCTCGAGGAGCAACGCGATTTGGTGCGCGAGCGTATTGCCGACCTGCAGGCGGGTCTTGACCGTCTTGACTATAAAATCGCCCATTATGAAAGCGTGATTCTCGAGGTGGAAAAGGGAATGCGCGCATGACGGGTCTCGATGCGAAAAATCCGCTGCATATCGCGTGCGAAACCGGCGGGAAGGCGCGGATGAACTGGCGCGATGCGGTAAAAGGACTCGATCGTTCGAAACGTTACGGCCTGGCGTTTTCAGGCGGTTGCGACTCTGCGTTTCTTCTGGCTGCGCTCGTGCGTGCAGGTGTCGATGTGAAGGCTTATATGGTCATGACGGCTTTTCAGCCCCCTTTCGAACTTGAAGACGCTTGCCGCGTGGTCGAAGAGACGGGTGCTTCTTTCGAGCCGATTCGTGCCGACGTGCTGACCGACGATGCAATATGCGCCAACCCGCAGGATCGCTGTTACCATTGCAAGCGCTTTATCTTCGGTTCGATTTTGGCGGCTATGGGGCGCGATGGCCGTACGGTTCTGCTTGACGGCACCAATGCAAGTGATGACCCGGCGCGTCGTCCGGGGTTTCGCGCTCTTGCCGAATTGGGCGTGAAATCGCCCCTTCGTGAGGCGGGATTTACGAAAGACCAGGTAAGGGCGGCATCGCGCGATATGGGGCTTTCGACGGCGGACAAGCCGAGTTTTTCATGCTTAGCGACGAAGGTGCCGGTGGGAAATCCCATTACGCAAGAAGCGCTTGATGCGGCGGCCCTTTTGCCCGAGTGTCGCGAGGCTGCAAGGCTGGCGAGTCTTCGCGCATGACGTTCGGCGAAGATGCGGCTGCATAGCATCGAGGGCGCGTATGTGAGAGCCAATGCGTCTGCAGCCGAGCGATTTGCACGAGAGGAAGGTCTTTGTGGAGAAGAAAGAGCTTGAAGCGCTGTTTGCCGCCGTGGCTGCGGGAGAGATGTCTGCGCAGGATGCTGTCGTTCGCGTGCAAACCGAGCCGTTTTGCGACCTGGGGTATGCAAAGCCCGATATGCAGCGCGGCATACGGCAAGGCGTTTCCGAGGTGATATACGGTGCGGGCAAAACCGCCGAGCAGATTGCGGGCATTGTCGCAGCCCTGCGCGCGAACGGCCAGCGTCGCGTGATGGCGACGCGTGTGGATGCCGCGAAGGCGTGCGCGATTCGCGAGGCGCTGGCCTCTGCCGATGCGGCCGATTTTTCGTATCGGGAAGATGCCCGCATGGTCATTGTGGGCGGCGTGCCCGAGCCCGACGGAAACGGATATATTGCGGTTGCCGCGGCGGGCACGAGCGATCTTGCCGTGGCCGAAGAGGCGGCCCTTACGGCGGAGATGCTGGGAAGCCGCGTGGTCAGGCTCTATGACGTGGGGGTGGCGGGCTTGCACAGGCTGCTTGCTCATGCCGACGATATCGCTTGCGCGCAGGCGGTGGTGGCGGTTGCGGGCATGGAAGGGGCCCTTCCCAGCGTGATCGGCGGCATGGCGTCGTGCCCCGTGATCGCAGTGCCCACCAGCGTGGGCTACGGCGCTTCGTTCGGCGGCGTCACGGCGCTTTTGGCGATGCTTAACTCGTGCGCGAGCGGCGTCTCGGTGGTTAACATCGACAACGGTTTCGGTGGCGGCTATCAGGCGGCGCTTATCGACCATGCGCGCATCCGCTCTTGACAGAGCGGCGATGTGAAGAGGGGAAACGGAGGTCATCTCGTGGGTAATATGTTGTATCTGGAATGCGCAGCGGGCATCAGCGGCGATATGACGGTGGCCGCGCTGCTCGATTTGGGCGCGAGTGAAAAGACGCTTATGGCCGCGCTGCAAAGCCTGCCTGTCGACGGCTTTCATGTGAGTGTATAGCGCGTGAAAAAAGCAGGGGTCGATGCATGCGATTTCGCGGTTGTCCTGGACGAAGCCCACGAAAATCACGACCACGATATGGAGTA
>JAUNLI010000158.1 GCA_030532315.1 Slackia sp.
GTAAGGGCCGCAAGGACTACCTGTATATATGCGTGCAACCGCGAGGACGGGCGCCGGCGTGTCGCAGCCGGCGCCCGTTCTCGTGAAGGCCCTCCGCTGCGCTTCGTCCTGAACGGATTCCGGCCCCTCGGCTCCGCTTCCGACGAGAGCGAGGCATTCGAAAGAGCAACCCGGCACCAGCGCTGGAAGTTCTTGATTATGTGCGCAATCATGTCGATTGATGTGCAGCATCGAGGCATCGTTGTAAAATTCGTATCGTTTTGACCGGCGTCTGTGCGCGGCGAAGCCGTTGCGCTGTCGGTCTTTGTGTTTTCCGCCGACTTATCGCGCAGGGGCTGCACTCGAAGGCAAGGGCCTTCGGACGTGGCGTGCGTTTTTCGCGACGACGGCGCGACTTGAGGAATTCGGAGGGTTTCGGCGATGGCTGAACATGCATATATCCTGGCGTTCGATACGGCGAACGAAGTGGTTGCCGTAGGGCTTTGCCGCGTCGATGCGGCTAAGCGCGACAGTATTGCGGCGCTGAAATCGTCGCGTTCGCAAGCTGCCGTCGTTGCGACGTGCGAGGTTGCCGCCCACCGTGCGAGCAACACCGTGCTTCTGTCGCAGGTCGACGGTTTGATGACCGAAGCGGGCGTTGCCAAAGAAGACATTGCGGCCATCGTATGCGGGCGCGGCCCCGGCAGCTTCACGGGCGTGCGCATCTGCATGGCCACGGCGAAGGGCGCGGCTTGTGCGCTCGAGGTGCCGCTGTTCGGCGTTTCCACGCTCGATGCCATTGCGTGGAATGCCTGGTCGGAAGGTATGCGTGGCCGTGTGTTGGTTGCGGCCGACGCCATGCGCAAAGAGGTCTATCCGGTTTTGTTCGACATCGACGACGAAGGCGTGCGCCGCTTGACCACCGATACGGTGGTCAAGGCCGTCGATGCGCCCGCATGGGTTGCCGATGCTTTGATGGCGCTTGGCGCGGGGGTTGAAGCGGGCGTCTGCGTCGATGCCGAAGCCGCAAAGGCTGCCGCTGAAGACGAGGCCGCCGATATCGCGGTTGCAGTCGAGGCGGAGGCGGCTTCGGTCAAGCGTGGGGCCTCTGTCTCTCTCGATTTCGTTCTGGGCGACGCGTTGACAAAGTATGCCGACGTGTTCGCGGATGTGGCGCCTTTGGCCGACGAGGCGCTGTGGGGCGTGAGCGGTCGTGGTCTTCTGCTGGCCGAGCGCTCAGGAGCAGATCCCGCCACGCTTCTTCCTGTGTATACACGCCTTTCCGATGCTGAGGAAAACGAGCGCATTCGCCTGGCAAAAGAAAACGGCGGCAAGAACCTGCGCACGGGCGTGCAGCTTTTCGAGGGCTCGCAGGATGCGAATCCGATCGATTACCGACCGCTTGATGCCGCGCATGCAGACGATGTTGCCCGTCTGGAAGAGCGCACCATGGGAAGCGATGCGTGGAAGGCGTCGCTTGTCGTTGATGAGCTGCCGCGCAAAGACCGTACGTGGTGGGCGGCATTCGATCGTGACGTGCTGGTGGGCTATTGCGGCGGCTGGATTGTGGACGGCCAGGTGCAAATTCTCAAGATCGCTACCGATCCCGCGTATCGTCGTCGCGGCATCGCAGCCGAGCTGATTGCCTTGGTGGCCTCGGATGCTCGCAACCTGGGCGCGTCCGAGATGACGCTCGAGGTGCGCGCCTCGAATGCGGGTGCGCAGACGTTTTACGAACGCATGGGGCTGGCCAACATCGGCACGCGTCCGCATTATTACAGCGACCGCGAAGATGCGGTGATCATGAGCGGGCCTTTGCCCGAGGCCCGTCGCGACGTGGCGGGCATGCGTCTGCATGTAGACGACGTGGCGGGTTCGGGCCGTGCAGACCTGCAGGGCGCAATGACGGATGGTGTTTCCGAAGACGCTCAAGATGTTGCGTCTGCTGCCGAGCATCCGCTGATTCTGGCAATTGAAAGCTCGTGCGACGAAACCGCCGCATCGGTGGTGGACGGTGCGGGGGCGCTTTTGTCCGACGTGGTTGCTTCGCAAATCGATTTCCATTCCCGCTTCGGCGGCGTCGTTCCCGAGATTGCCAGCCGCAAGCACATCGAGGCCATCTGCGGCGTGTGCGACGAATGCCTCGAATCGGCGGCGCGCAGTCTGGGGGTTCGCGGCCTGCGCTGGCGTGACCTCGATGCCGTTGCGGTGACGTATGCGCCTGGATTGGTGGGCGCGCTCGTGGTGGGCGTCGCATTCGCGAAGGGCGCCGCATGGGGTGCCGATTTGCCGCTCATTGCGGTGAACCATCTCGAGGGCCATCTGTATGCGAACAAGATCGCCACGCCCGACATTCAGCCGCCTATGGTGGTGTCGCTTGTATCGGGCGGCCATACCATGCTCGTGCATGTGCGCGATTGGGCGGACTACGTCACCCTGGGTTCCACGATCGACGATGCAGTGGGCGAGGCCTTCGACAAGGTGGCCAAAGCGCTTGGCCTGGGCTATCCTGGCGGCCCGATCGTCAGCAAGCTGGCCGCGAAGGGCAACCCTAAGGCGATTGATTTCCCGCGTGCGCTCATGCATTCGGGCGATTTGCGTTTCAGCCTGTCGGGGCTCAAGACCGCGGTGACTACTTATATCCAGAAAGAGCAGCAGGCGGGCCGCGAGTTGAACCTGCCCGACATCGCCGCAAGTTTCCAACAGGCGGTGATCGACGTGCAGGTGAAAAAGGCGATGGCCGCGATTGACGAAACGGGCGCGCGCGAATTCTGCGTCGGCGGCGGCGTTTCCGCCAATCCGGGGCTGCGTGCGGCATACGAGAAAGCGTGCAAGAAACGCGGCGTGCGTTTGTCGATGCCGCCGCTTTCGGCCTGCGGCGACCAGGCCGCCATGATCGCACTTGTGGCGCACGATCGCTACAAACAGGGCAAATTCGCCGACTGGTCGCTCGACGTGAAGGCGCATGCGCCGCTCGATGAGGCTTATTAGTTGCGTCGGCCTTCCGGCCGACGCAACGGAGTCGACGCTGCAAAGCCGCCGGGCACCCCGCCTCGACCCTCCGTGCTCCGGTCACGCACCGAAGTGCGCTCCCTGCGCCAGTCGGACCGATTCGGGGCACCAGGCGGCTTTTCGCTCCATTGCGGCGACCTGAAGGTTATCGACTGCCGTAGCGACTCGTCCAGCTGCGTGGGGATGGGGCGGCCGCCTCGCCGCATCCCCGCTCGCCTGCGTTTTGGCGACCTGAAGTGTTTTAAACTCGTCCAGTAAGTCATATTGCCGTCACATGTTTTGCTTCAGATGGGGGTTCTTGTGACCGTTATACGTTGTGCCCGCCTTCGCGCTGGCCGCATCCACTAACCTGTTCTCGCCTGCATTGCGGCGATTTGTGGATTTCAGCTCGAAGCCGCAAAGTCATGCGTCGTTGCATACCGATGCTCCATGCTCCGGTCAACCGAGTCTCTCAACCAGAGGCGCGGGCAAGGTCTCGCGCGCAGTTCCGCAGCGAAGCGAGGATGTTTGAGCACGAGGCCTTGCCCGCGCCTCGTGCCGTCGTTCGTCCTGACCCTGCACCCTTCCCCGCCCATCAAGGGACAGGTCTCGCGCGCAGTTCCGCAGGAGCGGGACGGCACTTAACGTGTCGTCCCTGCGACCCCAGGACTGTTTGAGCACGAGGCCTTGCCCGCGCCTTCTCGGATGGATTCGGGGCATTGGACTGCCTTTCGGTGGCTTATCAGTCTAGGGTGTTGCCTCGTTCTGTGAGTGTGCTACAATTCGGACGCTCTCCGTCCAGGCGGGTTTTCAGCTCCATCGTCGAAAGGATTCATGCGGGTGCAGCCGTTTTTTCTGTAGGAAATAGCTTTTGTGCATAGGTGCATAACGCAGCGTGAATGCTGTTTGCTTTGCGTTTCCTGCATTC
>JAUNLI010000159.1:0-1725 GCA_030532315.1 Slackia sp.
CGGTGATCGGTCGGCTCGGTTCTTTTTATATTCAGGCTCCATGACGCCCCCGATTTCGACGTATCGGGGGCGTCGTGTTTCCGGACGCTTTCGAAAGGGTGTCCGCAAACGGCGTTCAATGCGTCTACCTGCATATTCGACGATGGGCAATGCAGGTCGATCGCCCCTATGGTTTGCCTTTCGCACGGGATACGATTCCCGAAAGAGGTGCCTGGAATCCAGAAGAGGGGCGGTGGTCCTATGGCGAATGGGTATAGGGGATATGCGAGCGAGGAATGGTGCGACCTTCAGCGGATGGTTTCGTATCGAGCGAGGCTCGACCCGGACAAGACGGCCATCAAGGAGCCTGGCGGGAAAACGGTGAGTTACGCCGAGCTCGACGCTCTCGTCGACGCTCTTGCGCGCGGTCTCGCGGCGCGAGGGCTCGAAAAGGGGGATGTGGTCATTTCGGCTCTTCCCGATTGGCATGAAGCGGTCGCGGTGTTTCTTGCGGCGGCGAAGATGGGCCTGGTCCTTGTTCCCAACAACGTGGTTTCGGGCAGGCTCGAAGCCGAAGAGCGGCTGAACATGACGAACGCCAAGGCGGTTTTCGCCGCCCGCGAGGACGTGGCCCGTTTCACCATGGGCGTCCGTCCTGATTGCATGGTGGTTGCGGTTCGTTTCGCATTGGAAGGCTGCGTTTCCTTCGAGGACGTGCTCGACGAGGGTCCGTTCGATCCCGTTGCGCTCGACCCTGAAAACGACACGCTCGTGATCGCATTCACGTCGGGTTCGACAGGCGAGCCGAAAGGCATCGAGCTGGTGCATCGCGCCTTGTTCAGCTCGGCGCGCGATTACGGCGTTGCCATGCGCATCACCTCGTCGGACATTTTCGCCATGCCTATGCCGGTCTGTCATCTGTTCGGGCTGAATGCCGGCATCATTCTGCCGCTTTCGATGGGCGCCACCATTCTTCTGACCGACGATGCGACGCCTGAATGGCTGCTCGATCTGGTGGAGAAGGAAAAGGCCACCGTGCTCTACGGCGTTCCTACCATGTTCGCCCGCGCGCTCGACGTGATGAAGGTGCATCCGCGTGACACTTCGTCGTTGCGAACGGGGTTGATTGGCGGAGCGAACTGCCCCGAAGCATTGGTGCGCGACATCCGCGACGTCTTGCATTGCAACGTGGTGGTGGGCTATGGCTCCACCGAGGCGGGAGCCGTCACCGCCACCAGCATGGACGATACGGCCGAACGGGTTTCACAGACGGTTGGCAAAGCGTTTTCCGACGTTTCGCTTCGCGTGATCGATGCGGCGAGCGGCGAATGGATGCAGCAAGGCGAAGGCGAGCTGGTGTGCACGAGCCCTTGCCAGATGAAAGGCTACTTCAAGCGCGACGATCTGACTGCCGCGGTGATGGCCGACGGCTGGGTCCATACGGGCGATGCGGCCGTCATCGACGAAGAAGGCTACGTGCGCATTCGTGGGCGCATCGACGACATGATCATTCGTGGCGGCTACAACATCTACGGATCAGAGCTCGAGCATGTTTATGCGGAATGTCCCGATGTGGTGGAATGCTGCGTGACAGCGCTTCCGCATGATGTGTTGGGACAGCAGACCTGTATCGCCGTGCGGTTGTCGCAATCCGCCTCGTGCACCGATCCGCTTGCACTGCGCGAGTTCGCGCGCGGCCGCATTGCGAAGTATAAAATTCCTGACCACGTGGTGGTGTTCGACGAA
>JAUNLI010000159.1:1825-3889 GCA_030532315.1 Slackia sp.
CCCGCTTTCTGCACAGTCAACCCCTGCGCGTAAAGACCCCAGGTGAAAGGCTCTTTATACTTGCGCCGAAAGCCGGTCTGACGTGTTTTCGCATCGCTGTACCGTGCGCTTTCCGGATATGAAGCTGCTCTTTGTATCCGGAAAGCTCGTGGCATTGCGCTGCTTTGTGCCGGCGAACCGAGGGGAATCGCGCGAGTGCTTCGCGCGACGAAGAGAGAGGGAGGCGGTTTGCATGGGAATTCTCTATCAAGCGGCCGATATGTCGTATTGGGCCATCTGGCTGTTCGTATTGTTCGCGCTCATGGCGTTCAACGAATTCGGTCGCACGAGCAAATGGGGCGGCATCGCGTTGTTCGCGGTGGTTCCTGTTGTGCTGACGATCTTCGTGTGGCCCACCACGGCGGCGCCAGGCAACGAATACGGCACGGGCACCTGGTTCAATTGGGTGAAAACCTATTCGGCGCTGGCGGGCTGTCTGGGCTTTATGGCGCTTCGATTCGTGCATTGGAAGGGCGCCGATGGCAAGACGCATTATCTGTATGAAAAGAAATGGGCGCTGTGCTTCCCGCCGTTGATTTTGGCGATCAACATTGCCGAAGCGGTCATTCGCGACTTCCAGGTGTTCAGCTTCGGCTTGTGGCAGGGCGGCACGGTTGAAAACCTCTGGACCATTTCAGGCCCGTGGAACATCATGAACGGCATTGCGGGCATCCTGAACATCGTGACGATCTGCGGCTGGCTGGGCATTGTCATCTCGAAAGACAAGACGCGCGACATGATCTGGCCCGACATGATCTGGGCGTGGATCCTTGCCTACGATTTCTGGAATTTCGCCTATACCTACAACTGCATTTCCGACCATTCCGCTTACTGCGGCCTGGCGCTGCTTCTTTCGTGCACCATTCCGACGTTTTTCATCAAGCGCGGCGCATGGTTGCAGCATCGAGCGCAGACGCTCGCGTTGTGGATTATGTTCGTGATGACCGTTCCGCAGTTTGCCGACGTGCTTGCGCCCATTCCCACCACGCATAACCCCACGGCGTTTTTCATCGTGAGCTTCATCGCCTTGGCAAGTAATGTTGCGCTGGCCGCCTATCAATTCAACAAGATTCGCAAGAACAAGTTCAACCCCGTCAAAGACGAGCTGTATGCCGACACCAAGGTGTACAAGAGCGTGCTCGAGGAAAACATCTAGCATCTTGTTGCGTGCAAGCGCGCCATCGATGAAGAATGTGCGGGCCGGCAAGGCATAGGCGTCTTGCCGGCCCGCGGCGATGGCTTTTCCTCGCGTCGTGTTCGGTTGCGAAATGTTGCGCATCGCGGCGCTTCGGCCCGGAAGTTTCGCACGATATAATGCAAGACGTCCGCTTGTGCGGGCGTCTTTTTATATGCATGCGACGGCATGGGAAAGCCGTCTGCGTTTTCAGGGGAGGGAAAGCGCATGCGATTCGAATCGGCGGCTTCGACGCATATTGCGGGCGAGGCATGCAAGAAGGGGCGGCGCCTCGATGGGCGCGCGGGCGACATCATGCAGGCGGCGCGTGAGCTGTTCGAAACCAAGGGCGTTGCGGCAACCACCGTCAAAGACATTGCGGCGGAAGCGAACATCACGCGCGAGCTTTTCTACTACTATTTTTCGTGCAAAAGCGACGTGGTGGATGCAGTGCTCGACGATTACGTGGCGGATATCGTCGAAAGCGTGGCGGTATGGAACGAAACGCGGTGCTTCGGCGAGATGGCCGCATCGCTGCGCGACTGCATGGCCACGCTTCGACGTACGTTGTATGACGCAAACGGCCCGCGTCCGATGATCGCCGTGCTCGAAGAACTCGGCGTGCGCGATGCTTTCGATGTGCGTGCGGTGCGCGAAGCGGCCGAGTTTCTTTGCAAAAACGTTGCGCGCGAATACGAGCGTTATCACGATGTCGAAATCGATTTGCTGTTCGAGATGTTTTGCGTAATGCTGTTCGGCCTGGTGGGGCTTTTGAAAATCGACCCGCAGATAAGCGACGAAACGTTGATGAAGGTGGTCGAACAGACGCTGCGCCTTGATATGAGGCCTCC
>JAUNLI010000160.1 GCA_030532315.1 Slackia sp.
CTGCGTGATGGATTCGACGTTTTTCATGGGTTCGATGGGACGCGTGGTGGGCGAGCGCATTGCCCGTGCGGCCGATTTCGCCACCGACCGCGGTTTGCCGTTGCTGGTTTTTTGCGCATCGGGTGGAGCGCGCATGCAAGAAGGTCTCATGTCGTTGATGCAGATGGCAAAGGTGTCGTGCGCCATTCGCCGCCACGCCGATGCGGGCCTGGTCTATCTTTCGGTGATATGCGACCCCACGACGGGCGGCGTCACGGCATCGTTTGCCACGCAGGGAGACGTCGTGCTGGCCGAGCCCGGTGCGCTTATGGGCTTTGCCGGGCGCCGTGTGATTCAAGACACCACCGGCGAAAAGCTGCCCGAAGGGTTTCAGACGGCGGAGTTCGCGCTCGAGCACGGCCTGGTGGACGCCATCGTCGACCGTTCGCGCCTGCGTTGCGACATCGCCTCGCTGCTTGCATTGCTAGGGCCGCATGAAGCGGATGCGGCCGTGGGGGCCGATGCGCTTTCACGGGCGCTGGCGGCGCATCCGTCGGCCCATGAGCGGCGCATTATGGAGGAGCGCGGTTTCGATGTTGCGCCGGCGGCGCGCGTATGGGAAGAAAAGCGTGCGGCATTCAGGGAGGCGCATGTGCGCACGGCGACGAAAAGGGCGCCTTTTGCGGCAGCGTGCGCTTGCGATGCTGCCGAAAACCCTGCGTGGCGAAGCGTCCAGACGGCGCGTGACACGCACCGACCCACGGCTCTGCACTACCTGTCGTTTATGACGGACGGTTTCTTCGAGCTGCACGGCGACCGTGCGTTTTCCGACGATGCGGCGATTGTGTGCGGCATCGGCTGGATCGCGGGCCGTGCGGCCGTGATCATCGCGCAAGAGAAGGGAGCCGTGCTCGAAGAGCGACTGCGCCGTAATTTCGGCTGCCCCCAGCCCGAGGGCTACCGCAAGAGCCTGCGCGCAATGCGTCTGGCCGAACGGTTCGGGTTGCCCGTGGTGTGTCTGGTCGACACGCAAGGGGCGTTTTGCGGCAGAACGGCCGAGGAGCGCGGACAGGGCAACGCCATCGCTGAAAACCTCGCGTATCTGGCGGGCGTCCGCGTGCCGGTGGTGTCGGTTATCGTCGGCGAGGGCGGCTCGGGCGGCGCGCTCGCCCTGGCGCTTTCCGATGCGGTTGCCATGCAGGAGCATGCGGTGTATTCGGTGCTTTCGCCCGAGGGTTTCGCATCCATTCTGTGGAAAGACCGTTCGCGTGCCGCCGAGGCTGCGTCGGCCATGCGCATGAATGCCTACGAGATTTTCGAGATGGGCATCGTCGACACCGTGCTTGAAGAGGGCGAGGGCTCTGCGAGCGAAAATCCCCTTCTGGCCGCCGACGCGGTTCGCCGCTACGTGGAACGTGCGCTTGACGGGTTGTGCACGCTCGATGCGGACGAACTGGTGGAGCGTAGGCGACGGAAGTTTGCCGCATTTTAAGCGATAGCGGGCGCGAGTCGCACGCTATCTGTTTTGCCTTCGTCTTTCCGATCGCCTTCCATTTGTCGCGCAGCTTCCGCCTGCCTGTTGCGGTCTTCGCGTCCGCCATGCCTGTTCCGCCGGTCGTGTTGACGAGGCCGGCGCGCTTGAGCGCACCCAGGGAGGCCTTGCCCGAATCGTGGGCGGCGCGCCTGGCGGTTTTGCGCAAATTGCGCATTCGAGCGCAGGCGCGCCTATAATACGCGCACGCCTCGTTGCTTTTGCGGCTTGGCTCAAACGAAATCATTTTGCAGCGCATGTCGGGCGATGGACGAACGCGCTGCGATTGCGCCGAGTGCGCATCGAATACGAAGGGGCGGCATATGGCGCATGAGAGCGAGGCGACGCCGAAAGCAGGCGGTCGCTACGATTTCGATCCGAAGGAGTATTTGCAGCAGGGTGCTTGGCGTGACGTGCGCCTGGGGCTTCATCGTACCGAGGAGCTGCTTGATCGGTTGGGTCGTCCGCAGGATGCGTTGAAGTTCGTACACGTCGCGGGCACAAACGGTAAAGGGTCGACGTGTGCATTCATCGCGGGCATCCTGCAGGCGGCGGGATACAAGACGGGGTTGTTCACATCGCCTTATATTCTGCGCTTCAATGAACGCATTCAGATCGACCGCCGTGACATAACGGATGCCGATCTGCTCGAGGTTGCGGCCGATGTGCGCGAGGCCGCGCTTGCCATGGATGAGCAGCCTACGGCGTTCGAGCTTATTACGGCGGCGGCGCTGCTGCATTTCGCGCAGCGGAAATGCGATGTCGTGGTGCTTGAGGTGGGGTTGGGCGGCAGGCTCGATTCGACGAACGTGGTTATGCCCGAGGTAAGCGTCATCACGCCGATTGACCTCGATCACACGCACGTGCTCGGCGACACGATTGAAAAAATCGCATACGAGAAGGCGGGCATCATCAAGCCGGGCGTGCCGGTGGTGAGCTATGTTCAGAAACCCGACGCTTGTCGGGTGATCGAAGGGGCGGCCGCCGAGCGCGGCTGTACGATGCGTGTCCCCGACTTTTCATCCATCAAAGCGCATGCCGATGGTCTTCATCAGGTGTTTTCTTATCAGGAGCTACATGATGTGCATCTGAGGCTTGCGGGGACGTATCAGCCGAACAACGCCGTCATGGCAATTGAAGCGGCGCGTGTTTTGCGCGATCGTGGGTTCGTTATTTCCGATGATGCCATCAAGCGCGGTTTGGAATCGGCGGCATGGCAAGGCCGCTTCGAAGTGGTTGACGACGCGCCCGTTACGATTGTGGACGGCGGTCATAACGAGCAAGGGGCGGCGGCGTTGGCCGCTTCGTTGCGTACATATTTTCCCGATGGCGGCGTGGTGTTCGCTATGAGCGTGCTGCGCGATAAGAACTATCAGGCGATGATCGAAGACGTGCTGCCGCTGGCGCGTGCATTTTTCTGCTTCGAGCCGCCTGACAACGAACGTGCACTGGCCGCAGACGATCTTGCGTGCGCTATTCGCGCGGCGGCCGCAGCGCGTGCAGACGATTTTTCGACGTGCGTGTCTGCGCCCCAGGTGGCTGCGTGCTCGACGGCGCGCGAGGCGGTTTTTGCGGCGCGGGCGGCGGCTGGCGAAGACGGCGTGGCGTGCTGCTTCGGTTCGCTTTACTCCATTCAGGAAATCATGGCCGCAATCGAAGAAGACAAGTGCCGATTGCGTCTCGAATAGTTTTTCGCAGGTATGTTTTCGTTCTGGGAGGCGCGCGTTGCAAGGTGGCCTTTCCGCCCGTTTCATGTACGTCGTGCAAAGCAATGTCGGCGCAGGGGGATGCGCTTGCCGCCTGGATTTCGGATGCAAAGCGTTTTGCACGAACCTGCCGTAACGAAAAGGCCGCTCGCATATCGCTGCGAGCGGCCAATTTGTTTTGCGAGCACATTGTTTTCGGCTATTTGCGGCCTTCCAAGACGGCGGCAACCGCTTCGGGGTCGAGGTCGCCGATCGCCTTGACGGGTTCGGGCGCGCAGGAGAAATCGCCGAGCAGTTTTTCGTAATGCGCGACATCGCGCCACTGGCCCAGTTTGAAACCGACGTTGTCCATAACGCCCACCAGGCGAAATCCCATGGAAAGGTGCAGTTTGTCGCTTTTTTCGTTCGGCTCGGTCACTTTTCCGTGGGCACTGCGTACGCCTTGCATTTCCAGCAGCGTGAGCAGACGGTCATACAGCGCGCGGCCCAGACCGCGTCCGCGGCAATCTTGTGACAAATAGACCGAAAGTTCGACGGCCCAGTCGTACGCCTGGCGCGTGAAGAGCCTGCTTGCATAAGCGTAGCCCACGGGCACGCCGTCTTCTTCGCATACGATGTAGGGATACAGGCAGATGCGTTCTTCGATGCGCTTGCGGAATT
>JAUNLI010000009.1 GCA_030532315.1 Slackia sp.
TGTTCGAAAGAGACGCTCACGTCATCGAGCACGGACCCCGCGCCGTAGCGCTTGCTCACGTGCTCGAGCGTCACGGCGCGGGGTTCGCAAGGTGCGCACTGCGTGCGGCGTGTGCGCTGTTCGTCCATGATGTCTCTCCCTCTTTTTCGACGCCTCGTGCTTTCGCCATCTATGCTTTCGGCGCCCTTTGTCTCTTGCCAGGGCGGCCGCTGCGCTTCGACGCTCTTCGCTGCCTGCCGGGGTGGTTGCCGTGTCGCGTCGTTCCAGCGACCATTGACCCGCGCGTTATGCCGCGGACGCCTGGGCGGCCTGCGACGCGTGTGCCATACGGCCGGGAACCCGCAGCATCCTGCACCCCGCATGCCGTTCGGCTAGAGCGTCCGCTCTATCGCGCGCACGACGGCGGCGACAAGCCTCGTGAAAACCGCTTCTCCCAGAATGCTGATGCAGATGATCACAAATGTCCAGGCGAACAGGTCGGATGTGGCCAAATAAACCTTCGCTTCATAGAGATGCTCGCCGATCGACATGGCCGGAAGCCCGATGACTTCCGCGGCGATGCCCGCCTTCCAGCACATTCCCAGCGAAAGCGAGCAGGCGGCCTGGAAATAGGGCAGCACCTGCGAGGCGTAGATGAACCGCAGGCGGTCGAGGCGTCCGACCTCGAAGACGTCCGCCATTTCGAGCAGGTCGGGGTCGGTCTGCTCGATGCCTTCGAGCATCGTCGTGTAGACGATGGGAAACACCATCAGAAACGAGATGGCCACGGAAAGATACTCGGAGGACACCCAGATTAAAATCAGGATGACGAACGACGCCACAGGAACCGATTTGATCGTGGATACGAGAGGTGCAAGCAGGTCGCGCATGAGGGGCAGGCGCGCCGATACGGCGGCCAAGAGGGTGCCTGCTGCAAGGGCCGAGACAAATCCTGCGGCAATGCGGGAAAGCGAAAGCCCGATCGAAGCCCAGAACTCTTCTTCGCCCGCCAGTTCGATCAGGCGATCGCCCGCATCAAGGGGGGATACGAGCAGGATGTCGTGCCCGATGGCAATGCTGGCGAAGTGCCATACGGCCAGCCAGAAAGCCACGGGCCAAAGCCGCCGCGCCCATCGGCTCAAACGTCGCTTTGGCTTTGTCGTGTTCATACCCCTCCTTTTCTTGGTTTCGCTCGATATTTCAGCAGGGATTTTTGGCTTTATGCGCCGTCATGCAGGTGTCGCCATATGGGCGTGCCGAGGCTGTTCCTTCTTTCGTAAAAGCAGCCTTTGACCAGGGGCGGTTTCAGGTGCAAGGCTGCTAGGCGGCATAGTAGAAGTCGTCGTTCGGCAGTGCGCCGCCGACGGCTTTGGGATTCTGCTCGAAGAGCACCGCAAGATATCCTGAAAGGGCGTTTCTCATCTCTTCGCCCTCGATGCAGACGATGTTGCAGGCGGGGATGGCCTTTTGGGCCACGTCGGCAGGAACGATGTCGTATGCACCGATCAGCTCGGCCGCCGCCTGGGTGTTGTTGTTGACGAATGCGACGGAATCGCGGTAGTGCGCCATGAACGCCTCGACGGCTTCGGGGTGTTCTTCGACGAACGCCGTGCGGGCCACCACCACGCCGGTGATAAGCGAGCTTGCCTCGGCGCCGCTTTGAAGCGCGTCCCATTCCTGCGTCAGATCGAGGGCGACACGGATGGAATCGTCTTTCATCTGGGCGGTCGTCACGAAGGGCTGGGGCAGAAGGGCGATCGCCTGGGGGTCTTGTGCCATGGCCGCCACGCATTCGGCGTGTTCGCTTTTCCATTCGATCGTCACATCGACGCCGGGGGTCAGCCCGTTGCCTTCAAGAATGTAATTGAGGGCATATTCGGGGGTCGACCCCTTGCCGCTGGCATAGATGGTCTTTCCCGCCAGGTCGGCGACGCTTTGAACCGATTCGCCGCGGTCGCATATATACAGTACGCCGAGCGTGTTGACGGCCAGCACGCGCACGCCTTCGCCGGTGTTGTTGTAGAGCACCGAGGCCAGGTTGGCAGGAATGCAGGCGATGTCGAGCGTGCCCTGGGCGATTTGCGGCGTCAACTCGTCGGGTGACGCGGCGATCTGGAAGGCGTAGTCGTTGTCGGCGACGGCGCCTGTTTCGGCATCATTCATGAACTTGACAAGCCCCATGGCGGTGGGCCCTTTCAACGCGGCGATGTTGACGGCGGTCGTATCGGCGGGGTTATGGTTTTCGGGCTGCGCCGAGGAATCGGTGCAGCCCGTCAAGATGGCTGCAAGCGCGCACGTTGCGGCGAGCGCCAGCACGAGGAGTTTCTTGTACATGACGAACAGGTCCTTTCTCCTGCTGTCGCACTTCTCCATGCGGGTGTGGATGCGACAGACATGCGCGCAAGAATACCATGCGTTTCTTTTTCGGCCGGCTTGTTTTCTCGAAAAGCGCCGAATGGCAATATCGGCCATGCGATGAAAGGAGCGACTTCACTTCGGGAAGGCCGGAATGAGGCGCGGCTTGAAGGCGCGGCATTCTTGCAAAATGGTGGCATTCGGATGCCGTATGCGCAACGAAAGCGGTCCAACGTGTCGTGCGTGCGGGTGTCGGGAGTATAATCACGGCCGTTGCTCGGCGAAAACCGCGCAATGCACGATCGTCCGGCATTCGCTGTGCCGCCGAAAGCAGCCGAAGAAGAAATTCCCGGCTGCTCGAAAGAAAGCTGGTCCGTCTTGAAACCGAGCATTCAAAAACTTCTCGTCGGCTTCGTCATCGTCATCGTGCTGGCGTTCATTCTTTTAAGGGGCGATCAGCTGGTCGAGCTGGTGGAAACCATGAAGCGTGGCGCGGTCATTCCTCTGGTTGTCGCCATTCTCACGCAGCTGGGCAAATACTATGCGCAAAGCTGGTCGTACCATTACACGTTCGCGGCCGTCGATGAAAAGATGGGGCCGCGCGAAACGCTGCCTTTGGTGTTTGGCACGTTTTTCATGAACACGATCGCGCCGTCTTTGAACATGGCGGGCGCGACGCTGGTTGTCGACGACGCACGTCGCCGCGGCATCCCAGGCGGCAAGGCCATGTCGGCTGCGCTGTTGATGCAAATGACGATCGAATCGGGTTTTATGACCATTATGATCGTCGGTTTCATTATCTTGCAGGTCACGGGCCATTTGAGCCCCGCATGGTTTTTGACGGGCCTTGTGGTGGTGGTCATGGTGGGCTTCATGGGCGGCATCATGTTCATCGGCCGCAAGAGCCCCCAGATGCTCGTGGGTCTTCTGCGCCCGATCGAGCGCATGGTGAACAAGGTGCTTGCGAAGTTCAACAAAAAGCCGCTTGCACCCTGGGCTGAGCATGCCGTGTCTTCGTTCGGAGATGCTGCGGGCACGATTGCGGGCAATCCGAAAACGGCGGCGAAGGCGTTCGGGTGCTCCATTGCGGCAAGCACGTGCGAACTGGCGGCGTTTTGCCTGGTGGGCGTGGCGTTCAACATTACGAATCCCGAAGCGCTTATTTGTGGCTATGTGATCGCCACATTGCTTGCCATGATTTCTCCCGTTCCGCAAGGCGTCGGCTTCGTGGAAGCGGGCGTCATGGTGCTGTTCAGCGCATACGATATCAATTCTGCAGCGGGCATGGCCAGCGTCTTGGTGTATCGCGGATTGGTGTTCTGGATGCCGTTTTTGATCGGCGCGGTGTTGATTCAGCGCACGAAGACGTTCAAGGGCGACGGCGGCAAGAAGCGAAAGGGTGAAAAACCCGTTGCGCTTCCTGCGGCGATGGATACGAACGAGCCTGTCGAGAAGGCTTCGTGCGAAAACGGAAGCGATACGTGCGAACAGGAGTCGGACGAGGAAAGAGCGTGCGATGCACCTTCTGCAATGGCGTCTTTTGACGAGTCCGATGTGTCGGGTGCGCTCGAACGAGATGCCATCGATGTCGGCGATTCGGACATTTCGGAGGCGAGTCGTGGCTTCGGTGTTGCAGAAAGCGTCCTTGACGAGCGGGCGGCGGCATGCGAGGCGCAAGGCCGGCGGTAGGGCAGGGTTGCTTTGACAAGTGCGAACTGCCTCCTATTTCTTGCATGACAGGAGATGGGAGGCTTTCTTATGCCCAATGGTTCGACCTGGATGCGAAGAGGCGTGTGTCGAACGGTGGCGGACATGTCCGCTGCAAACCGGGTTGTGTATCCCGGTTGAATGTGCGAATTGTCGTGCAATGCATCGAATTTCCGGTGTAATATCGAACAGACGTTTGATATTGAAGATGCATTTGCGATGGATGCGTCTTTATGGCGAAGGGGCGGGCATGACGCGTGCGGATTCACGAACCATCCTGGGAATCGATCCTGGCCTTGCTAACACGGGCTGGGGCGTCATTGAGCAGGTGGGTTCGCGGCTGTCGTGCTGCGCGTACGGGTGCATCTCCACTCCTTCGCATATGGAGCTTTCGCAGCGCTTAGCTAAAATCCACGAGCAGATCGGCGCGGTTGCGCGTCGTTTCGAACCTGCGTGCGTGGGCATCGAAACGGTGTGGTTCGGGCAGAACGTCACGGCAGCGTTCGATACCGGGCAGGCGCGCGGAGCCGCCTTGGTGGCCTGCGCCGAACATGGCTTGTCTGTGGGGGAATTCTCACCGCGTCAGATCAAACTTGCCGTGGTGGGGGAAGGAACGGCCGATAAATCCCAGGTGCAATATATGGTTCGCCAGATTTTGCGGCTGGATCATTTGCCCCATCCCGATCATGCGGCCGACGCATTGGCTGCGGCTATCTGCTATGTGACGCACGGCCCTACGTGCTAGGAAGGAGATGCGATGATTGCGTTTTTGAAAGGCCGCGTTGCAGGACGCACGTCCGAAGCGGCGTTTATCGAAGTCAACGGCATGGGTTTTTCCGTCGGCATGCCCGCGGGCGATCTTGCGCGTCTCCCCGAACGGGGCGGCGAGGTTTTGGTCTATACGCATCTTGCGGTTCGTGAAGACGCTATGGCGCTTTACGGGTTTCTTTCCCAAGAAGCGCATGCGCTTTTTCTCCGCCTCATCGGCGTTTCGGGTGTGGGTCCGAAAGTCGCGCTTGCGGCGCTTTCCACGTTCAAGCCCGAAGAATTGGCCGCCGCCATCCAGGCACAGGATGTCAAAGCCGTTTCGAGCATTCCAGGGGTGGGAAAAAAGACCGCACAGCGCATGATTCTCGAACTGAAGGGGTCTTTGTCCGAAGTGCAGGGAGACACGTTGTTTGACGAGCAGCTTGCCGTGGCTTCCCAGCGTTTGCAGGGCGCCCGCGATGCGTTGTTGTCCATGGGCTTTTCGTCCGCAGAGGCCGATCTGGCTTTGAAAGGCGCCCCCGATTCTGCCGATACGGAAGGCGCGCTTTTGCAATACGCCCTTAAACGGCTTGGAACGGCGTAGCGAAAGCGATGGTGTTTTAGAGCGAATGGCTGCTTGCCGTGCCTTTTTCGGCACAGAGGTGTTTTGCTGTTGGCGGGCCTGGTCGGATGTATTGCGTGTATGGGGTCGAGTAAGCCTGGTTTGCATGCGGTTGCAAACGGCCCTCCATATCGCTTGCGGAATACGAAGGAATATATGAGCAAAGATATCGAAATAGAAGGCATGGTGTTCGATGCAGGGGCACGGAATCGTCCTTCGGCGGGCGAGCGCGTTGTTGCTACCGAGCTCATCGAAGACGATTTGGCGCTCGACCGTTCGCTGCGTCCGAAGCGGCTGGAAGATTACCTTGGTCAGACGCGTGTAAAAGACAGCCTGTCCATTTTGATTGAAGCCGCACGCCAACGTTCTGAATGTATGGATCACGTTTTGTTCAGCGGCCCTCCCGGCCTGGGTAAAACCACGCTTGCAACCGTGGTCGCCAACGAGCTGGGCGCCAACATTCGCACGACGAGCGGCCCTGCCATTGCGCGACCGGGCGATCTTGCTGCGATTTTGACCAATCTCGAAGACGGCGACGTGCTTTTCATCGACGAAATCCATCGTTTGAACCGTCAGGTGGAAGAGGTTCTCTATCCTGCCTTGGAAGATTACGTGCTTGATATCGTGGTGGGTAAGGGGCCTGCGGCGCGCAGCATTCGCCTCGATCTTCCCAAGTTCACGCTCGTGGGGGCAACCACGCGCACCGGCCTTTTGACGGGGCCTTTGCGCGACCGCTTCGGCATCGTGTTTCGTCTCGATTACTACACGCCCGAAGAGCTTTCCGACATCGTGAAGCGCTCGGCGGGCATCTTGGACGTCAGCATCGACGAAGAAGGCGCACTCGAAATCGCGCGTCGAAGCCGCGGCACGCCGCGTCTTGCAAACCGCCTGCTCAAACGTGTGCGCGATTGGGCCCAGGTGCGCGGCACGGGCAATATCGACGAAGATACCGCAGCGTGCGCGCTGAGCTTTTTCGAGGTCGATGCGCTTGGCCTCGATGCGCTTGACAACAAGATTCTCGAGCTTTTGTGCGTATCGTTCGGCGGCAGGCCCGTGGGGTTGTCCACCTTGGCGTCGGCCTTGGCGGAAGACCCCGACACGGTAGAAGACGTTTATGAACCCTATCTTATCCAGCAAGGCCTTATCATGCGTACGCCGAAAGGCCGCCAGGCAACCGATCGTGCATTCGACCATGTGGGGGTGAAGCGTTCCTGATGTTGCAGCAAGATTATCTGATGCGTCTTATCATGCAATTCGTCGACGGCATCAAGCGAAGCATGGACAACGAAAAGCGTAACCCGAAAGAAGCTGCCGATTCGCTCGAAGACGCTTTGTCGCGCGCGCTCGATATGGATGCAAGCGTCATTTTGGGCCTTGCGCCCGAAAGCTTCGCTTCCGTGGCGCAGATATCGATCGCCGACCCGCGCATTGCGGTTTACATCGTGTACACCATGGCGCTTGAGGCCCACTATTTGCGCGAGGCGGAATGCCATGATACGGCACAATTGCGATACGAGCAGGCCTGCGCTTTCGCTGCTGCATGCGGCGTTGCGGCGCCTGGGCCTGACGACATTCCTTGCGATGCCGATTTCGACGCATTGCTTGCTGAAGACGGTATCGAAGCGTAACGGCATTCGTCTTGCGCGTTGTCTGCTCTCGGGCAAGAAATTCCCCGGTTCTGTAGTTCTTGCGGCGATATGGGAAAAACCGAATCGGTTGGGGCTGCTCGCCGTTTCGCGGTCGAAAAGGTGATAGGCTGTGAAATATCGTCTCAGACGATGAAATTTGTGTGGTCCTATCGAAAGATGGGATGGGTTTACCTGGCTGATGGTCGGGGTGTTAACTTCCTCACGAGAGGAAGGGAAAGAGGCCGAAGATGGCTGAAGGAACTGTCAAGTGGTTCAATGCTGAGAAGGGTTACGGGTTCATCTCCCAGGAGGACGGCGAAGACCTGTTCGTGCATTTCTCGGAAATCAAGATGGACGGCTACAAGACTCTCGACGAAGGCGCACGCGTGTCTTTCGAGGTGACCGAAGGCCAGAACGGCAAGAAGCAGGCAAGCAACGTCGTCAAGCTGTAGGCTTTTCGCTGCGTGGTCTAACATAGCAATGAGCGTCTTTGCAAAAAAAGACGTGATCAATGAAGGAGGGGAGCCTAAGGCTCCCCTCCTTCATTGATGGTTTTGGTTTGTGGGTTTTGAAGCATCGATCTTGCTTGAGGGAGTGTGTTTCGAGTGGAATAGCCCCTAGTCTACGGCAAATCGGGCCAAAAAATGCCGTTTGCGTGGCGGGCCGCTTTCGCAACGGGTTGCTTGTGCGGAGAATTGGGCATCGGGGGGCTTCAGGCTGCCCTGTTTCGCGTGTCTAAGCGAGACTCGGCAGCTCCTCGCAGAAGCGCGCGAAATCCTCCATGGTGCCGTGTTTGCAATCGTCGATGGCGAGGCCGTCGTCTTCGGCAATCAGGTGGTCGGTTACGAAATAGATGTCGCATCCTGCTTTGGAAGCAGCGCCGTCTTCGCGTGTGTTGTTGCCCACCATGAGCACGTCGGATGCTTCGACACCTGCGCGGCGCAGGGCCTCTTCGTAATAGGCGACGTGCGGTTTGACCGAAGTGGCGGTGGCGTAGTCGGTGACGAAAGAGAAATCGTTCGGGTCAAGTCCTGCCCAACGCAGGCGAGCATGCACCGCTTTCAAGGGGAACATCGGCATGGTGGTTAAGGCTAGCGTGTAGCCTTTGCTTTTAAGCGTGGCAATGGCGCGCGCGGATGCAGGGTTGGGTGTCGCAATGCGGGCGATGTCGTTGAAAGGCCCTTCGTAGTATTGGTTGAAAAGGGTTTCGGTTTCTTGCGCGTCAAGCCCTGTCGATTGCGCGAACGTGTTCCAGAACACGTCGTGGTTCGTGCGCGTTCCGTCGTTTTTCGCCATCGCCTTCACGCCGTCGAAAAGGGCGCTCATGACGGCGCGTCCGTCCAGACCTTGGTCGTGGGCGAACTCGCCGAGCGAAACGGTGTAGGCGCTCATGAAGTCGTGCGTGTCGATCGGAAGCAACGTGCCGTCGAGGTCGAAGAAGACGGTGGTGTAGGAACGCGTCGTATGCATGGGTATCGTCCTTTTCTGAAGGATGCAAAACAGCTAAAGCAGCATGGTAGTATAGTGCAGCTTTATGGATGTTCGGTATGGGCTGGACGCTGACGTCTTTTTCCGGCAAGGATTTAACAGAGCGCCTCTTCGAAGGTTTGGTTCTCGTCCGTTTGTCGGACGTGTTCGTCCGCGTGCCGAAATGGGCTCTGTTCGTCGGTGCGGTCCGGCTTTCGAATTGCCGGAAGCCTCGGAGAGGAGGAATGCGCGTGAAACTGTTGCTGCATGCATGTTGCGGACCGTGCTCGCTTGAGCCTTTGCGCCTGTTGCTTGAGGCGGGTCACGATATCACGATCGCCTACATGAACTCCAATATCCACCCTGCAGCCGAGTACGACCATCGCTTGCAAACAATGCTCGATTTTGCCCATGAGCAGGGAATTCCCGTCGTCGAGGGGCCGTATGACCCCCAGGCGTGGGCAAACGCGGCCGGTGTGTTCGGAACCGATCCGGCGGCGCGCCCCGACCGCTGCCGTGCGTGTTACCGATTAAGGCTCGACGAGGCGGCGCGTTATGCGGCCGACCACGGCTTCGAGGGCCTTGCCACCACGCTTACCGTGAGTCCTTATCAATATATAGAAGAGATTCGCGAAGAGCTTTCTGCCGCATGCGAGGCGAACGGCATCGAGCCCGTGTTTCAGGATTTCCGCGAACGCTACCCTGAGGCGACGCGTCGCAGCAAGGCGCTGGGCATGTATCGGCAGAACTACTGCGGATGCGCGTTTTCGAAAGTCGAGGCCGCCGAAGAACGTGAGCAGCGCCGGGCTGAACGAGCTGCGGCGAAGGCGGCGAAAGAGGCTGCTGAAGCGCCTCGCCGCGCGGCAGAAGAGGCTGCACGCGCAAAAAACCGCGCCGAGAAACAGGCTTATAACGAGAAGCGTCAGCGCCAGCGCGCGCTGTTGAAGAAAATGAAGGAGGAAGCCAAAAGGCAGGCGGCGGAATAGCCGGACTGCCGAAACGTTGTCATGCCTGCAACGATGTGTGGCATGCGGCGGCATCTTATTGCCTTCGGGCCCTTGCGCGATTCTCGTCGCGTTTTGTCTGAGGGTTGATGGGCACCGCCATACGACGAATGGCGAAATTTAATCATGAGAACCGACGATTTCGATTACGAACTTCCCGAGCGCTGCATCGCCCAGGAACCCGCTCCTGTACGCGACGGCTGCAAGATGCTTGCGATGGATCGCGCGACAGGCGCCATAGAAGACCGCGTCTTCCGCGACATTTACGACTATCTGCAGCCAGGCGATGTGCTGGTGGCGAACGATACGCGTGTTTTGCCTGCGCGCCTTTTGGGGGCGAAACGAGGCACGGGCGGTGCCGCCGAGGTGTTCCTTCTGCGCGAACGCTTCGATGTCGAGCCGAAGACGGATTCTTCGGCGATCTGGGAGGTGCTCGTGCGTCCCGGCAAGCGATTGAAGCCGGGCAGCGGTGCCGTGGTCGATTTCACGGATGCCGAAGGCGAAGTCGCGTTGTCTGCCGAAGTCATCGGATGGGGCGCTGACGAGGGAAGGGGCGAGCGCTTGGTTCGTCTGACCACGCCGCTTGATTCCCTCGATACCGCTTTGCATGCCGTGGGCCATACGCCGCTTCCGCCGTACATCAAGGGTTACGCGGGCGATGAAGAGATGTATCAGACCGTGTTCTCGCGTGAAGAAAAGAGCGCTGCGGCTCCGACGGCGGGCCTTCATTTCACGCCCGAACTGATCGAGCGCCTGCGTGAAAAAGGCGTCGAGTGGCGCACCGTTGAGCTCGAGGTCGGGCTGGACACCTTCCGCGTGGTGGACGAAGACGATCCCGAAAAGCACACGATTCATACCGAATTCTATACCGTGAGCCAGGATGTCATCGACGCGTGCGATGCCGCGCATGCGCGGGGCAATCGCGTGATCGCCGTGGGCACGACGAGCGTTCGCTCGCTTGAGAGCGCATATGACCGCGAGCTGGGCCGCATGCGTCCGCGCGATCGCGAGGCCACAAGCCTCTATATTCTTCCCGGGTATGAATTTGGCGTGGTGGACGCGCTGATCACGAACTTCCATGTGCCGCGCTCGACGCTCATGATGCTTGTGAGCGCGTTTTCCACGCGCGAGAACATCATGGAGGCCTACAAGCATGCGATAGAAAGCGATTACCGCATGCTGAGCTTCGGCGACGCGATGTTCATCCACTAGGTTGCGCCGTCCTTCTGTTCTTCGCGAAAGGAAATCTCCAATGGCACTTTTCGATGTGACGGTCGATGCGCGTGATGGCAACGCGCGTGCGATCAGCTTCGACACCGCGCATGGCACGGTGCATACTCCCATGTTTATGCCCGTGGGCACGCATGCGACGGTGAAAGGCGTGACGGTCGATCAGCTGCATGACATGAAAAGCCAGGTCGTGCTCGCCAATACCTACCATCTGTACATGCGTCCTGGCGTCGATATCATCGAACGCGCGGGCGGCGTTCAGAAATTCATGAACTACAACGGCCCCATGCTTACTGATTCGGGTGGGTTTCAGCTGTTCAGCCTCGACCACATGATGAAAACCGATGCGGACGGCGTAAGCTTTCATGCGCGTGATTACGACGGCAGCAAGCATCGCTGGACGCCCGAGAGCAACATGGACATTCAGCAGCGTATCGGCGCCGACATTGTCATGCAGCTCGACCAGTGCATCGGATACCCTGCGGAAAAGGAGGCCGTTGCCGCCTCGACGAAGCTTTCGTGGGAATGGGCCGAGCGCTGCTGTGCCGCGCATACGCGCGAAGACCAGGCGCTGTTCGGCATCGTTCAGGGCGGCATGCATCTTGACCTGCGTCTTGAAAGCGCTCGTCGTTTGATGGAAATCGATGCGGCCAGTCGTGCTGCGGGGCACAAAGGCTTCCAAGGTTTCGGCATTGGCGGCTATTCGGTGGGAGAGCCGCACGACGTCATGTTCGAAACGCTCGGTGCGGTGTGTCAGGCGTTGCCGCAGGATAAGCCGCGCTATTTGATGGGTGTGGGCAATCCTACGACGCTTGTGCGCGCGGTGCGCGAGGGAGTTGACATGTTCGACTGCGTGTTGCCTACGCGCACGGGGCGCATGGGCACGGCCTTTTCGCATCAGGGCCGCATGAACCTGCGCAACGCGAAATACAAAGAAGACTTCACTTCGCTCGATCCGCAGTGCAGCTGCCCGGTATGCACGCAATACACGCGCGCATACTTGCGTCATCTGGTTATGCAAAAAGAAATGCTCGGCGGCATCCTGCTCTCCATTCACAACCTGCATTTCTTGATCGACCTTATGGCGAAGGCGCGTGAGGCGGTGCTTGCGGGCGAATACGAAACGTTCTACCGGGATTGGATGAACTCTCCGGCTGCGAACGACTACTAGGCCGGGATTGTTGCGGCTCGAGGCTTTTGCCCGCACTTTTTCGCATCTTTCCAAAAAGTGCAGAAAAAGTTGTTGACGAATAGGGGCCTTGCCATTATTATTCTGTCTCGCGCTTGAAATGCGATACGCACTGGGGTGTCGTCTAATGGCAGGACAGCGGTTTCTGGTGCCGTATGTGAGGGTTCGACTCCTTCCACCCCAGCCATTTTCAGCGCAGAACATATGGCCTGGTCGTCTAGCGGTTTAGGACATCGCCCTCTCAAGGCGAAGATCGGGGGTTCGAATCCCCTCCAGGCTACCATCGAATTCTGAAGAAACCCTCTTTCGAGGGTTTCTTTTTTTGTCACGACCCCCCAAATTCGAAAAGGGTCTTTGTTTCCATCTTTTCGGCCGAGAAGATGGAGGCGAGCCTGCGGGCTTGGCGAACGAGCACGTGCTTGATTCTGTGCGCAGATATGCGATGGGCGATGTTTTTCGCGCTGTTTTCCTTGACTTAGAGTTTGCTCCAGCATCTAGATTTTTCGCTATAGAAGAATCGGTCTCGAAAAGCGCCCATCGAGGGGCGTGGTGAAAGAAGGCGCCTTATGGTGAAGCAGACGGCGGGTAGAGATTCCCTGGGGTCGTTCGCTCCCAAATTCGCGGAGCTCAATGACGATGTTCTTTTCGGAGAAGTGTGGTCGCGCGAAGCAGCGCTCGACCTCAAAACGCGTTCGATCGTCACGGTGTCGGCGCTCGTGAGCAAAGGCTTGATCGACAGTTCTTTCTCGTACCATTTGACCACTGCGAAAAACAACGGAGTGACCAGGTCGGAAATGGCCGAGATCCTTACCCATCTGGCATTTTATGCAGGTTGGCCGAATGCGTGGGCGGCGTTTCGTATGGCGGTCGAGGTCTATGCCGACGACGAGTGTGATGCTGACGAATCTGCGAACGGGGTTGCGTGCGCCAATGGGACGGCCGATGCTTCTGCACCTCAAAGCTGCATGTTCGGCCTTGGGGCCCCAAATGACGCTTATGCACAGTATTTCGTGGGCAATTCCTATTTGAATCCGCTTACCGATGCGTCGAAGACGGTATTCGTTGCGAATGTGACGTTCGAACCGGGATGTCGCAACAATTGGCATATCCACCATGCCGATCAAGGCGGTGGGCAGATTCTGCTTTGCACGGACGGTCGCGGCTGGTATCGGGAATGGGGTTGCGAAGCGCGAGAGCTTCATCCTGGCGATGTGGTGTTCATCCCCGCCGGCGTGAAGCATTGGCACGGTGCGGCGAAGGATAGCTGGTTTTCGCACGTGGCATTCGAGGCTCCTGGCGATAATTGCAGCAACGAATGGTGCGAGCCTGTGGAAAGCGCCGAGTACGAAGCACTCGCGTAACTTCGCCGAGGCTGATCGTCCCTAGCGTATGCGTAACGTGCGCAGGTGCGCTTTCATATCGGCGTCGATGCGTCTGCTTTCGATGGCTTTCTGGATGGTCTTGTTATGCGTCCATGGGTCGAGGCGGCCTTTTTCGATAAAGGGAAGCGTTGCTTGCGGCTGCTTGGCCAGGGCGGTGGCGAAATACCATGCGCGCATCATGTTCACGTAATACGAGGCATCGGGAATCGACGCGCTTGCTTTCGTCTCGCGTTTTTCTGCGCCAGCGTTTTGCGCCAGCACGGTTCCGGGAGCCTCGGCCCACCCAGCTGGCGAAACGTTCGCTACCGCATCGAGGAAGCGTTCTTCGAAGCGCTCGTCGAGAAAATGGCGCATCAGCATGCCGATGCCGAAGCGCACGGTGAAGGCGGCGTCCGATTCCATCCATTCGTATATCTTCGCGAGCAGTTTGTCGGGATTTTTGCCGAACGCCTTCGGCGACATCAAATCGCAGGTTTCCCAGTTGTTGACGAACGGCAGGAAGGCATCGGTTGCGCGAATCGCTTCGTCGAAGTTGCGTATGCGCTCGATGAGGAAGGCGTGCAGGCCGTCTTCCTCGAGATAAGCATGGGGGAGGGATGCCGCGAACGCTTCGGCATCGGGCGTGCCTGCGATTTCCTTTGCGAGGGCACGCAGGTCGGGAATGCGCACGCCGATGATAGATGCCGGGTCGATCGTGGGGATAAGCTTCGCTTGAAAATCGCGATAACCAACATCCTGAAGCGCGAAAAGCCGTTCGACGAGGTTTCTTTCGGTATGCGAGATGTTTGCAATCGTTCTCATGCACACCTCCTGTTGAAACATGCCGCGAAACATGGAACCCTTTGGGCTATTTGTGGCACAATAGCGAGGTTATACGTAAATGCGGCGGCGTGTTTTCGCGTTGCCGTGAAAGGCGATTGTAGAGGGAGATTATGATGCCTTCGAATTCAAGCTCTTCGAGCGCTTCGAAGAATCGGCGAAAAACATCGCAGCATGTGAACCGTCGTAACGTGTGGCTGCTGGTGCTCACCACGCTGCTCGTCATCGGTTCGGTGTTCATGTTCACGCCTCCGCAGGAAAAGATCAACCAGGGTCTCGACATCCAGGGCGGCCTCTCGGTGGTTCTCACCGCGAAAGGCGAGGACGGTTCTGCGGTATCGGCCGAAGACATGGAGAAGTCGCGCGCGATCATCGAGAGCCGCGTGAATTCGCTCGGCGCCTCCGAGGCCACCGTTGCCTTGCAGGGCACCGACCAGATCCTGGTGCAGATTCCCGGCCTCTCCGACACCGAGGAGGCGCTTGCCACCATCGGCAAGACGGGCAAGCTCGAGTTCGCCCGCTTGGATTCGTTCACTGACGAAACCGTGCGCACGAAGATCGAGAACGGTCAGTATATCGAGCAGGAAAACGTCACGGACTCGTTCGGCAACAGCTTCCCCACGAGCGAAGAGAAGCTGACGATGCAAGTCGAGCCTGGCACCTACACGCCGATCGTCACGGGTGACGATATCGAGCGCGTCACGGTCGGCCAGGCCAGCGAGGCTTCGACCGACTACGCCGTCAACCTTAAGCTCGACGGCGAGGGCGCGTCGGCATTCGCGCAGGCCACCAAGGAACTCGCTCCCACGAAGGGCCAGATCGTCATCATCTTGGACGGCATCGTCCAGTCGGCTCCTGCCGTTCAGGGAGAAATTCCCAACGGCGACGTCTCGATCACGGGTGGCTATACC
Organism: Slackia sp.; assembly: GCA_030532315.1. Taxonomy (GTDB): domain Bacteria; phylum Actinomycetota; class Coriobacteriia; order Coriobacteriales; family Eggerthellaceae; genus Slackia. The sequence continues at coordinate 15,041 of JAUNLI010000009.1, forward strand.
CTCGATGAGGCGAAGAGCATGCAGACCGTGCTCGAGTCCGGCTCGCTTCCGGTGAGCTTCGAGTTCGCGCAGAGCCAGACGGTCGGACCCACGCTGGGTCAGGACGCGCTTGCGTCGGGCGTGTTGGTTGCGGGCATCGGTCTTGCGCTCGTCATGCTGTATCTGCTGCTGTTCTATCACGGACTCGGTCTGATCACGGCCGCGGCCATGGCCGTGTTCGCCGCGCTGTATTTGGGCATCTTGGCCACGCTTTCGCACTTCGGGCTGTTCAGCCTGTCGCTTGCGGGCATCGCTGGCATCGTGCTCACCATCGGCATGGCGGCCGACTCCTCGATCCTTACCCTCGAACGCTTCCGCGAAGAGATCCGCATGGGCCGCAGCGTGCGCGCCGCCTCGAAAACCGGCGTGCGCCACGGCATCATGACCTCGATCGACGCCGACCTGGTCACCCTGGTTTCGGCACTCACGCTGTTCTTCCTGGCGAGCGCTTCGGTCAAGGGCTTCGGTCTGACGCTGGCGTTGGGCATCCTGTGCGACATCGCCATGATGCTCGTGTTCAAGGCGCCGCTCATCCGCCTGCTCGCTCCGCGTGCCATTGCGAAGCATCCCGGCTTCTGGGGTGTGGCCGATTCTCAGAAGGCCGCCCCGTATTTCGAGGGAACGAAAGAGCTCGCCGAGGGCGAGAAGCTGCGCGGCCGCTTCATCAAGCGCGACTTCGACATCCTGGGTCTGCGTAAATACTTCCTGACTGCGGCATGCATCGTCGTCGCGGCTATCGCCATCGTTGTGGGCGTGCGCGGCATCAACTTCGGCATCGAGTTCGTGGGCGGCACGTCCATCACGTTCCACGATACGGGCGACGTGTCGATCGAGCAGGTGCGCGATGCGTTCGAGGACGCGGGCGAAGGCGACGCCGTCGTGCAGACCACCGTTACCGACGGCGAAGAGGGCTTCCTCGTGCGTACCGCATCCACGTCGGCTGAAGACGCCACGGCGGTCGCCAACTCCGTGGCCGACACGTTCGGTTGGTCCACGAGCGGCTTCGAGGTGACCACAATCGGTCCCGACTGGGGCGCCTCGGTGATTCAGAGCTCGATTTTGGCGTTCGTCGTATCGTTGGTGCTGATCATCGCCTATATCTCGATTCGCTTCCGCGACTACAAGATGGGCGTTACCGCGGTCGTCGCGCTGCTGCACGACTTGGTGGTCGTCTTCGGCGTGTATGCGATTCTGGGCCATGAGGTCACGCCGAACACCATTGCGGCGTTGCTCACCATCTTGGGTTACTCGCTTTACGACACCGTTGTCGTGTTCCACCGTATCAACGAGAACATGAAGTCCGATTCGGTGAAGTGCACGTTCATGAGCATGGCGAACCATTCGGTCAACGAAGTGCTCATCCGTTCGCTCAACACGTCGATCACCTCGCTGATTCCGGTTGTTGCCATGCTGCTGTTCGGTGGCGAGACGCTGAAAGACTTCGCGCTCGCGATGACCATCGGTCTGGTGACCGGCTGCTATTCGTCCATCGCCATCGCCACGCCGCTTTATGCCATTTGGAAGACGCGTGAAGACAAGTTCGCCAAGCTGCAGAAGAAATACGGCGCGGGCGTGCAGTGCTTCTTCCTGAACAAGCTGCCTGTGGCTGCGAAGGCCGCTGCAGCTTCCGCCGGCGAGAATGTCGTCGAGGATGCGCCCGTTGCATCGCACGTCGCCAAACAGGGTGAACACGACCATAAGAAGAAGGGAAAATAGCCATGGCTGAAATCCGCGAAGGAAGCGATCCGAACTTCGCTCCTCCCGTCCAGGAGGGCATCGTCTTCGAATTCGAAGACGAGAAGGGCGAAGTCGAGCAGCTCGAGTTCTTGGGTTTGATCCTGCACAACGATCGTCGTTACGGGTTTTTCTTCCCGGTCGACGAGAATGCGCCTGCCGGTTCTTCGGGAGAGGTTTTGATTCTCGAGGTCACCGAGCTCGACGAAGAGGGTCAGCCGGCCGCTTTCGAGCTTTTGCTCGATGAGGCCATCGCACAGGAGGTCTATGACGCATTCGTCGAGGCCACCAAGGACATCTACCGTTTCGTGTAGGCTTTCGTAGCTTTCTTGCATACTGTTTGTTTTCGGGCCCCGCTTTTCCGCAAGGGAAGGCGGGGCCCGATGCATAGACGAGTGCGGCGGGCTTACGCCAACAGCCCGTCGACCGTGGCGATTCCGTCTGTTTCGCGAATGGGATGCGATAATGAATCGGACACTGTATTTGCGGCGATTTGCTCGCATACTTGCTTTCGTGGTTTTCTGCAAAAGGATGGGGGATATTTTGACGTCTGACGTGCGCTGGATTCTTTCCAGAACTATTGCCGCCGTTGTCGGGGCGCTCTTTATCGAGCTCGTTCTTTTCAACCTTCCGAGTGTTGCTACGTTAGCTGCGGGGGGGGGATGCCTCTTCGTGCCGAGGAGGTGACGTATGATTCTGAGAAAGAAATCGCCAGCGCTTATTTCGATGCTTCCGACACTGAAATAAAAAGCATATTTCTTCCTTTTGATGGAGAGGGCGTTGCTGTCATCCATGCGACAGACGAAGGCAACGAGCATCCTTATGCCCTAGGGGAAATCGCTTTTAATTCGAACGATTCAAAGTCAGGGTATGCCTTTGTTGACTTAGCGGGTCGAGCGAATTCTTTGATCGTGGAAGTTCCTCACGAAGGCGACTATGTTGATGACTTGGCAACGATTATGGTTAATGTTGCCATTCCATTTGATATTTCAATAAAACGCACTTTGGTGATTTTACTTGGAATCATGATTCTTTTAGCTTGGGGCAGTCGTTCGTTTCCTCTGCTTTCACTTCCGTTCCGAAAAAGCATGAAAGTTAATATCGCCTTATGGTTGCTTGTTGCGATTCCGACATTTCTCATTCTTGTTTTTGTTTCGTTTCCTTGCAACATACAGACAGGTACATACGATTCCTTTCAGCATCATGAATACTTCGAGCTTGCGAAATCGTTGGCGCAAGGACATGTTTATCTCGATCTTGAGGTGTCTCCCGAGCTGGCGTCTATGGAAAACCCTTATGATACGGTTGCCCGGGAGCGTGGAATGGTTCCTTTTTACTGGGATTATGCTTATTTTCAAGGAAGGTATTACTCGTATTTCGGTGTTTTGCCCTGTCTTCTGTACCACCTCCCTTTTTATTTTTTGACGGGTGGAGAACTTCTCAATGAGTGGGCTGTTCTCTTTTCGATTCTATTTCTTATTGCGGGAACCGTTTATCTGCTCAATACGATTGTGGATCGCTGGTTTCCTGGGATTTCTTGGGGAACGTATTTGTTTGGATATGCGGTTCTGATCGTTGGAAGCTGGGGCATTTTCAGAATCCGTCATGCCAATCTCTATTCAGTTCCTATTGTGACGGGGCTTGCTTGCGCTGTTTTTGCCGTAGCATTTTGGATATCTTCGACAAGGGGGTCTAAGATTAGCCTTCCTCGTGCTGTTATGGGCACGCTCTGTGCTTCCTTAACGCTTGCGTGTCGTCCTCAGCTCTTTCTCGTAAGTGTGTTTGGGCTTGTTTTGTTTTTGGATGCTATGAAAAAAGGGGCGGGGAGAGGAGCGAAAACCCTCGTCGTGTTTTCTCCCCTCGTTGTTGTCGGCGTGTTCGTTTGCCTATATAACTATTTAAGGTTTGGTTCTCTTCTTGATTTTGGCGCTTCCTACAACCTGACTACAAACGATATGACTCATAGAGGATTTTCAATCGTTCAGTCCTTCGAATCCCTTTACTACTATCTTGTCAGTCCGCTTTCGTTGAGCGCTTCGTATCCTTATGTTAATCCTGAAATGCCCGTATCCTGGTCTTTAGGACTCTTGGTGACGCAGGGGCTACCTGGTGGAATTTTGCTCATGACTCCGGTTTTGGTCACGGGTTTGCTCCTGTTCACCAAATCGATAGAGGTCGATCCCGTGGTTCGCTGCATGGGCGTTATATCTCTTGCTTTGGCATTGTTTCTTATCGTTTTTGACGGAATGGGTGCAGGCATCCTTGTACGCTATTTCAGCGATTTCGGATTTTTCATTGCGCTTCCTGCTGTCTTTGCTCAGCTGGCGCTTTTCCAACGATGTGAATGCATGGGAGGAGTTGAGCATATTGCGCGAATTGCAATGACGATTCTTCTCTCGGTCTCGGTGGTTCTCCAGCTTGTTTACGCGTTCTTTTCTCCCGTTTATTAAAGGTTTGCGCACGTGGCGATTCCGTCTGTTTCGCGAACCTTGCCTGCCGCTTGTTTTCGTGAGGGCGCGTTGGGATAGACTAATGGGCACTGACGAAAGGGGCTTGCAATGACGAACAGCTCGTGTGGTCGCGCAACGCTTTCCAGCGAATGCGCAAAGCGGCCGAATAAGTTCACGCGCCGCGTGATGGTGGGCGACGTGCCCATGGGCGGCGGCGCGCCGTGCGTGGTTCAGTCGATGCTCAATGCGCCCGCCGACGACGTTGACGCCAATCTCGCTCAGATCGCCGCGCTTGCCGAAGCGGGTTGCGAAGTGGTGCGCATGGCCATTCCGCGCCGGTCTTGCTTGGATGCTTTCGAGGCCGTGTGTGCGAAAAGCCCGTTGCCCGTAGTGGCCGATATCCATTTCGACGCGCAAATCGCCATCGAGGCGGCCTGTCGCGGCGCTGCCAAGCTGCGTATCAACCCCGGCAACATCGGTGGCTGGGAAAAGACCGATGCCGTGATCGAGGCCGCGCGCGATGCGGGCATTCCTATCCGTATCGGCGTGAATGCCGGCTCGCTCGACGAGGCGCTCAAGGCGCGTACCGATTTGACGCTTCCCGAGAAGCTTGCGGCGTCGGTGGTCGAATACGTGGCGCATTTCGAAGAGTGCGGCTTCTATGACGTGGTGGCTTCCGCGAAAGCGCACGATGTTATGACCACGGTGGCGACGTATCGCATTCTTGCGCGAGAAATCCCTCAGGTTCCCCTGCATATAGGCATCACTGAGGCTGGCACGCTTTTGCAGGGCGTGGTGAAATCGGCCAGCGGTCTGGGAATTCTTCTGGAGGAAGGCATCGGCGACACGATGCGCATATCGCTTACCGATGAACCGACGGCCGAGGTTCGTGCGTGCTGGATGCTACTTTCGGCGCTCGATCTGCGTCGCCGCGGTCCTGAAATTATCAGCTGTCCCACGTGCGGTCGCTGCCAGGTGAACCTGATCGATCTGGCTAAGCGTGTCGATGCGCGTCTGGCGTCGAGCACCGCACCGATCAAAGTGGCTGTCATGGGTTGCGTGGTCAATGGTCCCGGCGAAGCAGCCGATGCCGACCTGGGCGTTGCGTGCGGTGCGGGTTCGGGCGTGATTTTCGCCAAGGGAAAAGTCTTGCGTAAGGTCGAAGAGGCCTGTATCGTTGACGCTTTGAGTGAAGAAATCGAAAAACTCGAGTTAGAGGGTTAGGCAACATGAAGAAATACATCAATCGTGCGGTTCTTCGCATGAGCGATATCTACGCTCCCACGTTGAAGGAAGACCCCTCCGATGCCGACATCGCATCGGCCAAGCTGCTGACGCGTGCGGGCATGATCCGCAAAGAGGCTGCCGGTCTGTACACGTTTTTGCCGTTGGGCATGCGCGTCATTCGCAAGATCGAGAATATCGTGCGCGAAGAGATGGATTCTCATGGCGGCCAGGAAGTGCTCATGCCTTTCGTGCAGCCTGCCGATCTGTGGCACCGCTCGGGCCGTTGGGACGCTTACGGCGCCGAAATGCTGCGCGTCACCGACCGTCACGATAACGAGTTCTGCCTCGGGCCCACGCATGAAGAAGTCATTACCGATCTGGTGAGCAACGAGCTGCGCAGCTATAAAGACCTGCCGAAGAACCTCTATCAGATCCAGGTGAAGTTCCGCGATGAGATCCGCCCGCGTTTCGCGCTTCTGCGCGGCCGCGAGTTCATCATGAAGGACGCCTACAGCTTCAACGCCGATCAGGCAAGCCTCGATGAAACCTACGACCTTATGCGTGATGCCTACACCAACATGTGCGAACGCATGGGTCTGAAATATCGCATCGTCCAGGCCGACCCCGGCCAGATCGGCGGCAACGCCACCGAGGAGTTCATGGCTTTGGCCGACACCGGCGAAGCGGAGCTCGTGTATTGCGACTGCGGCTACGCAGCCGACGTCGAGGTGGGCGAATGCCATCCGCAGCCTACCGAATATCCCGCCGAGGCCATGACGAAGGTGGAAACGCCGGGCGTGCATACCATCGCCGAGCTGGCCGCTTTCCTGAACTGCGAGGAAAGCGCCACCGCCAAGGCGTTTTCGGGCAAGGGTGACGACGGCTCGATTTGGGTGCTGTTCGTTCCCGGCAACTACGAGGTTAATGAATGCAAGGCCGACCGCCTGGTTCCCGGCTTTACGCCGCTGACCGACGAGGAAATGGTGAAGGCTGGCCTGACCAAGGGATCCATGGGTCCGGTGGGCCTGCCCGAGGGCGTTAAGGTGGCTGCCGATGAGAGCCTGCGCGCCATCGAGCGCTGGGTCGTGGGTGCCAACGATGACGGCTTCCACTTCGTGGGTGCCAAGCACGGCGAAGATTTCCAGGTGGATGCTTGGGCCGACTTGTGCATCGTGCATGAGGGCGATGCTTGCCCGCACTGCGGCGCTCCTTTGAAAGCGGCTCGCGGCATCGAGGTCGCACAGATCTTCAAGCTGGGCGACAAATATTCCAAGGCCATGGGCGCTACGTTCATGGACGAAGACGGTTCTGAAAAGCCCTTCATGATGGGCTGCTACGGCGTGGGCGTGTCGCGCACCATGGCTGCCGCCGTCGAGCAGAGCTACGACGATTTCGGCATCGTGTGGCCCGCGGGCATCGCACCGGCGCACGTGTGCGTCATTCCGCTGTCTGCTAAGCCTGACGAGGTGACCGAGGCTGCCGAGAGCCTGGCGAAAGACCTTGCCGCCACGGGCCTTGAGGTGGTCATCGACGACCGCAACGAACGTGCCGGCGTCAAGTTCGCTGACAACGACTTGATCGGCTGGCCGGTTCAGGTTGTCGTGGGCAAGCGTGGTTTGGCCGAAGGCACCGTCGAGGTGAAGAATCGTGCAACGGGCGAGAAGACGTCCGTGGCGCTTGCCGAGGTGCAGGCTGCCGTGGAGGCACTGCTCTAAGCGGATGAATATGCGCGCCTGATTCGAGGGACTTTCCTTTAGGAAACGACGTCGAATCAGGCGCTTTTTTTGTACAGGTTTTAGCAGCGCCCAACCATGCCGATCGAGGCTTCGTCGATGACGTGCTCACGCCCTGCGGCGACAAGGTCGTTCGCCCAGAACGGTTCGGCCAGATCAAACGGCATATCAAGCGCGACGACGCGCAAGGTGTAAATATGGTCGGCATCGGGCGGGCAGGGGCCTACGTAGCCCGTGCCGCGTTCCGGCTCCGATTTCGCGGCGCTGTTGTAACCCTGCATCAGGCCCGGCGCACCTTGGCGGCTGGCGTCGTCGGGCAGTGCGAAAGCTCCATCGAACGGGCCGTTCACGTACGCTGCCCAATGAATCCACGGGAACCCGCACACGGGCGTGCTGTCCCAGTCAAGGAAGACGAACGCGAGCGCTTTCGTTTCGGCGGGAATGTCTTTCACCTCGAAGGGGAAGGAGCGCCGACAGCTCCAGCCGTGGCAATCGGCGGGGTCGGCGTATTTGCCGTACTCGTCGGGAAGAAACCCGTTTTCAAGATGCATGGCAATGTTCACAATGGCCTCCTTTGATCGATTGCTCCTATTGTCTCATGCGGGGAAGGGAAATGCGTGGCAGTGCGCCGAGTCAGGGCTGTGCGCGTGTGGGCGGCGCGTCGGGTGCCACGGGCCTTGAACGCTGCGCTCTTTTGGCGGAAGCGCGCCGCAACTTCGCACCCTTCGTTATACTGTGCCGCTGAAACACGAAACACATTTCACGCGCGTATCGAACGCCGCGTGCTTTTCAGCGATAGGAATGCCATGTCAACTGCGTCGTCTTCTCGAAACACCATGGAGCTGCTTGCGCCTGCGGGCGGTTGGGAGCAGCTTGAATATGCGATCCATTTCGGCGCCGATGCGGTGTATCTGGCTTCGACGCGTTATGGCATGCGCCGTCGTGCGGACAATTTCTCCGAAGAAGACCTGCCGCGCGTTGTGGAATATGCCCACGGGCATGGCGTGGACGTGCATGTCACCGTGAACACCATGATGACTGACGAAGACATCGACGATTTGCATCGCTACTTTTCTGTGTTGGAGGCGGCGGGCGTAGATGCCGTCATCGTGGGCGATATGGGCGCGCTTTCCGTCGCACGCGAAGCAGCCCCAAGCGTGGCGATTCATCTGTCTACGCAGGCATCGTGCATGAATGCCGCTTCCGCGAAGCTCTATGCAAGCTTGGGCGTGAAGCGCATTGTGCTGGCGCGCGAGATGAGTCTTGCCGCCATCGCCGAGATGCGCCGCCGTCTTCCTGAGGAAATCGAACTGGAGGCGTTCGTGCACGGTGCCATGTGCATGGCGTATTCGGGCCGTTGCCTGATCAGCGATCACTTGGCCGGTCGCGGGGCCAACGTGGGCCACTGTGCGCAGCCGTGCCGCTGGAAATATGCCCTGGTGGAAGAAACGCGTCCTGGGCAATATTTCCCGATCGAGCAGGATGAGCGTGGCAGCTTCATTATGAGCTCGAACGACATGAACATGCTCTCGCATCTGCAGGAGCTGGCCGATGCGGGCGTGAACAGCATCAAGATCGAAGGTCGCGCGAAGGGCGCATACTACGTGGCGTCGGTGGTCAATGCGTATCGCCATGTGCTCGATGGCGGCAGCGCCGATGCATGGCAGGCGGAGCTTGAAACCACGAGCCATCGTCCGTATTGCACGGGGTTCTATTTCGGCGACCCTGGCCAGAATCAGGGCACGGTGGAATACGCTCGCTCGCATCAGATGGTTGCGCGCGTGTTGGGCTGCGAGGCTGACGGCGCATCTTTTCGGGTTGACGTGCTGTGCCGCAACCGCTTCTTCGAAGGCGAAGAGCTTGAGGTGATCAGCCCCGATGCCGCCGTGCGCACGGTGCAGGTGGAGAGCCTGGTGTGGCATGCCGGCCCCGACGCTGATTTGAAAGACATCGAGCGCGACGGCTTGGGCCGCATCGTCGGCCCTGATCCGTCCTGCGAGGGCGGCATGCTGGTTGCTGTGGAAGTGGCCAACCGCACCATGGAGCGATACTCGTTCGCCGTGCCATTCGAGCTGCACGAACGCGACATCATGCGCATCCGCCGAGACGGCCAAGACGTAGGCCGCGTGCTGTAGGACGTGGGCTGTAGGAGCCGAAGAGGTTTTGCTTCAAGGGGCCACATGAATTGTATGCACTCGCTAAATCCCGTTTAAGGCACCAAATTTTCAAAAAAGTAAAAAATTAGTGCCTTAACTGCCATTTAACGCCCCATCTTGCTATTCCGCGTAATGAGGTGATTTGCGCGGCTTTCCATTTATTCGATTGCTTCTGCGAAATGGTCTTCGGCGATTCCATCTAGCTGCGATTTGATTTCGTCAAATGGCTTGTTGAGGTCCAGCGTTCGTACTGATATTTGATTGCCGCTCATCTGGTATATCTCATCGGGCTGCACCGTTTCGTCTGTTCTGGCGTAAAGCAGCATGCCAGCCACGGTATGCTGCGTGCCAGCATTGGCGAGCTCAGCTTCCTTATTTTTCACGTAGGTGAAAATCTGGTACAGGTTCGACGAATGGATGGTCTGCGTGTCATAAGACTGTTGCATTACGTGCGAGTAGTATTTTGCGTCGATGATGAGTACAGTGTTTCCGCGCGAGAGCGTGACATCGCTCTGCATGACGGGCAACAGTGTTCCATGTCCGTCGTCGAGAGCCCATTTGATTTGAGGAGAAGAGACGCGTACGTAATCGCATTCTACAGCGTAGTATTCCAGGATAAATTTTTCATAGAGTCTGCTCATGTGCTGATCGTCGACAAATTTGGCAAGTTTATGCCTTCCTTTGTCGGTGGTTAGAAGCATTCCGCTGAACATCAGTCGGCATACGTTCATAAGCACGCGATACGAGAGACTGTTGCGTTGGAACCGTACCGTGTCCCATCGGATGGCCACAGGGTCGATTTCATCCACATCCGAGAAGAACGGCATCATTCGTCGCAGCTCCATACGGCGCTTTTCGTCCAGCTTGCCATGGCGCAGCAAGAGCATCGCAGCAGTCTTGAGCACCTGGTTAAGCAGATTGTTTTCGGAAAGCTCGTCGTATTCGCAAGAGATGCGTTGCATGTGGGCGATGCGGTTGCGCAGGGTGCCTTCAAGTTCGATTTTGCCGCGTACGGTGGAAAGATTTTCGATCCTGCCAACGTACTCTCGATAAAGCCCTTGCTTCACCAATCTGGCAATTCCGCGCGTCAAGATTGCCGCAAAGAGGTCGTGCATGCGTTCGAATTCTTCGCCAGCCAGGTCCTCGAATTCCGCCATACGTAGCTCTCGGAAAGCGTAGGCAAGCATGTGATAGACGTTTTTGATATAGATTGATGTATCTTTCGTACTCACTGTTGGAACGCTCCGTGTAGCACGTTATCCCACTTCATCACCTTGTCTTCGTCATCGAACCAGTACTCGCGCAGCATGGGTAGGATGTCAAAGTCGACCACCTGCCGGCACCATTCGTCAGCATCTTCCTCGGGCTTGTGTCCGCAAAAGTAGCTATGTCCGATGCAGAATCCGCGGCCCAGCGACTTATCGCGTGCGATTTCAGCATTGAGATCACATACATGTTTCAGGAGCTCATCTACTGTTTCGTTTTTCAAGCTCTTACGGTATTTTACGAACCCTTCGGTTTCGAAGCCTGGCTGCATATCAAAGAAGCTGAATCGACGGCGTAGCGCGTAGTCAATCATGGCAAGCGAGCGGTCGGCGGTGTTCATCATGCCGATGAGATATAGGTTCTCAGGCACGCTGAACGGCATGCCGTTGTAGGCCAGCGTTGCCTTGGTACCACGATAGTCTGCCTCGATGAGCATCAGTAGCTCGCCGAAAATTTTACTCATGTTCCCGCGGTTGATTTCATCGATAATGAAGAAGAATTTTTTGTCCGGCTGATTGGTTGCTCGTTGGCAGAAGCGGTAGAAAATACCGTATTTCAATTCGAAAGTGTCGCCCTCGGGGCGGTAGCCCATGATGAAATCTTCGTAAGAGTAGTTTTGGTGGAACTGCACGAACTCGATGCAGCTGTTGTCTCTCTCGCCCACAATCGACCATGCGAGCCTGCGAGCACAGAAAGTTTTTCCTACGCCGGGGGCTCCTTGCAGGATGACGTTTTTCTTACGAAGCAGAATTGCCGCCAGTTGATCGTATCGATTGCCGTCTATGTAGACATCGTTGAGAAATTCGTTGCGGCCGTACTCGACGTTCTTCGTTTCTTCGGGAAGAGGGTTTTCTTCGCGTATCAAGTCCATGATGAATTCGTATTCGCCTGGAGTCAGCTTGAAGAGGCTGCCTTGCGTGTTGAGGAAATATTCCATACGTTCGAGCTCTGGATATTCGCGCAGTGTCTTGTAGCCGATGGGCGCAGAAAGCCCCTCAACCTTTTCGAAGCAGAGTTTCTCCCCGTCCTGTTCCGCGCTTACACGAGCGATGGCTACCACCTGCTTTACGGGGTTCGACTCGTAGCAAATAACTGCGTCTCCGACCTTAGCGTCCAGGAAGTTTTGGAAGATGCGGCGCTTGTTTCCGTTTTCGTTGTGCAGGGTATAAGGCTGCGTTTTGCCCACAGCCAGGTCGGCGAAGCTCCATATCTTGGGATTGGCGTTGAGCCACCAGTGGCTTGCATTGTCTTCGGTTGCCTCGCTTGAGGCGCAAAGCTTCACGTTGGTTAGATTGACGCGGTTAAGTGCCTCTGCGAGTTCGTCACGCAGTTTCCAGATGAAGCTCCCATTATCATCCTTGCCCGCGTCGCGACCGATATACAGTATTGGCCACCATCTCGTGATTTCGGGATTATCGGACATTACGAGGCAGCCGGTCTTTTTGGCGATTCGTCTGGCGAGGGCGGACGATCCGCTGTTGTAGAAGTTTTTAGTCTCCCCATACTTCACCGCAAGCTGCGTACATGTTGCGGCTCCACCGTAATCTTGAATCCGCCGCATGATTTGAAGGCTGCTTTCGGTGAAGACCTCGCGATCTTTGAGCAGATTTTCCCAGTCGTCCGTAGTCAATCCAGGGTCATATTCATTCTTAAGGGGCCACCACGCGCCGTCTTCTTTTTGCTTGTCGCGAGGGTGGCGGCTGATGTAAAAGCCGAAATCTATGGTCAACGTGCGCATTTCGGGGTCGGGGTAGCATTTTGGAGTGAGGTTTGCATCGAGAAGCTTGCGCAGCTCCTCGTCTTTTCTTAACTCAGTGTTTATTTCGTCGTAGAGCGCAAGGTGGTTGCGCGTATTTTCGGCGTATCGCCCTTGTTTAATTGCGTGGTTGCTGTTCAGCTCCTGAGCAACCCTGTGCGCTTCGCTGTATTTGTAGATGTAATAGCGGTCGGGGTAGCGTAGCCACAGGTAGGTTGTGATTGCGTTTTCGTTCTGATAGTGGGCTTTGTTGGTTCTGCTGGGGTCATTGCCTTTCCATTTCTGCAAGATTCGTTCGGAGTTCTTCTTGAATTGAGAAATGCGTTCCCAATAATCCTTTTTCTCATCGAATAGGTTTATGAACATAGCCCGAACATCTTCTGGCGCAATGTGCGAAAGTTCGATAATCATTCCTTTGGGGAAGTTGTTCATCGATGCGAGCAGGTTGTATGTTTTCGCGAGGGCTCGGTCAAGCATATTGGCAAAGTCATCGGCATTGATGTTCCAATTGTCTTGGAAATGTTTGACTGCTTCCCATTTGTACCGCTCGTCCTCCCAGGTGATAGCTGCAAAGTCGTTCTTGTACCGGGTCAGTGCTTCTTCGAATCGCGCATGGTCGATCATGCTGTTCTCCTAAAATCAACGGGACTGCGACGCTTTGGTGGTTTCTGTGCCAATAGTATAGAGGTGTGACGTCATCTTTGTTCAAGGGGCGCTTTCGCGGAAGGGATGCATCGATGCTTGAGAACAAGTTGGGAATCGCAAACGAGGTTGAGCTTGCGCATGAAGAAGAGCGCTTGACGAAGCTGCGCGCGCGAGAACTGTTCGAGGCTGGCTTGCTCGATTCTTTAGAGGCGGGAACGTTTGCGGGACTGTGTGCCATTCACTGCCATCTTTTCCAGGATGTATATGATTTCGCCGGACAGGTGCGTACGGTCAACATTGCCAAGGGCAATTTCCGCTTTGCGCCGGTTATGTATCTTTCGGCGGCTCTCGAGGCAATCGAAAAAATGCCGCAGGGCACATTCGATGAGATAATCGAAAAATACGTCGA
>JAUNLI010000161.1 GCA_030532315.1 Slackia sp.
GCGAAGTTTTCAACGGGGGTGAATCCGTTTCGTTCGCTCAGGCCGAGTATGATGAGGCCTCCGTGTGTGTTCGCGAAGGCGCTGACGGTTTCCCATATATCCTTCGAGAGCGAGGACTGGCATTCTTTGACCTCGACTCGGGCATCGTCGGTGCCCTGCTTGCGGAGCCTGTCGACGATCGAGATGACTTGTTCTTCAGTTATCATGCAATCCTCCTCAGTTACAATATCAGTCATAATATCACTGATATTGTAACTGAGTAAAGCGAACTTGTGAGTGATACTGTTATTGAGGGCGTTGCTTCAGGAAGAGTGTGCGAGTTCTGCCCGATGTGCAACTGAAGCGTCCACTGCTCAACGTTGCGGCAAGCTCTCGCATGTGTGATGGCGTCCGCCCCGGCCGCACGTTCGGCTTCGCTCAGTGCCGACTCTACCCGAGCACACGCGCGCCAAAGGGGAGCAGCGAGAGCTTCGCCATCTTGAATGCCTGACGTCCCAGCGGGATGCCGATGATGGTGATGCAGAACAAACACCCCACGAGGAACCATTAAAGCGCGGTGAAGATGCCGCCGAAGAGCATCCAGATGATGTTGCCGAGCAGGCGCATGCACCCTCCGATTCCGTGCTATCAGTGTTCGAACTCATTATATGCCCCGCTCGGACAACGTCTCTTATGTCTACTTGAACAGGTCTTTGAGCCCGAATGTGGCCTTGCGGTAGACCTTGTTGTAGGCGGCTTTCTTGGGGTCGCGCAGCCAGCCCATACCCTTCTTGCCGTAACCAGGGATGATGGCCTTCTTGATCGCGCGCTTGGCCTTGCCCGTCGTGCGGGCGCTGATGGATTTCTTAATGCTGGGCGTGCGCATTCCGAATTTCATGATGATCTCCCAAGGCTAGCGTCTATCGCTTTCATTACGATACCCCTTCGTGCGGACTATCGTCGCGGTGCAGCTGCTTCGGCAGGTCGAGACGCCATCAACCGTCAGATGGCGGCGTTTTCGTCGATGCTTTCGAGCAGCCCTTTGCATCCCGCGAGGACGTCCCGATACGTGGCGTCGAAGTCCCCGGTGTACCAGGGGTCGGCCACATCGCGGCTGCTGCCTGCGAAGCTCATGAGCTTTCGGCACTTGCCTTGAGGGTCGCCCCCGAGGAGCCGCAAAAGATTGCGCTCGTTGTTCGAGTCCATGTATACGATGAGGTCCCAGCTTTCATACTCTTCGCGCATGACCTGCCGTGCCCGGTGCGCGAGCACGGGCACGTTGACCTCGCGCAGCTTGCGCACGGTTCCGCGGTGGGGCGGGTTGCCGATTTCCTCGCGCGACGTCGCTGCCGAGTCGATGACGAATTCACCGTCGCGACCAGCTCGTGTAACCAAGTTGGCAAATACAAATTGCGCCATGGTCGAACGGCAGATGTTGCCGTGGCAGATAAACAGAATGCGATGCATGGGCTATCAGTCCTTATGTTGGTGGTGGTCGTGTGTGGCGGTCGTTGGCGACGGCCGGCGGCAGAGGGCCGGTCGTCGCGGTCTTTTGGGCTCTATTATCCACGACCGCGATGAAGAACGATTCGCGCCAACATGAGGATTGGTGACGAGAGCACGGGAAATGTCAGGTATCCTTGCAGTTATTCAACGCCCTGAGCAGAACGGAGCGAGCATGTCTTCTCGCCGTCAACGCACTTCGCAGCGCCGCCGTTTCCCTGAGGTGCGCAATCGTCTCTTCGGGCGCAAGACGGCCCTATCTTATGTCGATTTGTCCGAGTATTAAGTCGGAGCGACTGGGAGAAGGTGATGGGTCGCATCTCGGGGTCCGTGACGTATACTTCCGCACACGGTGGTTCCAGTGGAGGTGTGAGCGGCGTGCGGCCCGGGCGCCTTCCGTCAACGGGCGATCCCTCGGTTGCAGGTGGCTTATTGGCGGGCGCGGGCGCGCTGCTTATGGCGGGCTCGTGGGGCGTGAAGCGCTACACCAGGCGGAAAGGCAGATAATCGATGTCGTTTGAGCGTGCGAAGGCATATCTTGATGAGTGCGGGTTCTCCGGCCGCGTGTTGGAGTTCGATGAGCCGTCTGCGACGGTGGCGCAGGCTGCACACGCTGCCGGCACGAGCGAGGGCGAGATCGTGAAGACGCTGTCGTTCCTGGTGGGGGATGGCGCGGTCCTCGTGTGCGCTGCGGGCGACACCAAGATCGACAATCCCAAGTTCAAGGCGGCGTTTCACACGAAGGCGAAGATGATTCCGGGCGATCGGGTGGAAGGTATGGTTGGCCATGCGCCGGGCGGCGTGTGCCCCTTCGCCATCCCCGCGGGGACCCCGGTGTACCCGGATGAGTCTATTCGTAGGTTCGAGTATGTGTACCCTGCGTGCGGGAGCTCGAACAGCGCCGTGCGCCTGACCCCCGATGAGCTTGAGAAGGTTGTTCAGGGCGCCACGTGGATAGATGTGTGCAAGGTGGTTTGCTAGGGCTGCCGGCCGGGCTTTGAGTTTGCGGCGGGCGCGGCGTCACAGCGCTGTGCGATGGGGGCGAGCCCTTATGCGCCCTCTATCTCGAATGTGACCCGCTCGACATCGGGCGCGTCGAGGCGAATGAGATCCTCTGCCATGGAGCGCTCGTGGCTGGTGAGCGCCTTCGATGTCACGACGCGTGCGACAAGGCTCCCTGCATCTTCGTACTGCGTGTTGCCCTCCGGCAAGGCATTGGCTTCCATTCCAATCGAATAGCGTTCGAAGCCCGGGCAAACCACGGCGAGCTCACGCGCGGTTTGCTCTGCACCGTAGTAGTCCGTCGCGCCTGCGTTTTCGTCGTGCGCCGAGGCGATGGTGCTGCTGGTGAGTGCGATGCACGGGATGGCGAAGATGATCGTTCCCGCGAGGATGCGCCAGCGGATCTTGCGGGATGCGGCGTGCACGAGTTCGTCTTCCTCTGCGGTGACGATGCCGTCGTCGTTGAGGTCGCATTTGAGTGGGGTGCGGAGCAGCAACAGCACGACTTCTGCCGAAAGGGCGATGAAGACCACGTTGATCCCGAACTCGTACAGGGCGCTGAGGAACAGTCCTCCGTCGGATGCGGCGAGTCCATATCCCGCTGCGCACAGCGGCGGCATGAGGGCGGTTGCGACAGCGACGCCTGAGATGAGCGTGGCGGGCTCCTGGTCGCGTGAGTTGCCCAACCCACCGGCAAAGCCTCCCACCAGGGCGAGCAGAAGGTCCCAGACCGTGGGGCTGGAATTGTCCGCCAGGGCGGGCGTCATGCCCGCAACGGGCGAGAGCATGAAGTACAGGGTTGATGTGGCAAGGCAAAAGGCCATCTGCAGGGCGAGCCCGGTTAGAGCCTCGCGCACAAGGCTGCGATCCATGGTGGCGGTTCCGTATGCGAGGGCGAGAACCGATCCCATGAGTGGGCAGATGAGCATGGCGCCGACGATGGCGATATCGGAATCGATGTCGAGGCCTATGCATGCGATGATCATCGCGACGATGAGGATGCACAAGTGGGTGCCCGTGAGCCGCGCGCCGTTGACGAAGCGCTTGCGAATCACATGGTACGGGGCGCGGTTTTCGCGAATGTTGAAGGTCCGGCGGAAGAACCTCTGGGCATCGCGCCAGGCTCGCTGGCTTGCCGGGCGCTCGCCATGGCGACGGCGGTGCCTGTCGATGTATTTTTGCCGCATGCTGTCGTAATTCGTCAAAGACCTCACCTGCCGCTGTTGGCGCCGTTCATAGTTGGGGCGCGTGCGGCAATTGGATCCCTACCCCGTGCGGCGTGCCATTCGCCCTCTCGGCCCATGGCACAGGGCTGCG
>JAUNLI010000162.1 GCA_030532315.1 Slackia sp.
CGGAAGAGCAGGCTGTGGCGGCGGCGCTTGCGGCGTCCGACGCCGTCGCACACGATGATGCATGCGGCTGTGGCCACGACCACGAGCATGCACATGGGGGCGGCTGCGGTTGCGGCCACGACCACGACTGAGCATGCGAAGGCAATCGTGCGTATTTTGGCGCTTGCAACTGCTGAAGGAACTACAGGTGTTTGATTTGCGCGCGTGCACGGTGTGAAAACGAAAAACGAGGTAGTCCGCGCAAGGCGGGCTTCCTCGTTTTTGGTATGCTGTTCAATTACGACGTTTTTTCGTTTCCGGCAGCTTGGACGACGCATGGACGGGCGAAAGCCTTGTTTGTCCATGCGTCGAGAGGAGGGGCTGCTAAGCGCCGAGTACTTCTCCGATGGTGTAGCCCATCAGGCAATTGCGCGTATGAGAGAGGCAGTTCAGATTGTGCGGGTATGTGTTGTAGAACATGCCGCCCGAAACCACGCCCGCTGCGAAAAGGCCTTCGATGGGGGTGCGATTCTTGTCGAGGACGCGGCATTCGGTGTCCACGAGCAAACCTCCCGCGGTGCAAAGCCCGTCGGCAAATTCTTTCGTGGCGTAATAGGGCGGGGTGTCGATGGTCATCATCATGTCGCCGGGGAAGCCGAAGTCTTCGTCCTTTCCGGCGGCGGCCATGGTGTTCCATCGCTCGATGGAGGCCACGAATTCATCTACTGGCACTTCCATCAATTCAGCAAGCTCTTCGAGCGTATCGGCTTTCAAGGCTTTTTCACTGCGCGCGGCGGCCGTCCAGACTTCCTTGGGGCCGTAGCATGAAGAGCTCGGCGTCCAGATCTTGTCGATTTTCTCGTCGATGGCGTCGTCGACGATGTAGAAGTCGTAGGTTCCGGGCTGCGCCTGAATTGCAAGCGCGAGGTGGCCGTAGGGTTCGTATTCGGGGGTGAATCGTTTACCCAGCTTATTGACGCGCAGATACGGCATAAGCTGTTCGGGGTCGAGCATGATAGGCTGGGGAAACTCGTCTTCGGCGGCCCCGACGGCAATGCCCATCTGGTGGCCGTCGCCGGTGTTTCCGAATGCGCCCGTAAGCCAGCTGCCCGGTACGCTGCGCGGACGGCAGCGCTCTTTGAGCATCTGCTGGTTGAATTCGTATCCGCCGGTGGCCAGCACGACGCCTTTCGCGCAGTTGTATTTCTCGAAGCCTTGCTCGCTTTTCACAATGACACCGGTTACTTTTCCCGCATCGTCGGACACGAGCTGGCATGCCGGGCAGCTGTAGCGAATTTCAACTCCTGCATTTTCGAGGATTCCTGCCAGAATCCCTGCAAGGTCGCCGGGAGGATAGGGCAGGTTGAGCGATGTGTTCCACGAGCGCGAAAGCGATGTTTTGTCGTATTCGTCGCGAAAATCGGGGAAGTCTCCTGCGGCGAACGTGAGCGGGTAGTCGTCGAGGTTCTGGTTGTCGAAGTGTCCGATGTACCAATCGACGGCCTCGCCGTTTTTCTCGAGGAAGTGGCGGTACAGGCTCATGTCGCCCTGGAAAGCGCAGTCGACCATGGCGTCGGCGATCCATGCGTCGGTGTCGTAGGTCATGCCCCAGTGCTGGTGCAGCTTCGAGTTCGTTCCGCCGATGGTCGCCGAGTTGTAGTTGCCGGTGCTCTGTTTTTCGACGGCGACGGTTTTCAAGCCATGTTCGGCGCAGGAAAGCGCGGCGGCATCGCCCGCCGGTCCTAATCCGCATACGACGACATCGACATCATGGGTTGCGACGATATCCGATTCCGCGATCGGCTCGGCCACGAAGGCAATTTTGCCTTCGCCCGCCGCTCCCACTTCGATCTCCTCGACAACGGGCCATACGGCCTTCGAAGGGTCGGTTGTTTGCATGGCTCCGTTTGCGGCGACATCGTCTGCGGCGCTTTGCTCGGCTCCCGTCGTTTTAGGCGCGCATCCGCCCAGGCTTGCCAGCGCGGCCAATCCGGTTGCCGCTCCGGCCGTTCCCAAGAATGCGCGACGGCTCAGTTTTCTCTCGTTCATCTGTTCCCTCCTTGTAGACGTTGCCCCAATGGCACGACCTATGGGTTCCCATGGTGGCGAATCGCTGTGTTTTACGCGTCATACGAAACGGTATATTTTTATGAATGGCCGTCAAAACACCTGGTCACAATATAGGCATGGCCATTGCGTTTGAAATATGCCAAGAGATTCCAACGTGTACGCGAAGGGGTCTTTGTACAATGCGTAAAACGGAGAGCTTATATTGGCAAGCAAGGGGAAAAGGGGACGTGTTGGCTGGTTCACGTTTGCGACGTTTCGTTTCGAGTAATCGTATGGTGTCGAATTCGATTGCCGTCGTCGGGTCGTCGTTTTTATGGGCATGGGGCTTTCTTTGTTATTTAAGCCCGGTTCTTTTCCCTCCTACGGTTGGGGCTGGAAGCGTTGGCCTTGAGGTTGGTTTTTTCGTATCGCAAGGCTGCATTGTCGCATCTGCTTGCTTGCTTCTAGCGTCGTCTTCTTTGCGGCGATTTGTTGTGCGTCGCTTCGTTCTTGCTTTCTGTGCGATTCTCTCCTCGGTTTTGACCTTGCTGCTTGCGGCGTTTGTCTCGTCTGGCTGTATGGTGGGCATCGTCTGTTGCGGCATGGCGCATGGCGTCTGCGTTCCCCTGCTTGGGATTGCTTGGGGAGCGCGCTACTCCATCGGGTCGAAGGGCATGCAATCGTTGGTGGTATTGTCGTTTCTTATTGCCTATGCGTTGTACTTCGTTTTTCCGTTTGCCCCATATAAAGGCGGAATCGTCTGCGTTGCGGTCATGCCGCTGGCATCATGGGCGCTATGGCGCATTGACGTGCGCAATCGTGATGCGCTGGTAAGAAAGGTCGATGAATCGCAAGAGAAAAAAGACGCTGGCAGAAGCCTTGCGTTTCTCGGCGAGCTTTTTAATGGTTCATGGGAGCTATCGGGCATTCCGTGGAGGGCCTTGGCCGCCGTTCTTCTCGCTGCATTTGTCGGCAATATGGTTGCTTCGGCGGCAATGGGTTTTTCGTACGAAAACGCGGACGGTCTTTTCAGGGGCGGCGCTTTCGTGTGCGCTTGCATTGCCACTATGGCGCTCGTGCCTTTGACATCTGACGGGTCTTCGCTTTCCGCGTCGGCGGTCTATAGGCTCACCTTGACGTTTTCGGCGGTGGGGCTCATAGGGATTCTTGCTTCCGACGGATCGGCCATTGCCCTGTGTGGCGCTTTGGTTCAAGGGTGTGCCTTTTTCTTCCAGGTTCTGATTATTGTTTCCGTGAGCAGGGCAACATGGGAAAAGGCCTTGTCGCCGCTTTTGTCTTTCTCTATGGCTCAAGCGGTAACGGCGGCCGTGGTGCTTGCTGGAAACGTGGTTGGAAAGCAGGTCAATGTGGGCGATGCTTCCTATCCGGGCGTTTTCGAGTGGGCGTGCGGCCTTGCCATGCTGGCGTTGTTTCTCATCATGGTGAAGCAGGCCGCCAATGCCGATGCCGTCTTACCCGAGGCTTCGGATACAGTGGCAATGAGTGAGAAATCCGAATGTTCGCAGGATGAAAACGGCCTGTTTTCGCACCGCGATGAGCCATGTTTTGATTCCATGGGAGTTTCCTTGGAGGAAAGGATTGACTTGTTTGCAACGGCGTTCGAATTGACGAAACGCGAAAGCGAGGTGTTTTCCTATCTTTCGAAAGGAAGGAGCCTGCCTTATATAGCCGATGAACTTTTCGTTACGACGGGTACGGTGA